>JAFGUS010000087.1 GCA_016938395.1 Coriobacteriia bacterium | reverse complement strand
GCTGCTGGAACTCGGGGTGAGCCGCAAGGTCGACCGTCTGCACGCGTCCGACGAGCCCATCTGCACGCTCCCGCACCGCACCACTCAGCAACGCCATGCGCGCACCCGCGAGCGCCGTGTTGCCCGCGAACATCACGCGGTCCAGCCACTGCGATGGCAGCAGACCGAGGCGCACCAGAGAGGCCGCGCGCACGTGGAAGCCGAACCCGCCCGCGACCACCACGGTCACGATCGCCGAGGGCTCGAGCGCCACCGAGGCGAGCAGCAGGTCGACGCCCGCTCGGATTGCGCCGATGGCGAGTTGCACCTGCCGGATGTCATGCTGGGTGAGCACGATGTCGCCCGCCCCATCGACGATGAACGCGCGGGCTCCGTTGCGCTCCGTGACCCGCATCCTGAGTGGGTGACCGACCGTGTCGAGCATGCGTCCGCTCGCGTCGACAAGCCCGGCGTCCAGCAGAACGGCGATCAGATCGAGCAGCCCGCTGCCGCAGATGCCCTGCGGCGTGCGCTCCCCGATCACACCGAGCCTGAGCGCGCCGCCGTCGAGCTCCACCTGCTCGATGGCCCCTGCCTCGGCACGCATGCCGCACGAGATCGAGGCGCCCTCGAGCGCGGGCCCTGCTGCAGTCGTGGCAGCACGCAGCTGCCCCCGTGCCGCCAGCACGATCTCACCGTTGGTACCGAGGTCGATGAAGAGCGTGGGGGTGATCCGCTCAGCGAGCGAAGTGGCGAGCAACCCGGCGGTGATATCCGAGCCCACGAACGCGGAGACTCCGGGGGGAACGAAGACCTCAAGGCCGGCCGGGAGCGAAGAGCCGATCTCCGCCGTTCGGACGCGACGGCCCGACAAGGGAGCGCCCTGGTACGGAGCCTCACCGAGCGGCGTGACATCCGTGCCGAGGAAGAGCCCGGTCATGGCGACGTTGCCCACGACCACGCTCTCGACGAGCGTGCCGAGGTCCCTGCCCGCCTGCTTGAGCATGCCGAGCGTCAGCGCATCGACCTGCCGCACGACCATCTCACGGAGCTCCGTCGCACCTCCGGCCGACGCATGTGCCACCCGCGAGAGCACGTCAGCGCCGATGGCGCGCTGGTCGTTGAGCCCCCCCGCGGTGGCCAGGACGGCCCCCGTGCGCAGGTCCAACAGCTCGGCCGCGATGGTGGTGGTGCCGATGTCGATCGCGGTGCCGGTGAGCTCGCCGAGCCGGTCGATACCCCGATCGAGCGGCGACTGCACCTCGGCCGCCTTGTGCCGCGCGGCCGAGACTACACGAGCCTCACGAGGCGGGTCGGGCATGAGTACGGTCGCGTCGCCCTCGACCCGCGTGCGACAGGCCAGCCGCTTACCGGCCGTCACGCCCGCACCGCCGAGCAGCTCGCGTTCGCTACCGCTCATCGCCGAGAGCGCCCCGGTGGCTCGCACCCGGCAGGAGCCGCAGGTACCGGTCCCGCCACAGGGCGCATCGATCTCGATCCCGGCGGCACGGGCAGCGTCGAGCAGCGTCGAGCCGAGCGCCACGGTCACCGTGCGCCCGGAGGGTTCGAAGCGTATGGTCGCGCGCTCGGTCATCACTCCTCCTGTGGCTCCGATGGTACCGCGAACCGCCGCAGCGCGAGGCCGTGCTTGGCGGCTGCGCGTATCAGCCGACGAGGCCGGTGGCGAGTGCGATGTAGAGCAGGTAGGCCGCGAGGAACCCCAGACCGGCGGTCCTGCCGAACCGCAGACGGCCGAGCAGCCACGGCGTGCTCACGGCGACCACGCCGAGTGCCAGCGCGCCGCTGGTGAGAACGAAGGCCGCGTCGAGCGGGACGGGTCGCACGAGCGCGGTCACGCCCAGGATGCCGAGTAGGTTGAAGAGGCTGCTCCCCACGAGATTGCCAAGCGCCACCTCGTGCTCGTGCCGGAGTGCGGCGGCGGCTGTCGTGGCGACCTCGGGGAGCGATGTGCCGATCGCGACGACGCTCGCCCCGATGACCACGTCGCTCACACCCCACGCCTCAGCGAGCGGGATCGCGCCGTTGAGCAGCAGACGGGCTCCGCCGACGAGCATCACGCTCGAGATCACGAGCACCCCGAGCGAAAGCGCGATCGACCACGACTCTTCGAACTCCAGCGTCTCCTCGGCGTGAAGCACCGCGACGGCGTCGCGTTCGCGCTTGTCTCGCAGGTAGGTCCGCCAGAGGTGCAGACCGAGTGCCAGCACCATGACCGTACCGGTCAGACGCCCGATGGTGCCCAGCAGTGCGAGGCCGAGGAACGCCACTGACGCTACCAGCAACGCAACGAGGTCGTGCCACAGCGAATGCCGCCGGACGGTGAACGGCACCAGCAGACCCATCACGCCCAGCCCGAGCGCGAGGTTGGCGATGTTGCTGCCCAAGACGTTGCCCACCGCGACGCCTGGGTTTCCCTCGGCGGCGGCCTGGATGCTCACCACGAGCTCGGGCATCGAGGTCGCCGCGCCAACGATGGTGACGCCGATGAGCAGGACCGAAAGCCCCGAGCGGCGAGCGAGCGAGACGGCCGCACGCACGAGCGTCTCCCCACCTAGAGCCAGGAGCGCGAGCCCTCCAACGAGCGACAGCACCTCCATCTCAGACTCCACCTGAGAAGTAGACGGTGTCATCAGGACGCTCCATCACGCCGCACTTGGGGCGGATGCGCTCAAAGAGCACCGCGAAGCCGATCAGCATCACGCCGAGCGATGCGCTCGCAGCCCACCCCGGCGCGAGCTCGAGCTGATAGAGCATCGCGCCCGAGTTGAGCAGCGCGTGTGCGCCAGCCGCCGCGAGATAGCCTCGCACCCAGTACCCGCGCTTCGCGATGAGGAAGAGCAGACCCGTCATCATCCCGTGCATGAAGACGACGAGCAGGCGCTCCCCAAAGAAGCCGGTGAACGCGTACCACGGGTACTCCGTGTACGCCCCCGACACCGTGACCTGCCAGGCGAGGTAGATCGCTTCGCCGAGCCCGAACCCCATGCCGAGCGCCATACCGGCCCAGAGCGCGTCGCCCGGTGTACCGATGTGCCGCCGTACGGCCGGCAGAAGCGCCGGCGCTGCTTTGATGAGCTCCTCGAAGACCGGCGCGAGCAGGAACAGGAACACGAGGAACCACACCGGTGTCTCGAGGCCGAGACCCGGTTCGACGCCCGCGAGCTCGCCGACACCCTTGGCGAGCGGTCCCTTCACCGCGAGATTCACGATCGCCGAGAGAGGCAGGCCAAGCCAGACCAGCCGTACGAAGCGCATCGTGCGTCCCGAGTAGAGCCAGAGCATCCCGCACCACAGAGCAGCCGAGAACGCGACGGTGATCACCGCCATCGGAACGATGGGATGCACGTCAGTCCTCCCCGTGCGCCCGGGCGACGGTCGCGGCTCCGGCTGGCCGTGCCGAAGGTGTCCGCGGCAGCAGCGGTCTGAGCGCTGCCATGAACGCCGCCTCATCGGCCGGCGTGAGTCCGTAACGGCGCTTCCCGGCGGTCACGAGAAGGATATCTCGCGACATACGGGTTGCGCACATCTTCACGCCACCGATGTCGGCGTAGGGGACGCCGCCGATCGCAAGACCGGGCATCCGCATGCTCGACCAGAGCGTGGGCGTGAGCGTGGTACGGCGGACGTCGGTGATCTGCGCATACGGGATCCGGTAGCGATAGAGCGGTCCACACGAGAGTACGATCTCGTCGGCGGTGAGGTCGTAGCGCATCGCCGGTAGCGATGCGAGCGTGACGAGCAAGTACGCGAGCAGCGGCACCATGATCGCGAGACCGATCCACACCGCGATCCTCTCGTCCGGGGGCACGACGCCGGGCATCACGAGTGGAAGCGCCGAGACAGCGACGAGCGCCGTCAGGCCGACAAGCCAGAGCCACCCGTAGGACCGGGACGGCTTGAAGGACATCAGCACCGGTGAAGGCATCGGCCTCACCACCTCCCTGAGTTGATCGACATCGCGGCAGCCGCCGCGCCGACCAGCGCCATGACCGGCCCCATGCCGGTGACGAGGGCTCCCGTTCCCACTCCCACCGCCGCAACCACGGCGACAGGCGTGGACCTGTGACCGCCAGACGTCCGCCGCGTCACCTCGGCAGTGAGCAGGCCCACCGCGATGGCGAGTAGCCACGAACGGTATCCCAGCAGGCCGACGACGAGCATCCCCACCACGCCGACGCCGAGAGCGGCCAGTGTCGCCAGCACCAGCTGTCGCGGCTTCACCGTCCGCCGCGCCGAGGGAAGCGGGCGCGCGCAGTCGGGGCACTTGTACCCCACAGGCGTGGGGACGAAGTCCTTAGGGCAGATGGGGCGATCGCATTCTACGCAGCGTACGCTGGTCTCCACGCCGCGGTGGAAAGTGCATTCGGGCATACGGGTCTCCGTCGTATGTCAGTCGTCGTGTGGCTCCGTGGACGCCGGCGGCGTCGGGACCGTGGGCGTCGGAGGCTCGGCTGCAGGGGGCGTCGTGGGTTCCCCCGCCGTACCGGCCTGCCGCTCCTCGATCTTGTCGGCCGCGCCGCGCAGCTTGTCGCCCATCACCTTGAAGGCGCCCGCGAGCTTGGGCCCGACCTCCTCGGAGAACTTCTCCCCGGCGACTTTGAAGGCATCGCCGGTCTTGTCGGCGGCCTCCTTGAACGACTGCCCCACCTCGGTGTCCGTCGCGCCCTTCACGGTGCTTCCCACATCCGAGGCGAAGCCGTCCAGACGGCTCGAGAGCTCGTCGAGCCGACGCTTGTTCTCCGGGTCGTTCACCGCCGCCTTGAGCCAGCGACCAAGCGCGTCGCCGAGAGCGTCGAGCTCGGCCACGACCTCACGCCACGCGTCACCTGCGCCAGAAGCGGCCTCGGTGGCTTCCGGCCCGGTGTCAGCAGCCGTCTCCGGCTCGACCGGCACCTGCTCTGTGCTCTGTTCGTCAGTCATCGTGCCACGCTCCTTCGTAGCGCTGCCGCGTGCGGCACGCGCCTATCGCTTGGATCCTCCGAGGATGGTACCCAGGATGCCGCGTGCGATCTGCCGACCCAGCTGACTGCCGATCGCACGTGTCGTGCTCTTGGTGAACGCCTCGAGCGGCGTGTCCTTGCGCGAAGACGATGTGCGCGGCGTCTTGGCAGCGGTCTCGGGCCTGGGCACCTTGACCTGCAGCGCCGCGGCCTCCGCCGCGGCGGCGGCCTGCTGCTCGGCGGCGATTGCCGCCTCGGCGCGCGCTTTGAGCACCTCATGTGCGCTCTCTCGATCGATCGCAGCTTCGTAGTGCCCGGCGATGAGCGAGCCGGTCATGATCGCCTGCCGCTCGGCGGGCGCGATCGCACCGATGCGGCCGTGCGGCGGCACGATCATCGTGCGCTCCACCGGCATCGGTGAGCCGTCGGCCTGCAGGAACGACACGAGCGCCTCGCCCACCTTGAGCTCGGTGACCGTGGCCTCCACATCCCCGAGCTCGGGGTTGGGCCGGAACGTCTCGGCCATGGCTTTGACGGCCTTGGCCTCACGCGGCGTGTAGGCACGCAGCGCGTGCTGCACCTTGTTCCCGCACTGTCCGAGGACGGTGTCAGGGATGTCGACGGGGTTCTGCGTGACGAAGTACACGCCCACGCCCTTGGAGCGGATGAGCCGCACGACCTGCTCGATCTTGGTGAGCAGCGCGTCCGGTGCGTCATCAAAGAGCATGTGCGCCTCGTCGAAGAAGAACACGAGCTTGGGCTTGGGCAGATCGCCGGCCTCGGGAAGCCGCTCGAAGAGTTCGGAGAGCAGCCACAGCAGCATCGTGGAGTACAGGCGCGGTGAGCTCATCAGGCGATCGGCGGCGAGGATGTTCACCATGCCCTTGCCGTTGCTGTCGGTCTGGATGAAGTCAAACAGGTCGAGCGCGGGCTCGCCGAAGAACAGGTCGCCCCCCTGCTCCTCGAGCGCCAGCAGCGAGCGCTGGATGGCGCCCACGCTCGCCGGCGAGACGTTGCCGTACGTGCTGCCGATCTCTCGCGCGTTGTCGGACACGTACTTCAACATCGCGCGGAGGTCCTTGATATCGAGCAGCAGCAGGCCGTTCTCGTCGGCCACGCGGAAGGCGATCGTAAGCACGGCCTCCTGCGTGTCGTTCAGGTTGAGCATGCGGCCGAGCAACAGCGGGCCCACCTCGGAGACAGTGGTGCGGATGGGGTGGCCGTTCTCGCCGAACACGTCCCAGAACGTCACCGGCGAACCGTACATCCCCCACTCCCCGAGGCTCATCGCGGCGATGCGCTCCTCGATCTTCGGCTTCATCTCACCGGCCTGGGAGATGCCCGAGAGGTCACCCTTCATGTCGGCGGCAAAGACCGGCACGCCGATGGAACTGAACGCCTCGGCGAGCACCTGCAGGGTCACGGTCTTGCCGGTACCCGTGGCACCGGCGACGAGCCCGTGGCGGTTGGCCATTGCGGGCAGGATGGTGACATCGATGGTGCTCTTGCCGATGAGCAGGCCGGGAAGCTGATCGGGCATGGAGAACCCCCTTCCGAGGAGCGTGCGTTCTTCTAGCAGTATCTCTCACGGCGCCGACACGCGGTACCGGGCTAGAGCTCGACGTCGCTCATCGGGATGCCGAGTGCAGCGGCCACGCCTTCGCCGTATGCGGGATCGGCCTTGTAACAGTTGCCGATGTGACGCACCTTGATCATCTTCGGCGCGTCGCCCATGGCGCGGGCGGTGTTCTCGAAGAGGCGCTGCCGCTCGTCGGCGGTCATGAGCCGGAAGAGCCTGCCCGGCTGCTCGTAGTAGTTGTCGTCGTCCTCACGGAAGTCCCAGATGTCGGCCGCGCCTTCGATCGCGAGCGGCGGAGTCTTGTACTCCGGCTGGGCCTCCCAGGCGCCGTAGCTGTTGGGCTCGTAGCCGGGCGTTGACCCGTAGTTGTCGTCCACGCGCATCTGACCGTCGCGACTGTACCCGTGCACGGGGCACTTCGCCGCGTTGACCGGGATGAGGTGGTGATTGGCGCCGAGACGATACCGCTGGGCGTCGCCGTAGCTGAAGAGGCGACCCTGGAGCATCTTGTCGGGCGAGAAGCCGATGCCCGGCACCACGTTGGCCGGGTTGAACGCCGCCTGCTCCACATCCACGAAGTAGTTCTCCGGGTTCCGGTTGAGCTCCATGACTCCAACCTCGATGAGCGGGTAATCGGCCTTGTACCAGACCTTGGTGAGGTCGAAGGGGTTGTACGGCATCTTGGCCGCGTCGGCCTCGGGCATCACCTGGATCTTGAGAGTCCAGCGCGGGAAGTCGCCACGGTCGATCGCTTCGAGCAGATCGCGCTGGTGGCTTTCGCGGTCGGCCGCCACGATCTCGGCCGCCTCGGCATCGGTGAGATTCTCGATCCCTTGCTCGCAGACCCAGTGGAACTTCACCCATACGCGCTCGTTGGCCGCGTTGATCATCGAGAAGGTGTGGCTACCAAAGCCGTGCATGTGCCGGTAACTCCTGGGGATGCCACGGTCACTCATCGTGATGGTGACCTGGTGCAGCGCCTCGGGTAGCAGCGTCCAGAAGTCCCAGTTGTTCTGTGCCGAGCGCATGTTCGTGCGTGGATCGCGCTTGACGGCGCGATTGAGGTCCGGGAAGTTGTGCGGATCGCGCAGGAAGAACACGGGCGTGTTGTTGCCCACGAGGTCCCAGTTGCCCTCCTCGGTGTAGAACTTCACCGCAAAGCCGCGGATGTCGCGCTCGGCATCGGCGGCGCCACGCTCG
>JAFGUS010000011.1 GCA_016938395.1 Coriobacteriia bacterium | reverse complement strand
TAGACGCCCCCGGCAGAGCCGTCGCCGTGCTTCCGGAGGAGCAGGTGGAGCCAGTCGGCCACATGAAGCGACGTGCTCGGCTTGGGCAGATCCGCCAGCGGCCCTTCGAACGGCACGCCGATGAACGCGATCAGCGCGCCCCCCGGGTCGGACTCCCGGGCCGACAGCGCAAGCGCCCGGCCGTAGGCGCGACCTGCGAGCTCCTCGAGACCGAGCGGCGCGCCGACGGCTTCCACATCGTCGCGCCCATCTCGCCGGTCTCCGGGTCGTGGACCAGGATCAGCTCGATGAACTCGTCCAGGATCCGGGTGTCGCGGCACGAGTCGCCGAACCCGCTGCGCGCCACCCATTCCCACACCGTGGTGCCGTGTTCGCCGGGGTCGAACACCCACGGCCCGACGCCCGCGTTAAGGTGGCGCAGGAACTCACGCACCCTGGCAGGCATCGCCTCGAAGTCGCGGACCGTTCCGCTCATCACCGGGAGCACGAGCAGTGTCGGCTCGGCCGGCTGTGATGAGTCCATAGGCGGCTCCTCTCTTGTCAAGGGGAGCCGAGCCTAGCAGACGGCTCTGACACGGCCGCCGCGCTTCGACGCGTTCGCGCCGAGCTGGTGGTGCTACCTCTTCGGCGACTTGCGGACCAACCCGTAGATGACGAGCACGAGTACGGCGCCGCCAGTAGCCACAAGGAGCGTCGTCAGGTTGAAACCGGTGATGGCTGTCTTGCCGATGAGGCTCATGATGCCGCCACCGAGGAGCGCGCCGAGGATACCGAGCGCCATGGTGACGAAGAAGCCGGCCTTCTGATCACCCGGCATGATCCACTTGGCCAAGAGTCCCGCTACAAGGCCGACGAAGATCCACGAGAAGATGCCCATGCTGCTGCCTCCCTGGTCGATTCGGGGTACGAGTGTTTGTTACCCGAACGAGCCCGGCGGGAGCGCTGGGCGCGGTATGCGGGCAGCGTCTGAGACGGAGGCCAAGAGCGGTTCCCGACCGTCATCGTCGTCGCCAACCTCATCACGGCAGCTTCAGCACCAGCTCCCGCAACACAGGGTCCGCGAGCGCTCCGGCCACAGCCGCTCCCTCATCGAGCGTCGCCGCGCGCAGGCCCAGGTCCCTTGCCATCAACCGGTACTGCGCCTCCCACGACCGGGGTGGCGCCGGCAGCCGCGGGGGCAGTTCGCACGTGGCATCCGCGCCGAACGTCGCCTCGAGCGCCACGCGCAGCTCGACCGGATCGACCTCAGTCGTCTCCGCGACGAGCACGAGGTCCACGAGGTCCTTCACCCTGCTGCTGTCTCGTCCACCCCGGGGCCGCACGAGGGCATGGACCTTCTCCGCCAGGTGATGACCGAGCGGGAAGCACGGGAATTCAACGGCGGGGATGTCAGCGAACTCGAGGAGCGATGTCACGGACATGCACGTGACCGCACCGACCCACTCCTCGCCACAGCCGAGGTCGACATGGAACGATTCGAACGTTCTCCCACCAAGCTGCGCCTCAACGGGACACCGCAGCGGCTGACCCAGCGTTGACGGCCGAGCGACGGTGAAACCGAAATAGTCGCCGAGATCGATCAGCGCGCACGACACGAGCAGATCCATCGCTCTGTCTGCTTCCTCACGCGTGTGCAGGTCGACGTCTTTGGTGGTGCGCGCACGCCCGTGCAGACGCGCTTGCAGAGCAAGACCGCCCTTGAGAACCCACGCATCGGGCGCACCCACCTGGAGGCGCGCGAGAAGCCGATCGAACGCGACGGTCTTTCGCAGCCGCGACAGCGCGACCCCCGTGGCGAGAGACTCCGAGCGCAGGCGCTCCTCGAGCGCCGTGCGGAACGCGGTGCCGTCCGCGTACCTCATCGCAGCGCACGTTCCACGAGACGCTTCGTGCGGCCGCCGCGCATCTCGCCGAGACCCTCGAGCCGGGCACGGGTGGTAAGACCGCGTTTCACCGCCTCGTCGATCGCCTGGAGCACCAGCTCGTCAGAAAGCCCGCCGCGGGCCACGTCGGCGATCGTGCGCTCCACCGTTGTGACCCGAACACCCTCGCGCTCGGTGACATCGTCCTCGTCAAGCGCGCCGGTGTGGAGCCTCAGACCGGGCCGACGACGGGACGCCGTTCTGGGCACGGTCACGTGGATCTCGAAGGGCATCACATCCGAGAGACCCCAGAGAGCGAGCGCACTCTCGTGCGATATCGCTGCCGCGTCGCCGGCGCGCAGAGACGCCACCACGAGGTCCGCATGGGGCGACTCGGGGTAGCGCCGAAGACGGTAGATGCCGTGATCGACCCGCTCGAGGTTCCCCGAAGCCGCGTGATGCGCGAGCAGCGCGCGCGAGTAGCCGGCATCTGCCGCCTGGGC
>JAFGUS010000086.1 GCA_016938395.1 Coriobacteriia bacterium | reverse complement strand
GCGGGTGCGTCTCATCGGCATCAATGGCGGGCGCATATCCGCCGCCGAGTACCGCATCGCGCTTGCGCTTGGCGCCACCGTCGCGCTCGTGACGGACAGCGGTCGCGAGGCCGCCAAGCTCGTGCCCGATACGCGGTGGGGCGGCTCCGAGCGGCTGATCGACATGCCGGCAGATGCAGCATCCGTGCGGGCGTACGTGGGCGGCACGTGCGTGCCCGTGCCCGAAGACCTGCAGGAGGCCATCGCGCGCGAGATGCACGAGGTCTACCGTAGGGACAAGGAGCGCGAGCTCCGGCCCGACGAGCCGGCGCTCGCCGAATGGGACGAACTCATCCCTGAGTTCCGGCGTTCGAGTCTGCGGCACGCGGGCGACATCTTCGCCAAGCTCGCCCTCATCGGTCTTGAGGCCGTGCCGGTGTCCGGGACGAAGCCGAAGCCGTACGTGATCCCCGAGAAGCAGGTCGAGGCTCTCGCCGAGATCGAGCACGGCCGGTGGAACGTGGAGCGGCTTCTCGAGGGGTGGCACTACGGGCCGATGAAGGATGTGAAGAAGCGCATCTCGCCGTACCTCGTGCCGTGGTCCGAGCTGCCGGATTCCATCCGCGAGTACGACCGCGCCTTCATCCGCGCAATACCTGAAACGCTCGCCAGGCAGGGCTACGAGGTCCGCAAGAGGGCGTGAGGTGACACGTGACGGGCAGCGGCCAGACCGTGAGCGAGCAGCGCGCAACGCTCGAGAGCCTCGGAAGATCGCTCCGTCAGGAGTCACACATTCTTGCCGCCTATCCCGGCATCGTGTGGCAGCAGCTGCATAACCGGTTGCAGTGGGATGACGGCCCCGCGGCCGGGCTGGTCACCCGTGGTCGCGAACGCCGAAGTGGCCCGGACGCCGCACCGTGGGCGTGGGTGCGGACACGGTTCGGTGAGTCGAAGGCCCTGGCGCGCACGCTGACCGGCCACACCGACGCTGTGCACGGGTGCGCCATCAGCCCTGATGGAGCGCGTATCGCCTCTGCGGGGTACGACTGGAAGCTCAGGGTGTGGGACGCCGCCACCGGGGCCGAGGTGTATGTGGTCGAAGCACACCGCGGT
>JAFGUS010000085.1 GCA_016938395.1 Coriobacteriia bacterium | reverse complement strand
GCCACGGCGACTTCCACTTGATCGTGCTCGCGCCCTCCACGGTGCAGGAGATGACCGACTACGTCTTCCGCGCGTTCGACCTGGCCGACGAGTATCGCACGCCGGTGATGATCCTCGCCGACGGCATGCTCGGCCAGATGATGGAGCCGGTCGTGCTGCCGGAGCGGAAGACGGAGTTCCCCGAGAAGCCCTGGGCCGTGACAGGTCACAAGGGCCAGCGCCCTCACAACATCGTGAACTCGCTCCACCTGCAGCCGGAGCGGCTCGAGGAGACCAATATCGAGCGCTACGAGCGGTATGACGTGATCAAGGCCAAGGAGCAGCTCGCCGAGGAGTACCTCACCGACGACGCCGACATCGTGGTCGTCGCCTTCGGCGCGAGCTCGCGCATCGCGCGGAGCGCCGTGAACAAGGCGCGCGAGAAGGGCATCAAGGCAGGCCTCATCCGCCCGATCACGCTCTGGCCGTTCCCCAACGACGTGATCAGCGCCGCTGCCGACCGGACGAAGGCCTTCCTCACGGTCGAGATGAACATGGGCCAGATGGTGGACGACGTGCGCCTCGTGGTGGCCGGTCGCAAGCCGGTCGAGTTCTACGGTCGCGCGGGCGGCATCATCCCCACGCCCACCGAGACGCTCGAGGCGATCCAACGCCTCGCCGATTCGCTGGAAGGAGGCGCCCGATGAGCAAGGTCGTCTTCGAGCGCCCGCATGCGCTCACCGACATGCAGTTCTCGTATTGCCCGGGCTGCACGCACGGCATCACGCACCGCCTCGTGGCCGAGACGCTCGACGAGCTCGGCATCGAGGGCACCACGGTCGGCGTCGCGCCGGTGGGCTGCTCGGTGCTCGCCTACGAGTTCTTCGCCTGCGACATGGTGCAGGCCGCCCACGGTCGGGCACCGGCGGTGGCGACCGGCCTCAAGCGCGCCCTGCCGGGAAACGTCGTGTTCACCTACCAGGGCGACGGAGACCTCGCCTCGATCGGCACGGCCGAGACCGTGCACGCCGCCACGCGCGGCGAGAAGATCACCATCATCTTCATCAACAACGCCATCTATGGCATGACGGGCGGCCAGCTCGCCCCCACGTCGCTGCCGGGCCAGATCACCCAGACGAGTCCGTATGGGCGCGACGTGAACGAGGCCGGTTTCCCGATCCGCATGATGGAGATGCTCTCCACGCTCGACGGCGTGGCGCTCGCCCAGCGCGTGACGGTGGATACGCCGAAGAACGTGCGTGCCGCCAAGCGCGCCATCAAGAAGGCGTTCGAGTATCAGATCGAAGGCGCCGGCTTCACCATCATCGAGGTCGTATCCACCTGTCCTACCAACTGGGGACTGTCGCCCACGGATGCGCTGCAGTGGCTGCGCGACAAGATGCTGCCGTACTACCCGCTCGGCGTGTACAAGGACATCAAGGCCGACGGCTTCGCGAACGTGGCCGAGGCTGCGGCAGCGCATGCCGCGGAGCTCGCTGCCGGTCCTGCCGCTCCCGCCGAGGGAGGCGAGGCGTAAGATGGCCCAGCCTCTCAACATCCTGCTGGCCGGCTTCGGCGGCCAGGGCATCCTGTTCGCCGGCAAGCTCATCGCGTATGCGGGCCTCATCGAGGGCCGCGAGCTGTCGTGGCTTCCCAGCTACGGCCCCGAGATGCGCGGCGGCACGGCAAACTGCAGCGTTTGTCTCTCCGATGAGCCCATCGGCTCCCCGCTGGTGCTCGAGCCCGATGTGCTCGTGGCAATGAACCAGCCCTCGCTCGACAAGTTCGCGGACAGCGTCATACCGGGCGGCAAGATCATCGTCGACTCCACGATGTGCACCCGCATGCCCGAGCGCGACGACGTCGCCATCTTCCCGGTACCCTCCACGCAGCTTGCCGAGGACGCGGGCCTCAAGGGTCTCGCGGGTGTGGTGCTCGTGGGCAAGATGCTGCGCGAGGTCGGCTTCTGCGATCCGATCGCACTCGACCAAGCGATCGTGAAGAGCGTGCCGGCGAAGAAGGCGCACCTGCTCGGCAAGAACCGTAAGGCGTTCGAGATCGGGATGCTCAACGAGGACGGCGACTCCGTACCGGTGTGCTCGCTGCCCGATAGCTGGGTGGCCGAGTAACGTACAGGGATCTCGAGGGGGGAAGCGTCGCATGACCACCGAGTTCAAGCAGATCGGCCTGCGTATCAAAGGCCTTCGGGAGGCATGTGACATTCCGAGGGAGGAGATGGCCGCCGACCTCGGCGTTGATGTGGACACCTACGTGGCGTACGAGGAGACCGGCGCCGACGTGCCGATCTCGGCCATCTTCCACATGGCGAGCAAGTTCGGCGTGGACATGACCGAGCTGCTCACCGGGATCCCGGCACGCCTCGACACCTATCAGGTGGTGAAGGCAGGGACCGGCCGCATCGTGGACCGCTTCCCCGGCTACTACTACCAGGACCTCGCCTGGGGCTTCAACCACAAGATCATGCAGCCGCTGCTCGTCACGCTCGACCCTTCCGACGAGCCCGCCGAGCTGGTGACGCACCGGGGGCAGGAGTTCAATCTCGTGCTCAAGGGCACTGTGGTCGTCACCTTCGGCGAGAAGGAACTCGTGCTCGAGGAGGGCGACAGCATCTACTTCAATCCGACCCTGCCGCACGGCCAGAAGTGTGGCGGCGATGTGCCGGCGCAGTTCGTGACCGTCATCGTCGAGTAGG
>JAFGUS010000010.1 GCA_016938395.1 Coriobacteriia bacterium | reverse complement strand
CGGTTCCTGAAGCCCTACCGCGCGCAGCTCGCGTTCGTCATGCTGCTGTTGCTCCTGCAGGCGATCGGCAACCTCTACCTGCCCGACCTGAACGCCGACATCATCAACAACGGCGTGGCGAAGGCCGACACCGCCTACATCGTGCGCGCGGGCGGGATCATGCTTGGCGTCACACTCGTCCTTGGCCTCGTCTCGATCGTCTCGGTGTACTGGGGAGCGCGGACGGCGATGGCGTTCGGGCGGGACGTGCGTCACGCGGTGTTCTCACGCGTGCAGGACTTCTCACTCGCCGAGCTCAACCACTTCGGTGCGCCGTCGCTCATCACACGCACGACCAACGACGTGCAGCAGGTTCAGATGGTCGTGGTGATGGGCCTCAACGTCATGGTGTTGGCCCCGTTCATGGCCGTCGGCGGCATCATCATGGCGGTTCGGCAGGATCCGCCGCTGTCGGCCCTGATCGCCGTGGTCGTGCCGCTGCTCGCCGTCGTCATCGGTCTGATGGCGCGCACGGCGCTGCCGCTCTTCAAGACGATGCAGCTGCGCGTCGATCGTGTGAACCAGGTCATGCGCGAGAAGCTCGCAGGCGTGCGCGTGATCCGGGCGTTCGTCCGCGAGGCGCACGAGGAGCGCCGCTTCGATGTCGCCAACCGCGAGCTCTCGGAGACGATGCTCTCGGTGGGCCGCCTCTTCGCGCTCATCATGCCCACGGTCATGGCCATCTTCAACCTCACGCTCGTAGCCACGATGTGGTTCGGCGGCTTACGCATCGAGAGCGGCGCCATGCCCATCGGCAACCTCACCGCGTTCCTCACCTACATCATGCAGATCCTCATGTCGGTGATGATGGCGACCATCATGTTCGTGATGGTGCCACGCGCATCGGCATCGGCCGAGCGCATCAACGAGGTGCTCGACACCGCCCCACAGATCACCGACCCGGATGCGCCCGCAGTTCCGACCACCCGCACCGGCGACGTGGAGTTCCGCGACGTGGAGTTTCGCTACCCCGGTGCCGAAGAAGCGGTCCTGTGCGGCATAACCTTCACCGCGCGCCCCGGAGAGACGACCGCCGTCGTGGGCAGCACCGGCAGCGGCAAGTCAACACTCATCAACCTCATCCCTCGCTTCTACGACGTGACCGGCGGGCAGTTGCTGGTCGACGGCGTGGACGTGCGCGACATGACGCAGGCCGAGCTCTGGAGCCATATCGGCTTCATCCCCCAGAAGGCGTTCCTGTTCAGCGGCACGGTGGCCGAGAACCTGCGCTACGGCCGCAGCGACGCGACGGACGCCGAACTATGGCACGCACTCGAGGTGGCACAGGGCGCAGCGTTCGTGCGCGCGATGCCCGAGGGTCTGGAGTCACCCATAACCCAGGGCGGCACGAACGTCTCCGGCGGGCAGCGGCAACGCCTCGCTATCGCGCGCGCGCTCGTGAAGCGTCCCGAGATCTACGTCTTCGACGACAGCTTCTCCGCGCTCGACTTCGCCACCGACGCCGCACTTCGCGCCGCGCTCGCGCGAGACACGTCCAGCGCCACGGTGATCATCGTGGCTCAGCGGGTGAGCACCATCATGCACGCCGACCGGATCATCGTGCTCGATGAGGGCACCATCGTGGGCTCGGGAACACACCGCGAACTCATGGAGCGCTGCGACACCTACCGCGAGATCGTCAGAAGCCAGCTGACCGAGGAGGAGGTCGCATGAGCGAGCGGCAGAACGCAACGCCCGCAGGCGGCAGCCCGTCCTCGGGCGCACCGGACAGCGGCACGGCCCCGGGTACGCCCGGCACCCCCGGGCGCGGTCCCGGCTTCGGCGGCCCGGGGCGTGGGCCGGGCGGGGGCGGGCCGATGATGGGTCCCGGCGGCCACGGCCTCATGGCCGGCGGCGCGAAGGTCAAGGACCTCAAGGGCTCGCTCAAGCGTCTTGGCGGATACCTGAAACCCCACCGTATCGCCATCGGCATCGTCATCGCTCTCACCGTGGTGAGCGTCGCACTCAACGTCGCCGGCCCGCGGATTCTGGGTGAGGCCACCAACGTGCTTTTCGAGGGCGTCATAGGCGCGCGATTCCCCGAAGGCGTCACGCAGGAGCAGGTCGTTGCCGGTCTGCGCGCCTCGGGCCAGGAACAGCTCGCGGACATGCTGGCATCGATGTCGATCACGCCCGGCGCCGGCGTGGACTTCGACCGGATCGCCGGGCTTCTGGCGGTGCTCGCGGCTGTCTACCTGTTCTCCGCGGTGTTCAGCTGGGCGCAGGGGTACATCATGGCCGGCGTGACACAGAAGACGATCTACGGGCTGCGCAAGCAAGTGGACGAGAAGCTCGCCCGGCTGCCGCTCACCTACTTCGACACTAACGCGCGCGGCGACACGCTCTCGCGTGTGACGAATGACATCGACAACATCGCGCAGACGCTGCAGCAGTCGGCCACGCAGGTGATCACGGCGCTCCTCACCATCGTCGGCGTGCTCGGCATGATGTTCTGGATCTCGCCGCTGCTCGCGTTGATCTCGCTTCTCGTCATCCCCGCTTCGGTGGTGGTGACGATGTTCATCGCGAAGCGCTCGCAGAAGCAGTTCGCCGCGCAGTGGGAGCGGACGGGACGGCTGAACGGCCACGTCGAAGAGATGTTCACCGGGCACAACGTCGTGAAGGTGTTCGGCCATCAGGCCGAGGCGATCGAGATCTTCGACCGCGAGAACGAGGGCCTCTACGACGCGTCGTTCCGCGCGCAGTTCATCTCCGGCACCATCCAGCCCTCGCTCCACTTCCTCAACAACCTCAACTACGTGGGCGTCGCGGTGATCGGTGGCCTGCGCGTGGCCTCGGGCACGCTGTCGCTCGGTGATGTGCAGGCGTTCATCCAGTACGCGCGGCAGTTCACGCAGCCGATCGTACAGACGGCGTCCATCGCCAACATCCTGCAGAGCGCGGCGGCCTCTGCCGAGCGCGTCTTCGAGCTGCTCGACGCCGACGAACAGACCGCCGAGACGACCGCTCCGGTGCGCCTCGCCGGGACGACCGGACACATGGAGTTCCGCGACGTGACGTTTAGCTACTCACCTGATAAGCCGCTCATCGAGGGTTTGAGCCTCGAGGCGCTCCCCGGCCAGACCGTCGCGATCGTGGGACCGACCGGCGCGGGCAAGACCACGCTCGTGAACCTGCTCATGCGCTTCTACGAGATCGACGGTGGCTCCATCACCATCGATGGCGTGGACTCGCGGAACATGACCCGTGACGACCTGCGGAGGACCTTCGGCATGGTGCTGCAGGACACGTGGTTGTTCAAGGGCACCATCCGCGAGAACCTCGCGTACGGCCGCGAGGAGGCCACCGACGACGAGATCATGGCGGCCGCGCGTGCGGCGCATGTCGATCACTTCGTGCGCACGCTTACCGACGGCTACGAGACGATGCTCGACGATGACAGCCAGAACATATCGGCCGGACAGCGGCAGCTGCTCACCATCGCACGTGCGTTCCTCGCCGACCCGCCCGTGCTCATCCTCGATGAGGCGACGAGTTCGGTCGACACACGCACCGAGGCGCTCATCCAGCAGGCGATGGAGCGTCTGATGCACGGCCGGACGAGCTTCGTCATCGCGCACCGCCTGTCGACCATCCGGGACGCCGACCTCATCCTCGTGATGGACGAGGGCGCTATCGTGGAACAGGGAACGCATGAGAGCCTGATGGCTCGAGGCGGGTTCTACGCGGACCTGTACAATAGCCAGTTCGTGGAAGCGTTCGACGAGGCGGTATAAGCCGGGCAGCAGCGATCCGCACCGGCGCCCGCCCGCCGCCGCGTACGTGAAAGGTGTGCTCTGGTGACGATGTACCTCTCGGCGATAGCCGGATTCGTCCTCCTGTTCGGCGGCGGCGAGCTGCTCGTGCGCGGCGCGGTCGCCGTCGCCAGACGGCTCGGTCTGTCGTCGCTGCTCATCGGCCTCACGGTCGTGGCGGCGGCGACCTCGGCACCCGAGCTCGTCGTGAGCGTGAACGCCGCGCTCGGCGGTAGTCCCGACATCGCGCTCGGCAACGTGGTGGGCAGCAACATCTTCAACGTGCTCGGCGTGCTGGGGATCTCCGCGCTCATCGCACCGATCGTCGTGAAGCCCCGCCCGCTCCGCCGCGATACGTGGTTCATGGTCGGCTCGGTCGTCGTGCTGGCGGGCGCCGCGCTCCTGGGCAGGATCGACGGCATCATCGGCGGCGTGCTGCTCGCAGCGCTCGCCGGCAACGTGGTGTACTCGTACCGGACCGAACGTGCCGAGGAGCGACCCACGCCATCGGCGGAACTCCACGAGCATGAGGGTGACGAGTTCGCGTGTCCCGAGCGGATGCGGGTGGGTTTGGCGTACCTGGCCGCAGGACTCGCGGCACTCGTCGTCGGCTCGCGCCTGCTCGTGGACGGCGCCACCGAGATCGCGCGCTCATTCGGCGTTCCGGAGGCGATCATCGGCCTCACGCTCGTGGCGGTGGGCACGTCTCTTCCCGAGCTAGCGACGAGCATCATGGCGGCACTCCGCGGCCACTCCGACGTGGCCGTGGGCAACGTGCTCGGCAGCAGCATCTTCAACGCACTGGGCATCATCGGCATCACCGCACTCGTGCATCCGATAGCGGTGGCCGAGCGCATGGCGAGTGTGGATGTGTGGGTGATGGTGGGCGCCTCGCTCGTGGCGGTGCCGTTCCTGCTCGGCCGGGGTCGCATCGGGCGCCTCGCGGGCGGGGCGTTCGTCGTGGCGTACGCGGTCTATACCGTCCTGCTCCTCGGCTCCCCGGCGGCGGCCTAGGATGCCCGTGACGACTGACACGCCCCGGATGCTCCTCTGGGCTCGAGCGGCGGTGGCTGGAGTGCTCCTGCTCATCGGCGTCGCGGCGGTCGTTGGGTCCATCGCTGCATACTGGACCGACACGGTCCTGCTTGATACCGACACCTTCGTTGCGGCCGCCCGGCCCCTGGCGACCGACACCACGATGCGGGACGCCGCCGCCGAGAAGGTCGTGGCGTCCGTACTCGACGAGATCGGCGCGGACGCACTTGCCGGGCAACTCATTCCCATCTTCGGCGAGGATCTGGTCACCGAGACACTCGCCCGCCTCGAGAGTTTCGCTCAGGAACAGGTCCGCGGTGCCATGGCCACCGATCAGTTCGCGACGCTCTGGGAGACCAACCTCAGGCTCTGGCACGTCCGGTTCCGCGCAGCCGTGACGGCGGCCGACGCTGGGCACGTGGCCACCGAGGGTGCCGAGGTCAGCGTGGCGCTCGGCCCCTACCTCGACCTGCTCGCCGAGAGCTCCGACAGTATGGTCGTACGCATGCTCCTCGGGTTCGTCCCCGCAGATGTGCGTGACGTGCGGGTGACCGCGGCGAGCATCGACCCGCTCAGGGACTACCTCGAGCCGCTGCGCACGCTCACCGCAGCCGGGCCCTTCCTGCCGTGGCTCGCGATGCTCGCCCTGCTTGCGGGCATCATCGTCGCGCCCCGGCGTACGGCGGCCACGGTGGTCGCCGGAGTCGCCGTGGCGGTCGCGAGCGGTGGCGCACTGCTCTGGCTCTCGTCGACCGCAGATACCATCTCCGGCGCGCTCGCGGCCCAGACCGGCACCTCGGCGGGGACAGCCGCGCAGGTCGTCACCACGCTCACCACCCCGCTCGCCGGTTGGCTTGAGGCGACAGTGGCGGCAGCGCTGGTTGCGGCGCTCGTCGGTGGCCTGTGGTGGTTCCTGGACACACGGCGTCGCGCGCGGCTAGCCGCGCAGCAGCCGGCGTAGGAGCTGGCCCCACCGGCCGTTGAGCGCGTCGACGAGTACATCGAGCGTCCGCCAACCGAGCCGGCCTTCGGACATCGTCACGAGATTCCGGAGCGGCATCTCCATCACCACGCGTTCCATCATCGCTGCTGATGCGGGATCGGCCTCCACGGCACCCGCCAGCCGTCGGCGCAGGGCCGAGAGCAGCACGCGCTGAACGCGCCTGCCGAGCGCGGTCTGGTCGAGGTCCCCTACCGTCGAGGTCCGCGAGTACGGCGCCGTCGGCTCGGGTGCTGGCAGCTCCGTGCCGAGCATCGCCGCGAACCGGACGTCGTCGGCCACGAGCCCCGGTGGTGCAGGCAAGGAAGCCGGGCGGAACTGCGACTCCACCCTCACCGTCGCACGCGCCCGGATGTCGTCCACCGACGCGCCCACAAGCACCTCGAACTCGCCGCCCTCGATCTGCCACGCCTCGGACACGACGTCGTAGAACGCGAAGGCGCGCGGGCCGAGCGTGATGGACGCCTCCGCCGTCTCGCCAGCGTCAAGCCACAGCTTGCGGAAGCCGCGAAGCTCGCGCACCGGTCGGTGCACTGCCGAGGAGACATCGCGCACATATACCTGCACGACCGTCGCTCCCCGCCGTGCACCCGTGTTGGTGACCGGCACGCTCACCGTGACGCTGTCGCCCGCATCGATGCGTGCGGCCGACACGGACACCGCCCCGTACTCGAAGGTCGTGTACGAGAGCCCGTGCCCGAAGCAAGAGCGCACCGGCCGCTCGGTGGTGGTGAAGTACCTGTAGCCGACGTACAGACCCTCCCGGTATCGGACCTGTCTACCCTCACCCGGGAAGTTCGCGTCCGCGGCGACGTCCTCGAGCGCGAGGGGCCACGTTTCTGCCAGGCGGCCCCCCGGCTCGGCATCGCCGAGGAGCACGTCTGCCACCGCGCCACCACCGGCCTGCCCGCCGAGGTAGGCGACGACGGTCGCAGCGGGCGCCTCCGCCCACGGAAGCTCCACCGGTGCGCCACCTGCGAGCACGACCACGGTCCTCGGGTTCGACGCGCAGACCGCCTCCACAAGCCGATCGTGTCCCTCGGGCAGACGCAGGTGCTCGCGGTCGAACCCCTCGGACTCGTAGCGCGGAGGCAGGCCGACGAAGACGAGCGCCACCTCAGCGTCGGCAGCGGCACGCGTGGCCTCTGCAAGACCGCTCTGCTCGAGCTCACCTGTGACCGGGTCGTAGGCACTCACATACGTGACGTCAGCACCGGATGGAGCGCCGTCGTCAGCCGTCGACGTGTTGCGCAGCGCGTCGAGAGCGCTGTCCAGCCGCGTCGGCGTGACCTGGGAGCTCCCCGAGCCCTGGTAGCGAGGCTCGGCGGCCATCGCTCCGATCACGGCGACGCGCGCGCCTCGGACAAGCGGCAGGATGCCGTCGTTGGTGAGCAGCACCGTGCTCTCTGCGGCCGCTCTCCGAGCGAGTTCGTGGTGCGCATCCGCGTCGTACGCCGCGAGGCCGTCCTCGGCACGCGCACCGGCGGTCCCCTGCGAGCGCAGCGCGAGCTCGACCACCCGCGCCGCACAGGCGTCCACCGCCTCCTCGGCGAGCACGCCGCTTCGGACCGCCTCGCGAAGCGCCGCGTTGTTGGCGCCGTGGCTCCCCGGCATCTCGAGATCGAGCCCCGCGGCCACCGCGGCGGCGCGGTCATTGACGGCTCCCCAGTCGCTCATCACGAGACCCTGGAAGCCCCATTCCTCCCTCAAGATCCCGGTGAGCAGACGCCGGCTGTCCGAGCAGTACTCGCCGTTCACGCGGTTGTACGCGCACATCACCGTCCACGGCGCGGACTCCACGATGGCGGTCTCGAACCCGGCGAGGTAGAGCTCGCGCAGCGTCCGCTCGTCCACGACGGCATCGAGGACCATGCGGTTCGTCTCTTGGTTGTTGGCAGCGTAGTGCTTGAGGCAGGCACCCACGCCCGTGGACTGCATGCCGCGTACAAGTCCCGCGGCCATGCGACCCGAAAGCAGCGGGTCCTCCGCGTAGTACTCGAAGTTGCGGCCGCAGCAGGGGTGCCGCTTGAGATTGAGGCCGGGTCCGAGTACCACCGCGACCCCTGCAGCAGCGGCCTCCTCGCCGATCGCACGGCCGACCTCCTCGGCGAGAGCCGGGTCCCACGAGCACGCGAGCGTCGCCGACGTGGGGAAGCACGTAGCCGGGGTTCCGGGAGCGAAGCCGACGTCACCGGATCCCCCTTGTTTGCGCAGCCCGTGCGGCCCGTCGGTCAGCATGATCGCAGGGACGTCCGCCTCCGGCACTGCCACGGTGTGCCACATGTCGGCACCGGACAGGAGGCGGATGCGGCCGTCGAGCGAGAGCCCAGCGACGATCTCGCGCGCCCGCGCCGCCCGTGCGGCGGATGGGATCACCGGTTCGCCCATCGCGAGCACCCCCCTGTGGTGTCGGCCGTCTCTGTACGCACGCGCCCGCGCCTCATGTGACGGGGACGCCCTGCCGATACACGGAGTGAACCATCTGGTACGCCGCGTGCTCCGGAGACGAACAATGCGACGCCATCTTCTCATACCGGCCGCCCTGGCCCTGACACTCACGCTGCTCATCCCCACAACAGCTCTCGCCTGGTCCAACGGGCCGGATGACGGAGCGGGGTACGGCACGCACGACTGGGTGCTCGATGAGGCGCTCGACCTGGTGAGCGCACCGTGGGTCGACCGGGACGTCGCGCTTAGCACCACGCACTGGCCCGACATGGTGTACGGTTCCGGCGACGTGATGAACCACGTCTTCAAGCCCGACGGTGACGGAAGGGGCGGACCCCAGACGGTCGCCGACCGCTACTACGATCTCGTGACCGCCTACAAGGCGGGCGATTACGCCGAGGCGAGCCGCCAGCTCGGCTTGCTCTCGCACTACTTCTCCGACCTCGCGGTGGTCTACCACGTGCAGACCACCGACGGTGACGCCACCGAGGCGGCCGAGCATCTCCAGTACGAACTCGATGTGGACTCGAACCACCGCAAGCCCGGCAACGTCTCCGACTGGATCACGCCCACCTCTCGCGTCACCGTGACCGACATCCGCAAGAAAACGGTCGACCTGGCAGTCGCCACTCGTGGCACATACAGCTCGCTGCGCACCGCGTACAAGGCGAACGGGCTGAGTGGGACCGCCCTCACGATCACGAAGCAGAACCTCAGCCGGGCGGTGAACGGCCTGGCCGACATCATCGCGGCCGTGCCGAGCGGCGCAGGCGTCTCGGGTCCCGGAACGCTCACTGCCAGCGCACGCAAGCTCTACGTGGCCAACAACCTCAACGTCGCGATGTACGCCGACTGTGTCGACAGTGCGGGCAATCCGCTCGAGGGCGTGCGGGTCGAGTTCACCTGGCCGCTGAAGGCGGGAACCGTCACCGATATCGAGTTCACCGACGCCACGGGCCGCGCGACGAGCTGGGTCATCCTCGGCAACGAGACGCTCGGCGAAAAGATCGAGGTCACCGCCTCGGCAACATCGGGCGGCCAGACCTCATCGGACTCGGCCGTCGTGATCCCCACCGATGTCATCGACTATATCAAGACCGGCATCTCCAACTACGCGCCCTGGCAGAACACGCAGGTGACCGCGCACGTGGTGTGCCTCAACGCCGACGGTGAGCCCATCCCCGACCTGCCGGTGACGTTCACCTGGACACATTCGAGCACGACGGTCGTGTACAAGACCACTACGAACCGGTTCGGACTGGCGTGGCATCGCCGCAGCATCGGCATGGCGTCCACCGACTACCGCGTGCGCGTGGACGCGGTAGTGGAGGCCGGGAACACCATCCGCAGCAACTACGCCACGTTCCTCCCGCAGGCCAACCCAACGGCATCCCCGTTCAGCCCCTCGGGCGTCTCGGGTGACAACCGCTACGCCACCTCGGCAACCATCTCACGGCGCGCCTTCCCCAACGGCGCCTCCACCGTGGTGATCGCAACCGGCCGGAACTTCCCCGACGCGCTCGGCGGAGCCGCACT
>JAFGUS010000084.1 GCA_016938395.1 Coriobacteriia bacterium | reverse complement strand
GCCCCACGCCGATGCGTGAGCACGTGCCGAGTTGCGGACAGTGACCGTAGAGAGCGCCGGCCACGCCTCCCCCACCCCCGCCGAGCGCTGTCATGCCGTCGCCGAACTTGGCGCAGCTCTCCGGCGCGTAGCTCGAGTGCGATAGAGCCGAGGCGAGCGCCATGCGCTTCGCCTGCGCGATGCACTGGCTCTGGAGTGCGCTGTCATAGGTCGCTGACGGGTTGATGTAGCTCGCGATTGACGCCCCATACCCGCCAATGACCTCGGGCGCTGCAGGAGCGGGTGGAGGGGTCGGCGCAGGTGTGGGCGCAGGTGTGGGGGCAGGTTCAGGTGCGGGAGCGGGCTTGCTCGGACTCGGCGCGGCCGCCTTGCCCGATGAGCTCGCAGACCCGGTCTCGCCCGCTGGGGCCGACGTCTCCGGCGCCGAGACGGCTACGACGGTCTCGGGGGACTCGGCCACCTCGGCAGGAGCTGCTGTCACCGTATCCGGCCACTCGTCCCAGTAGATCGCATACCCCGGGACGGCGGAGGACGCGCGATCTGGCGAGGCACCCGCCGCAGCGGCGGCGCCCCCGGCGTCTGGCGCGCTCATGGACGCAGCCACAATCACACCGCCACACACGAGCGCGGTGAGAACAGCAGAGACCAGTACCGGGTGCTTACGCATCTTCGCCCTCCATTTCGGCGTCACCGGGCTCCAAGCTGATGTCGTCCTCGTCGAGCGCTCGGCGGCGCCTCCGCCGCCAGTAGAAGACCGCCCCGAGGATTGTTGTCGCGG
The DNA here is from genome assembly GCA_016938395.1 of Coriobacteriia bacterium. The sequence goes on along the minus strand of JAFGUS010000084.1, from coordinate 964 downwards.
CCACGCCGCCAGCCACGATCCACGGCACGAGTGATGTGGGGTCGTCTGCAACCGTCTCAACCGCTTCGGCGGCCGTCTTCGTCACGGACTCCACCACCGTCGGTGCGCGGTACGTGGCGATCCCGTCGTGGACTAGCACGTCCGGCAGGGCCACGTCCCCGCCGTAGACCGCCCGCTGGACCTCGGCGATCCGCTCCACGGTGTAGCTCGCCTCGCGGACGGTCTTGTCCCCTTCCTTGCGAGTCGGCCCCGTCCATGAGGCCTCGACCAACCGGTAGACCGCAGGGTCGTAGTGCAGCGCCTCGAGGAGCGCCCGCGAGACCTCAACACCGGCGACCTGTGGCGTCGGCGCATCGAAGCGGGCCAGGACCTCCGGCGTGAGTTCGTAGGCCGCCGTGTCGTAGCTCGTGTGGACGAAGATCTCGATCTCCCGACCGCGCGTTGAAGCGCGGGCGTTCACCAATCGCTCGAAGCGAAGCGACGCGTCGACCGTGACTCCCGTCACCCTGTCGTGGTAAAGCGCATCGAGCGTGGCCGGCGGCTCCACCTGGCCCACCTGCGCGCCAAATTCATACTCGACCTGATGCCAGACGCTCCGGTCGCGTTCGAACCGCTCCGTCCACTCGATCGTGTCGAGCACATAGACCGTGCCGCTTTCCTCGACCGACGACGCGAACAGCGCATCGTCGGGTTCTGCCACACCGATGACCTCACGGGTCACCGGCGCGCCCGCGCCGAACGCAGGCGCGCAGAAGACCAGCGCCGCAAGAACTGTGACCACTCCTGAACGAACGAACCGCACTGAGATCCCTCCTCGAGCTCTCTGTCGGCGGAATCGTACGTCAACGCTCTGACCGACTCTGACTTTGTGCTCAGCGGCCCCTGACGCATCCGTGCAGCGTGCTACTGGAGGCGCAGGATCGACCGCACCGCGCTCATCAGTGAGTCGAGCGTTTGCGGGTGG
>JAFGUS010000083.1 GCA_016938395.1 Coriobacteriia bacterium | reverse complement strand
GTCCGTAGCACACGCCACCCGCGCGGGGCATCCCCGTTCCTGCGCCCCTCCCCCGCCCCACCCCGCCCCCGACACCATTCCGTCTCACATTTGCTACCGCCCCGATACCGACTCCGCGCTCCGCCCGGCGTACGATTCGCGCAAAGGGCACCGGGGTGAGGGGGTCAGCGATGACCGATCGGGTGGATGGTCTGCTGCTTGGAGCGGCTGGCACGCGCGAGGTGAGGATGCGTCCCGCTGCGGCGCTGAGGCACGGGTTCGTCGCGGGAGCGCCGGGCACCGGCAAGACCACAACGCTGCAGGTCCTCGCGGAAGCATTTTCTGAAGCCGGGGTGCCGGTCTTCGCAACCGATGTGGGCGCGGAGCTCGCGGGCATGTCCCGGCCCGGCGGCGGCAACGCGGCGGTGGAGCAGCGCGTGGGCACGCTGAAGCTGGGCGCCGGGTGGGTTCGCGACGGGTACCCGGTGGTCCTCTGGGATCCGCTCGGTCCCCACGGGCACCCTGTTCGTGTGACGGTCACCCAGTTGGGTCCGCTCCTGCTCTCGCGCATGCTCGGCCTGAACGACACGCAGGAAGCCGTGCTCACGGTGACGTTCCGGGTGGCCCAGGAGAACGCACTGCCGCTGCTGGACACCAGAGACCTGCGCGCGATGCTCAAGTACGCCGCCGACAACGCGAGTGCCATCAGCACCACGTTCGGCGGTGTCTCGGCCGCCAGCATCGGCACCGTTCAGCGGGCGCTGCTTCAGTTCGAGGAGCGCGGAGGCGTGCGGCTCTTGGGCGAGCCGGCGCTCGACGTGCTCGACCTCGTGCAAACCGATGAGCGCGGGCGCGGTGTGGTCAGCCTGCTCGCCACCGACCGGCTCATCACGTCGCGAGGTGCGTACTCGGCACTCCTCATCTGGCTCTTATCCGAGCTCCGCGACCGCCTGCCTGAGGCCGTCGATCCTGAGAAGCCCGCGCTCGTCATGCTCATCGACGACGGCCAGTTGCTCTTCGAGGGCGCACCGCAGCCGCTGATCGACACGGTGGACGGGATCCTCCGCGCTCTCTCGCGCAGGGGAGTCGGCGTCTTCTTCGCCACGGAGAACCCCGTGGACCTTCCCGAGCGCATCGTCTGCCACCTGGGAAACAAGGTGCTGCACGCGCTGCGCGACTACACGCCGCGCGACGAGCGGCGCGTCACCGCCGCGGTGGAACTGCTCCGCACCAACCCGGCCTTCATGGCCGAGATCGCCGTCACGGCACTCGCATCCGGCGAGGCCCTGGTCTCGGTGCTGGCAGACGACGGCTCGCCGTCAAAGGCCGAGCGGACGATCGTGGTCCCGCCGCACAGCCATCTCGGTCCGATCGCGGAGGAGGCGCGGCTGGCGCTCGTAGCAAGCTCGCCGATCGCCGGCCGCTACGATGAGATCGTGGACCGCGAGAGCGCCTATGAGGTGCTGAAGGCGCGGGCGGAGGAGCAGGCCGCCGCCGCCGCTGTCGCCGCCGAGCAGGCTGCTCAGGCAAAGGCGGCACTGGAGCAGGCGAGGCTCGAGGCGGCACAGGCACGGGCCAAAGCGGCCGCCGAGCGTGCCGCGCGGACAGCGCGCGGGCGCGGGGACCAGCTGCTGGACGCCGCCAGCAAGAGCGCGGTCCGCACGATGGGCAATCAGGTTGGCCGGACGATCATCCGTGGCATCCTTGGGGCGATCATCAAGACTGGCGTCACCGGCAGTTAGGGGTTCGCACCATCCGTGCACCCCGGACCCCGGCAGATCCTTCCGATTGGCTGGGTCTGGTGCGTCGCTACCCGTATGATGGGTATCACTACTCGATGGCCGAGTGTTGCTGCCGGCCACCACGCATACTCGTGCGTCGTCAGGAGAGTGTATGAGCACCATCGTCGAGGTCCGTGACCTCTCGAAGCGCTTCGGCGAGACCGTAGCCGTCGACGGCGTCTCGTTCTCGATCGAGCAGGGTGAGATCTACGGCCTGCTCGGGCCCAACGGCGCGGGCAAGACCACCACGATCTCGATGATCTCGTGCCTCATCTCTCCGGATGCGGGGAGCATCAGCGTCGACGGTCACGCGGCGGCCACGGATGCGCGGGCGGTCAAGGCGGCCCTCGGCGTGGTGCCGCAGGAGATCGCGCTCTACCCCACGCTCACGGCCTCAGAGAACCTCGCCTTCTGGGGTCGCATGTACGGCCTCGGCGGCGCGGAACTCAAGCAGGCCGTGGACGGTGCGCTCGAGCTTGCCGGTCTCGAGGACCGCGCCAAGGAGCGCATCGAGACGTACTCGGGCGGCATGAAGCGCCGCATCAACATCGCGGCAGGGGTGCTCCACACGCCCAAGGTGCTGCTTATGGACGAACCCACGGTCGGCATCGACCCGCAGAGCCGCAACCACATCCTCGAGACGGTCAAGCGGCTCAACAGCTCGGGCATGACGGTGCTCTACACGAGCCACTACATGGAAGAGGTCGAGTACCTCTGCGACCGCATCGCGATCATGGACCACGGCAAGATCATCGCCGAGGGGACGCTCAACGAGCTTCGCGACGTTGTGGGCGGGATGGACGTCGTGACGGTCAGGGTGGACGGCCTGGCCGACGAGACGCTCGAGATGGCCCGTAGCATCCCCGGCATCGAGCAGCTCGACCGTACCGACGACGAACTGCAGGCACTCACCAGGAGCAGCGGGTCGATCCTCGGCGCACTTGTCAGCACGCTCGAGTCGGC
>JAFGUS010000082.1 GCA_016938395.1 Coriobacteriia bacterium | reverse complement strand
GTCTACCTCTTCGGCGCATACGCGGGTGTGTCCCTGTTCATGCTGCCTGCTCGCGAGGGCAAGCCGCTGTGGCCGACGGGCGTGCTCTCTCCGCTGGCCGAGCATCCGCCGAAGCTCCTCGACACGAGCGCGATCATCGACGGCCGTTTCGCCGAGCTCGCGCGGGCCGGTCTTCTTGAAGGTTCGCTCCGCGTACCACGGTTCGTGCTCGTGGAGCTCCAGACACTCGCGGACTCGGCCGACGACAACCGGCGGGCTCGGGGGCGGCGGGGTCTCGATCTGTTGACGACGCTCTCAACGGGCGCGGGGGCCGTCACGGTCATGGAGGCCGACTTCCCCGACGTCCCGACGGTCGATGCCAAGCTGATCAAGCTCGCGCTCTCGAGCGCCGCGCCGATGATCACGGTCGACTACAACCTCACCAAGGTCGCGCGCGTCGAGGGCGTGACCGTCCTCAACGTGAACGAGATCGCCGAGGCGCTGCGTCCGGTGCTTCTGCCCGGGGACCTGCTCCACATCGCCGTCATCAAGGAAGGCAAAGAGGCAGGGCAGGGCGTGGGCTACCTGGAGGATGGCACGATGGTGGTCGTTGCAAATGGTGCGGCATCGGTCGGTGCGGAGCTGAATGCCGAGGTGACATCGGTGCTGCAGACGTCGGCCGGGCGAATGATCTTTGCGCGACCGGCGGTGTCGTCGTGATCGCCGCGGTCATCGTCGCGGGCGGTTCGGGAGAGCGCCTTGGGCTGCCGGGAGGCAAGCAGCTCGCGCGCGTGGCAGGACTTCCGGTTCTCGCGCACACGCTGCGCGCGTTCGATGGGTGTGAGGATGTCGACGCCGTTATCATCGTGACCCACCCCGAGCGAGTGGATGAGTACCGCGCCGAGGCCGTCGGGCCCGCACCCGGCAAGGTCCTGGCGGTAGTGGCCGGGGGCGACACGCGACAGGCATCCGTCGCGTGCGGGCTGCGGGCCGTACCCGCCGACGCCGACATCATCGTGGTCCACGACGGGGCGCGTCCGCTGGTGACGCCCGGGGTCATCTCGGCGGCGGTCTCCGCACTGCTGGCCGATCCCGCGCTCGACGGGGTCGTGGTCGGCCACCCCTCGTACGACACGCTGAAGATCGTCGATGAGGATGCGC
>JAFGUS010000081.1 GCA_016938395.1 Coriobacteriia bacterium | reverse complement strand
TCCGAGTGGCGGAATGGCAGACGCGCTAGGTTGAGGGCCTAGTGCCCGCAAGGGCGTGCGAGTTCAACTCTCGCCTCGGACACCAGATATGACCAGGGCCTCCACCCGATCAGGGTGGGGGCCCTGTCGCATGTGTGGGCCGCGCGCGGCCACGCTCGCACGGCCTCGCAGGGTCCCCGATCCTCGATGCGACCATCACCGTGGCAGCGCGAACGATACCGCTATACTGGGATCACGCTCGTGGGAGGGGCTCTGTGATCGAGTTCGTGAGGATCGAAGTGGGGGAGGGTGCGCCGGTGCGGTGCGCGCATTGTGCGCCGCCCGTCGTGGCCGAATGTCGCACCACGGAGTCCATCCTGGCCGAGATCAGCGCGGCTTCAGCAGCCTGGGGTGACAGCCCCGGACCGAACGTCCTGCTTGCGGGGAGCGAGCCCTTCGCGCATCCGGAGCTGCCTGCGCTCGTAGCAGCGTGCGTCGAGGAAGGGGTCGAGCGCATCGGCCTCGAGACCGAGGGCGGCGCGCTCGCGGCCCACGGCAACGCGGCCGGCGTGCTCGGTGCCGGTGTTCGTCACCTGCAGGTGGTCGTTATTGCCGCGGACGATGCGATCGCTGATGGCCTTACGGGCAGACCGGGCCGTATGCGCGCCGTGAAGGCGGGTGTGGCTGCGTATCTCGACGCGGCTCGCGACGCGGGTGTGGCCGTGGTGGTGACCGCTGTGGTACCGCTGTGCCGCCACACGCTCCCGGACCTCGCACAGACGGTGGGGCTGCTCGCCTCCTGGAGTATCCATGCGGTCCGGCTCGTGCCCGGGGACGATCCGCTTCACGATTCGGCCTCGGTGATGATCGCCGCTGCCTGCGACACCGGCATGGTCAACCACACCTGGGTTGAGGTGGCCGATGGCGTGCCGCTTCCGGTCACCCATCGGCTGCATGCCCTGACGATCGGATCGGCGCATGTCTGAGCCGCTGAAGGTCGCGCTCCTCGCGCTCAACGCTCCCGGCTACCAGTCGCTCGCACTCGGCTACCTGCGTGCGTTCGCAGAGTCCGACCAGCGCCTCGCCGGACGCGTGGCGTTCCAGACGCTCGATCTGGAGAGCGACGCCGAGGCGTGGTGGGTGGCCTACCGGATCGTCGGTCTGGAGCCCGACGTGCTCGGCATCTCGGTGCTGTGCTGGAACGCCCGGACCGTCTACGACGTCTGCCGCATCGTCAAGCAGGCGCTCCCGGACGTCCGGATCGTCCTCGGCGGTCCTGAGGTGGGGCCGATCGCCGCCGACGTGCTCACGGCGCATCCCGAGATCGACGCCGTGGTGCGCGGGGAGGGCGAGGAGGCCTTCGCCGATGTGCTCGATCTGGCGCGGCGCGGAAAGCCGTTCTCGCGCGCCGACGGGGTCACGGGCCGTGATGCCACGGGAGCCCCGCTCGCCGCCCCGGATCGGTCTCTGATCGCCGACCTCGACCGGATACCGTCACCGTACCTGAGCGGCGCGCTGCAGCCCGTGGAGGGCGGCGCGTACATCGAGACGTATCGCGGCTGCCCGCACCGCTGCGCATACTGCTTCGAGGGCAAGGGGTACGGGCGCCTGCGCTCGTTCAGCGTCGAGCGCGTGGCGGCCGAGATCGAGTACCTTGCCGGTGAGCGCGGTGTGCGGTCGTTCTCGTTCATCGACCCGGTCTTCAACCTCACCGACGAACGGCTCGTCTGGCTTACCGGCCTGCTCGCGCCGTATGCCACCCGTGGTCTCGTGCTGCACACCATCGAGGTTGACATAGAACGCATCGACGACGAGGCCGCAGGCGCGCTCAGGCGAGCGGGTGTGGTCTCGGTGGAGACGGGCCCTCAGAGCATCGGGGAGGCCGCGCTGGCGACGTGTCATCGCCGCTTCGATCCCGCCCGGTTCGCGCGCGGGGTGGAGGCATTGAAGGGAGCGGGCATCTCGGTGGAGTGCGATCTCATCGCCGGGCTTCCCGGTGACACCCCGGACGACTTCCTTGCGGGTCTCGAGTTCTGCCTGACGCTCGACCCCGGCAAGATCCAGACCTCCACGCTCCACGTGCTGCCCGGCACAGAGCTCTACCTGCGCGCCGACGAACTCGGTCTGAGGTTCGACCCCGAGGCGCCGCATGAGATCATCGCTACCGACACCATCGGCTTCAGCGACCTGCGGCGGCTCGAGGCGCGCTCCGTGCACCTCGGCCGTGTCTACAGCGCCCGACTCGAGGACGGCTGATATGCCTGACGTCTCGCGGCGCGCCGAGTCCATACGCCCGTTCATGGTCATGGACGTCGTGGCCCGCGCGAAGGAGCTTGAGGCCCAGGGCCGCGATATCGTGCGGCTCGAGATCGGGGACCCCGACTTCCCGACGCCCGAGGTGATCGTGCGGGCCGCCGAGTCGGCGATGGATGCGGGCGACACCGGCTACACGCAGTCCCTCGGCCTGCCCGACCTGCGCGTTGCCATCACGAGGCACATGCACGGCGCGTACGGTGTGGACATCGACCCTGCCACCATCATCGTGACGCAGGGGACGTCGCCGGCGATGCTGCTGCTCTTCGGATCGCTCCTCGATCCCGGCGACGAGGTCATCATGGCCGACCCGTCCTATCCCGCATACCCCAACTACGTGGCGTTCCTCGGCGGGGTGCCCGTGCCGGTGCGCGTGCGTGCCGAAGACGGGTTCCGCTACCGGCTCGAGGAGGTCGAGCGCGCCATCACGCCGAGGACAAAAGCGATCATGGTGAACTCACCGTCCAACCCCACCGGCGGCGTGCTCGGTCCCGAGGACCTCGAGGGGCTTGCGGCACTCGCGGAGCGCCACGGGCTCTGGCTTGCGAGTGACGAGATCTACCACGGCCTCGAGTTCGGCGGCGCCTCGCACTCGGTACGGGAGTTCACCGACCGCGCGTTCGTGCTGAACGGCTTCTCCAAGGCGTATGCGATGACGGGATGGCGGCTCGGATACCTGATCGCGCCCGAACAGTTCGTGCGCCCGGCCGAGAAGATCCAGCAGAACTTCTTCTTGTGCGCCAACCACTTCGTGCAGGTGGCGGGTACCACGGCACTTCTGCACGCGCAGGGCGATGTCGCCCGCATGCGCGAGGAGTACGATCGCCGACGCCGATTCCTCGTTCCGGCACTCCGCGAGGCGGGGCTCGGCGTGGCCACCGAGCCGCTCGGCGCGTTCTACGTGTTCGCCGATGCTCGGGCGTGGGGAGACGACTCGCTTGCGCTTGCGGGCCGCCTGCTCGAAGAGGCGGGAGTGGCTGCGGCTCCGGGAATCGACTTCGGCCCCGGTGGGGAAGGGTTCCTGCGCTTCAGTTACGCCACCTCACTCGAGCGACTGGATGAGGGCGCGCGCCGTCTGCGCGAGTGGGCAGGGCGCCACGTATAGGTGCGAAATCGCGCGATCGCGGCTTGAGCGACTGTCGTCGCCTGCCGATGAACGTACCGAATGCGGTATGCTACTTGCTTAGTTCGGTCGGTTAGTACCGAACACACGATACGGGGGCACTCTTGAGCACCGAGGTCTGGAGCAAGGCCGATCTGCACATCCACTCGAGCCACAGCGATGGTCTCGCCAAGATCCCGCAGATCATGGAGTACGTTGCCACCAAGACCGACCTCTCGGTCATCGCTATCACCGACCATAACACCATCGAAGGTGCGCTCTTCGCCAAGGAGCTCGAAGAGCTCTACGGTATAGAGGTCATCGTTGGCGAGGAGGTCTCCTCGCGCGAAGGTCACGTCATCGGGCTCTTCCTGAGCGAGGAGATCCCGTCGGGTCTCTCGGCGGCCGAGACGATCAGCCGCATCAACGAGCAACACGGCATCGCCATCATCCCGCATCCGTTCTCGAGCCGCGGCGTCTTCGGACCGTTCGGCCGGAGCGGCTTCGGCGCCGCCGTGAGCGAGCTCGCCTTCCACGCGCTCGAGGTGTACAACTCGGTGCCGTATCTCGGATGGGCCAACCGCGTGGCGGCCAAGATGTTCACGGGTGGCCAGGGCATCGCTGCCGTCGGCGGTTCGGACGCACACGTGCTGCAGGGTGTCGGCAAGGGGTACACGGTCTTCCGGGGAACGACCGCGGCCGATCTCCGGCGCAGCATCGAGGCGCTCGAGACCCGTGCCGAGGCCGATCGGGGAGGACTGGCGCTGGCGTTGCGCTACGCGTTCCGCATCCCGCAGATCCGTCGCCGCCAGGCGTGGAACTGGGAGCGGTGTAAGGTCAGGGTCTGACCGACCCGCCCAGGCTCTCGAGCGCCCGCATCGCCGAGCGAGTGACCGCGCTCGAGAACGCCTCGTCATCCCCCCACGGCAGCAGCGTGACGACCTCGACCTCCTGCGGGAGTCTCGCCAGCTCCACTGCATGACCGAGGTCCACGGTAGCCGCGAGCGTGGGAAGCGCGATCATCGATGGCGCCACGACGATGCGGGTCTTGCCCAGCGCGCCGACGTGGCGCACTGCCTCGGTCACATCGGGCATCTGCCAGTCGAGCCATCCGATCCGTATGGCGCGGTCGTCGATGCCGTGTTCCCCCAGCAGCAGTCGTACCCGCTGATTGAAGTACGTCTCGTCACACCGAGCCGCGTTGTGCCGACGCTCCCATTCGGGAGGCACGCCCTCACCCACGAGTACGACGCCGATGGCAGACGACTCGGCATTGCGGGTGCAGCCGAGTACGCGGGACACGAGACGCTCCGCGAGCGCTGTGTCGTGCCAGACAGGGGGGCCGAACGCGACGTGCACGCCGTGCTGCCGCGGGTGTGCGCGATCGAGAATCGCCTTTGCGTGCTCCACCTCGTCGGAGTCCTCGAAACCGAGGGGTACGACGGCGATGCGTGCGATGCCCTCTGCTGCGTGCTCTGCGACCGTGCGCGCGAGGCTGTCAGGTTCGTGAGTCCACGCCAGCGATACCGCGGCACGTGAGCCGGTGGCCTCCAGTGCGTTGGCGACTCCCGTTGCGATTTCGCGCGCGACGGCCGGGCCGCTCGTCTTGCCCCGGACCGCGCCATAGCGAGCCTTCTCGGCGAGGAACACGAACGGCGTGGCGGTGTTCGAGATGTCCATGCCGGCCTCGCCGATGTGGCGCACGTGCCGGGCGGCGACCGAGCGCACGCTGTAGCGCTCCGGCTCGGTCGCTGCGATCAGCACCACCGCCTCCCGCCCCGCCTCGAGTGGCACGTCGGGAAGCGTCGGCACACGAGGACGTCGTGCGAGGTGAGGCAGGAGGGCGGCAGCCACGGTGTAGCCGATGCCGGCGCCTCCCATGACGAAGAGCAAGCCCGCGCCGACCGCCTGCACGGTCCCGTATCCGCCGAACACGGAGGCGAGATGCATGAGCGACGAACCGAACGCGCCGAGCGTGACGAGCACCGCAAGCGGTACGAGCGCCCGGTGGACGACCATGGTAGCGACCAGTGCCGCTCCGAAGAGCAGGCTGCCGCCGAGCAACAGAAGCCAGTCGCTCACCCGCACACCCCTTCCCATCACCTGGTGACGATAGATGAACCGGAGCATCTGCGCCAGACGGCCGCAGGGCGGACGACTTGACACCAAGTATACCCCATGGGGTATACTCCGCGCAGTACATCGTACCTGAGGAGGAGATCGTTGTGAGTGGAGCTGTCCGTGAGATCAGCGAGGCCGAGTTCCAGGCTGAAGTGCTCGATGCGTCGGTCCCGGTCATCGTAGACTTCTGGGCGCCGTGGTGCGGTCCGTGCCGCATGGTCGGCCCTGAGCTTGAGAAGCTCGCCGGCAAGGTCGGCGACGGCGTGGCGTTCGTCAAGGTCAACGTTGACGAGGCCCGTGATGTTGCCATGCGCTACGGGATCATGAGCATCCCTACGATTGCCAAGTTCGACCGTGGTACTCTGGTCACGCAGGTGATCGGTGCCCGGAGCGCCGACGCGCTCGGTCGTGAGTTCGGCCTGGTCTGAGGTTCGGCATGCCGACGTACGAACTGCGATGCAAGAACTGCGGGCACGAGTTCGATCGCTTCTTGATGCGGCTGCTCAGGGAGGCCGACAAGGTATGCCCCGAGTGTGGTTCATCAGACGTGTCGACGGGGGTCGGCGGCGGTTACGTCGCGCCTCCTGTGACATCGAGCGGCTCGTGCACGCCGAGAGGCGGGTTCTCTTGAGCGTAGCCGGCCGCCTGTGAGGCTGGACCGGTAGCGTGGCTACTGAGGATTTCACGTATAGGCGGGAGTGCGCGCGCAGCTTCCCCGACGCAGTAGAAGCCGTGGAGCGGTCTGTACGCTTGCACGGCTTTGCTGTCGTCAGGCGTCACGATCTGCAGGCCACACTCGCCGCCAAGGGTTTCGCTATCCAGCCGCTCACCATCCTGGACGTTGCGATCGGCGAGGGCGACGAGCACCTCTGCAAGCTGCACGTCTACGCGGAGGGGGATGCGGTGTGGGTGACGGCGATACGGCCGACGGTGCTCTGGAACGTCATCGAGCCGGCAGCAGAGGCGGTCTCGTGCAAGGCCGAGTCCACCGTGGTCGCGGTGGTCGATGACGCTGTGCGGTAAGGGCGTCTATCGGCCGATCACTGCACGCAGCTGGAGTACTTGAGGAAGACCTTGATCGCCTCGTCGATGAGTTCATCCCGATCGGTCACGCCGTCGTCGACCAGGCAGGTCTTCATGGAGTGCCCGATGATATGGAGCCCGACTTGATTGAGGGCCGACTTGGCCGCCATGATCTGTGTGAGGACCGCCTCGCAGTCCTTGCCGGACTCGATCATGGTCTGCAGTCCTCGAATCTGACCCTCGAGACGCTTGAGCCGGTTGATGATGCGGCGACGTTCTTCGTCTGTGGCTGCGAGGGGAGCGTCGGTTGCGTCGTCCATGCGGGACTCCTTGCCCGGTAGGCGCAGTGACGTACAATCGAATGGTTTGTGCCAGCAAATATACCCCTAGGGGGTATGTTTCGGCAAGCGGAGGGGCCTGTGGGATACGCGAGTCGGCGCGAGGGGGCTGCGGACCGGACGCGTGCCGTGCGTAGAGTGCTGTGGTGGGTTCTTGCACTCAACGTGCTTGTGGCGGTCGCCAAGCTCGCATACGGCATGCTCATCGACTCGGTCGCGGTCACCGCAGACGGGTTCCATTCGCTGTTTGATGGGGCGTCCAACATCATCGGACTGCTGGGCCTGGGCCTGGCCGCGCGCCCTGCCGATCGGGACCACCCCTACGGCCACGGCAAGTACGAGACCTTCGCGTCGGCAGCCATCGGCGCGCTTCTGCTGCTTGCAGCGTGGCGGGTGGGCTCGGCATCGGTCACCAGGCTGATGGATCCGGGCGCAGGCCCCGCGGTGGATGCCGTGAGCTTCGTGGTGATGCTTGTCACGCTCGGCGTCAATATCGTGGTGACCACGATGGAGCGGCGGGCGGCGGTCCGCCTCGGGAGCCAGGTGCTCGCTGCCGATGCGAGTCACACCGCGAGCGATGTGCTCGTCACGCTCGGGGTCATCGGCGGCCTCGCCGCAGTGCGGCTCGGCTATCCCATCGCTGACCCGCTGCTCGGGCTGCTCGTGACGGTCTTCATCGTCCGCGCCGCCATCCGCGTGCTCAGGCCCGCCACCGGTGCGCTCGCCGACAGTGCGGGAGTCGAGCCGGAGGATGTCACCGCCGTCGTGCTCGGCGTCGAAGGTGTGCTCGGCTGCCACGACATCAGAAGCAGGGGTACCGGCAGCGAGGTCTACGTGGACCTCCACGTGCAGGTGGACCCGGCGATCAGTGTGCGGGCTGGCCACGAGATCGCCGAGCGCGTCGAGCGCGCCGTGCACGACGCCTTCGACGACGTGGTCGACGTGATCGCGCATCTCGAGCCGCTGGACGCCTACCAGGCGCGCAAGACGGCCACACAGGAAGAGCGCGGGCTGCTGTGATGACCGAGCACCGGGGAGCGCTGGCCAGTGCATCGGCGAGGGGCTACGCGCTCGTCGTGCTTGCCGCGCTCTGCTGGGCCGGCGGCGGCTTGATGGCCAAGTGGCTGTTCACCGAGGCCGGTCCCGCCACGGTCGGGTGGCTCGTCACGCCGCTCGGCTTGGACGTGGACCCCGTGCTGCTGTCGGCTGCCCGCGCGGTGGTGTCCTTCGCGATCGTGCTCGTCTACCTCGTGTGGCGCCGGCGTGAGCTTCTCGTGGTGCGCCCGCGCGACCTGCCCTTCCTGGCAATCTTCGGCGTCTTCGGCCTCGCGCTCGTTCACTTCGCGTACTTCAAGACGATCTCGCTCACCGGCGTGGCGACCGCCATCCTGCTCGAGTACCTTGCGCCAGTGGTGGTGCTCGTCGTGTCGGTCGTGCTGCTCGGCGATCGGCTCACGTGGGCGCTCCCGGCGGCGGTCGCGATGAGCGTCACCGGCTGCGCGCTCATGGTCGGCGCGCTCGGCGGCGGGCAGTTGCTCGTGTCTGGTGAGGGGCTCGCGTGGGGTCTGGCTTCGGCGGTGTTGTTCGCGGGGTACGCGCTGATGGGCCGGTATGCGGCGCGACGCTTCGCGCCGTGGACGCTGCTCGCCTACGGGCTCGGGGCGGCCACCATCTTCTGGCTCGTGTTCATGGGCGGGCCCGGTCCCGTGTTCGGCCTGCTCGCTGACGCGCGCGGGCTCGCAGCAGTCGCGGTGCTCGCTGTCGTGAGCACGGTCATCCCGTTCGGTGCGTTTCTCAAGGCCCTGCACCTCATCGAGGCGACACAGGCCTCGGTCACCTCCACGCTCGAGCCGGTCCTCGCGGGTCTGGCCGCCTGGTTCCTGTTCGCCGAACAGCTGTCAGCGTCCCAGTTGGCCGGAGGCGTGCTCGTGATCGGGGCGGTCGTGCTCTCGCAGGTGCGAAGCCCGGTGCCTCCGGAGATGCCGGTGGTGGCTGACGAGGGGTTACAGGAGTCTGCAACAAGCGCATAAACAGTATGGTACGTTGTTTGCTTGCAGACCCGATCCACGGGACCCGCCATGGACCTGACACAACGGCCGGAACTCCGGCAGAAGATGACGCTTTCGCCGCAGGTCTACCAGGGCCTGGCTATCCTCGCCATGCCCGTTGTGGAGCTGCAGGCGCTCATCGAGACCGAGCTGCTCGAGAATCCCGTGCTCGAGACCGACGAGGACGACTACGAGGCGCCCGAGGCTGACGAGCAGCGCGACGAGGTCGAGGACGAGCGCGCGTGGGACGAGTGGCTCGACCAGTACGAGGAACTCGAGCGGATGGACGGGACGGCGCCGCGCGACCCCAACGCCGAGGACATCAATGCCGACGAGTTCGTCGGCGGGGTGCGCAGCTTCGGCGACTACCTGCTCGAGCAGCTCGCGCTCCTGGACATCGCCGAGGACGTGGAACTCGGCGCGCGTGCAGTCATCGGCTCGCTCGATGACGACGGGTTCTTCATCGGCGACTGCGGCGAGATATCCGCCATCACCGGGATCTCAAAGGACGCTGCCGAGGAGGCGCTGCGAGTCGTGCAGCAGCTCGACCCGCCCGGTGTCGGCGCGCGGAACGTCGCCGAGGCGCTGCTCATCCAGGCGGACATCATCGGAGTCTCGTCCCCGCTGCTGGAGGCGATCATCACCGGGCACCTCGACGACGTCGCCACGAGCCGGTACCGCAAGATCGCCCGTGCACTCGGGGTGACCGAGGACGACGTCCGCGAGACGGTGACCACCCTGAAGCTGCTCAACCCGCGCCCGGCGGGTGCGTTCTCGCCCGGTCCGGCGCCGAGCTACGTGGTTCCCGACGTGACGCTGAGGCGCTTCGGGGACGAGTGGCTCGTCATTCCCAACAACGAGGCGGTGCCGGTGCTCCGCGTGAGCCCGCGGTATCGTTCGATGCTGCGCTCGGGCTCGAACGCCGATGACGAGACGCGCAGGTATCTGAAGGACAAGATCCGGCAGGCCGAGACGTTCATGCGCAACGTGGACCGCCGTCGCGATACGGTGAGCCGGATTGCGAGCATCGTACTCGAGGTCCAGCGCGACTTCTTCGAGGACGGCCGGGGCGACCTTCGACCGCTCCGCCTCGAAGACGTGGCCTCGGAGATCGGCGTGCACCTGTCGACCGTCAGCCGCGGTGTGACCGGCAAGTACATGGCCACGCCGTACGGCCTGTTCGAGCTCAAGCACTTCTTTTCGGGTGGCTACCGCACAACCACGGGCATGGACATCGCCGCCACGACGGTCAAGCAGAAGATCCGGACACTTCTGGCCGACGAGGATTCGACGCGGCCGCTCTCCGATCAGAAGATCGCTGACGCGCTTTCCGAAGACGGGATCGACGTGGCCCGCCGGACGGTGGCCAAGTACCGCGAGGAGCTCGGCATCGAGCCCTCGTGGGCGCGGAAGCGGCGATAACCATGCCCGAGAGACCTGCCGAGGCCGATAGTTCCGGGCGCCTTCTGTCCGGGACTGCATTGGGGCGTGACGTCGCGCTCATCGTGGCGCTGCTTGCCGCGGTGACCGCGCTCCACCTGCTGACCGAGGCGGGCCCGGAGACCATGGCGATGCACATGCTCTACCGCCGCCTCTACTATCTCCCGATCATGTACGCGGGCTTCGTCTTCGGATGGCGGGGCGGGCTCGTGGTGTCAGTGGCCGCGGCTCTTCTCTTCGCCCCGCATGCGCGTGCGGCGATGGGCGGCCTGATCGGTCCGGACGTGGACAACCTCTACGAGATCGTGATGTTCGTGGCGATCGGCCTTCTCTTCGGGTGGCTGAGGGACCTCGAGGAGCGCAAGACGGCCGATCTGCGCTTCGTGAAGCTTCAGCTCGAGGACGCCTACCGCACACTCGAGGAGCGCGCGATACAGCTCGTGAACATCCAGGACTACACGCAGTCGATCCTGCGGTCGATCACGTCCGGCGTGATCACCGTGGGGCCGGACGGGTCGGTGGTGACCGCGAATCCCGCTGCGGAGCGCATACTCGGCATGCCCGAGGCCGAGATGGTCCCCCGGCGACTCGGTGTGCTGTTCGCCGACGACGGCGGCATCGATGCGGGACTGTCGAGGCTGCTCGGCGGCCGCATCCCGCGGCTGCTCATGGACGTGCAGGCGCGCACGCGCGGCGGGAAGACACTCCACGCGCAGGTGGCGATGTCGCGCATGCGCGACGTCAACGGGTTGCTTCTCGGTGCGGTGGTGACCTTCGACGACGTGTCGGAGGTGCGGGCGCTCACCGACCAGCTCATCCGCGCTGATCGCCTGGCTGCCATGGGCGAGCTCACCGCCGGCGTGGCGCACGAGGTCCGCAATCCACTCGGCATCATACGGGCGTCCGTGCAGCTGGTGGAGGACGCGGGGACCGACGTGTCCAAGATCGCCGATGCGGCGCGCATCATCAAGCAGGAGATCGATCGGCTCGACCGCGTCATCAAGGCGCTGCTCGACTTCGGGCGGCCGTCGGCTCCCACGCTCAGGCCCACCGATGTCGAGGCGGTCGTCACGGACGTGGTGCTCTTCACGCGGCGCTTCGCGGGGCAGGCGCGTGTGGAGATCGATACCGAGTTCGCGGCTGGCGTACCGCTCGTTTCTGCTGATGCGGACCAGTTGAAGCAAGTACTCGTGAACCTCGTCTCCAACGCGGTACAGGCGATGGAGACCGGGGGAGGAACGATAACCGTCAGAGTGTGGGACGATGACGCGTACGTGTTCGTCTCGGTGGCCGATACCGGTCCCGGGATCGCGGCGGACGTGCTGCCCAAAGTCTTCGACCCGTTCTTCTCAGCGCGAGACGACGGGACCGGGCTTGGGCTGACGATCGTCCACCGCATCATCGACCAGCACGGCGGCAGGATCGAGGTGGAGAGTGTGCCGGAGACCGGCACGCGGTTCACGATCGCGCTGCCAGCCGCATCGACCGGGGAGGACATGAGATGAAGCGCACGGTGCTCATCGCCGATGACGAGAAGAACATGCGCTGGGTGCTCAAGCAGGCACTCGAGGCCGAGGGCTACGAGACCGTCGAAGCCGCCGACGGCAAGGAGGCGCTGTCCGCGGTGAGCGAACAGGAGCCCGACATCGCCGTTCTCGATCACAAGATGCCGGCCCCCGATGGCATGGAGGTCCTCCGGAGGATCCGCGCCAAAGGTCACCGGTTCCCGGTGATCATGCTCACAGCTCACGGTAACGTCCAGACCGCTGTCGAGGCCATGAAGGCCGGCGCCAGCGAGTATCTGACCAAACCCTTCGACCTCGATGAGCTCAAGCTCGTCATCGAGAAGGCCCTCAAGACGAGCGAACTCGCCGCGGAGGTCGAGCGGCTGCGCGAGGAGATCGACCAGGACTGGGACCTCGGGGGCATCGTCGCGACCGACCCGAAGATGCTCGGCGTGCTCGAATCGGTCCGCAAGGTGGCGCCGACGAACGCCACGGTCATGCTGTACGGCGAGTCCGGCACGGGCAAGGAGCTTGCGGCGCGGGCGCTACACCGCCTGTCCGAGCGGGCCGCTAAGCCGTTCGTCACAGTGAGCGCAGGAGCGCTTCCCGAGACCCTGCTCGAGAGCGAGCTCTTCGGCTACGAAAAGGGTGCGTTCACCGGGGCCATGAACGCCAAGCCGGGACGGTTCGAGATGGCCAACGGCGGCACCATCTTCCTCGACGAGATCGGTGACATCACGCCTGCCGTACAGGTCAAGCTGTTGCGCGTGCTCCAGGAGCGCACCTTTGAGCGCTTGGGCGGCACGCGGAGTATCGAGGTGGACGTGCGTGTGGTCTCGGCGACCAATCGTGACCTGCAGCAGCTCATCGCTGACGGGACGTTCCGCGAGGATCTCTACTACCGCCTCAACGTGGTGCCCATCACGATGCCGCCGTTGCGCAAGAGGCCGGAGGATATCCCGCTTCTCGTGGCCCACTTCCTGACGAAGTTCGGCGCGGCGGGGCGCACGATCTCCTCCGAGGCGATGCAGGCGCTCGTCGACTACCAGTGGCCGGGCAACGTCCGCGAGCTCGAGAACACCATCGAGCGCACGGTGATCCTTTCTCATGGCGACGAGATCGGCCTCGACGACCTACCCGCCGAGGTGCGCGCGGGCGTGAGCGTCACCGACGCGGGCAGCCGATGCTTCGTGCTTCCTGAAACGGGCCTCGATCTCGAGGAGATCGAGCTCGACTTCGTGCGGCAGGCGCTCGATCGTGCGGGCGGCAGTGTCCCGAAGGCCGCGAAGCTGATCGGTCTGACCACGAAGACGCTCGAGGCGAGGATGCAGCGGTTCGGTCTGTAGGTCGCCCACCCGGCACAGGCCCTTGGCACAGGCCTTGCAACCACTCAGGCCGACCCGGTCCCTTGTTGGCGAGGACCTGAATGAGAACGCACGGCCACCGCATCCTCATAGGAACACTGGCCCTCGTGGCGGCGATTACGGCCGTTGTGGGAACGGCGGTACTGCTGAGTGCGGATCCCGACCTCGAGCGGTGCCGGTTTGCCGAGCAGTCTGTGTGGTTCACACCGCTCGTCGCGGCTTCGGTGATCGGCGGCGCGACGCTGGTGCTGCTTTCGCAGCGGCGCTCCCGGGACGACGCATCGGCGACACGCGGCACCGCTCCCTGTTCGGCCTGCGGACGCGAGCTACTCGGAGAATGGCGGATGTGCCCGTACTGTGGGGCCATGCCGGGGCGCACGGATCGGATGCGGGCTCCGGGGCGCGACAAGCATTAGCCACACCTTCTGAGAGGAGTCGCGATGGCAGTCGCGAGACAGTGGTTCGTGACCACAGGCATGCACTGCCCGTCGTGTTCGATGCTCATCCAGATGGAGGTCGGCGACCTTGAGGGCGTCACCGCCGTGGAGGCCGACCACCGCACGCAGGTAGTCGATGTCGATTTCGATTCCGACGTGGTTTCGCCAGAGGACATCGTCTCCGCGATCGTCAAGCTCGGCTACGGCGTCGAGGGCGGCGAGGCGTAGCACGGTCGTCACGATTGCCGAGGGCGGCGCGCATGCCGCTTGACGGTGCGGCGGGCGCTGGACAAGAATACCCCCAGGGGGTATAAAGGTCAGCGTTGTACCGTGCTTCGCGCCTCCGGGAGGATACCGATGGGACAGCAGGTCGATTTCGCGGCAGCACTGTTCGCCGGTGTGCTCACCTTCCTCTCCCCCTGTGTGCTCCCGCTGATCCCCGGCTACGTGGCGTTCATGACGGGCCTGACGATGGCGGAGCTCACCGGGGAGCAGCGCCGCGTGCCCGCCGTGCTGATCCCGGCACTGCTCTTCATCCTTGGCTTCTCGGCAGTCTTCGTGGCGCTCGGGGTTTCGGCCTCGGTATTCGGCGGGTTCCTCACCGAGAATCGCGTCCTGTTCGAGCGCATCGCGGGCATCGCTGTGATCGCGCTCGGTTTCCTCATGCTCGGTATCGTGCGTGTCCCGTGGCTCTACGGTGAGGCGCGCTTCGAGATGGCCAAGGCCCGCCGCTACGGCCCGTTCGCCGCGCTCGTCATGGGCATGGCGTTCGCCTTCGGATGGTCGCCGTGTGTCGGCCCCATCCTCGGCTCGATCCTCATGCTCGCGGTGGACAGTGCGCAGGCGTGGCGTGGAGCGCTGCTCCTCGGCGTCTACTCACTCGGCCTCGGGATCCCGTTTCTCGTGGTTGCCCTCACTCTCGGTCGGGTCCGTCCGCTGCTCGACTGGCTCAATCGGCGCGCGTTGGTGATCAACCGGGTGGCCGGCGTGGTGCTCATCGTCCTCGGCGTGCTCATCGCCAGCGGCAGGTTCGCACAGGTCGTCGGCGTGCTTTCCAACGTCATCCCCAAGGTGGGCGGGTAGCCCCGTTCGTTGCCCGTGTGTGCGAGCGTGCTCTAGGATAGGTGTCGGGTGCCACCCGACCGCACCCCAGCAGGGAGTGCAATGCGCGCGCGCAAGCCACGACCGCTCACGCTCACGAACAGACTGCTCCTGTTGGCGGCGGTCATTGTCCTGGTGACGGCTCTGATGATCGCGGTCACCACGGCGGCCGGGGTGTACGACATGGCCGTCCGACAGGAGGCGAGCCGTCAGGCCGCCTACCGCGACATGCTCGTTGCGGAGCTGAGCGGTCGTCTGAGTGCGGCCCAGCGGGCCGTCAGGGCCGGCGCCGACGCACCGGCGGTCACCGGGGACGACGTGGCCGCGATAGGACGCACGCTCTCCCAGATCGAGGGCGATGGCGCGCAGCTCGCGGGCGTGGCGCTCGTCGACAGCGATGGGCGCACCGTTGCATCTCGCTGGGCTGATGACACGACCCGGATGTCGCTGCCCGGTGGCGTGCTGACGCGCATCGCCGAGACACCGTCCGCGCCGACCTCTGTGTGGGATCACAGTGAAGAGTCGGGCGGTCCGGGCACCCTGTGGACCATCGTTCCGGCTGGCGGCGGGGAGCTGACGGCGCGGTACCTTGTCGGATTGATACGGACCGACTTCATCGCGGCGTCGCTCGCGGGTGTCTCACGGTCGGTGGGATCGTCGACGGCCCTGATCTTCGACGAACAGGGCAAGCCCCTTTTCACGGGTAGCGGGGCCCCGGAAGAAGCAACATACACCTTCGTCGAGGACGCAGCCGCGCGGGGAACGGGAAGGGTCCGTGCCGAGGGTGAGCGCGGTCTTGTCGGCTATTACGCCGCGATGCCGGCTCCGGCGGGCATCGGCTGGCGCGTGGGTGTGCTCGAGCCCACCGAGCAAGCCTGGCGCGACACGTGGGCGGCGCTGCGCACCGGATTGCTCGGCTGGGCGGCAGCCCTCGTCGTCGCGCTCGTCGTCTCGGTCGCGGTCGTGGGGAAGGTCACGCGGCCGCTGCGCCAGCTGGAGATCCGCGCCCGTGCGCTCGCGTCGGGAGATCCCGTCGAGCAGGCAACGGTGGGCGAACTCGATGAGGTCGGGCGTCTCCTCGATGCCTTCAACTCGGTGGCGCGGCGCGTGGACCGTCTCGGGGACATCGCCGAGCTCCTCGCGCGTGCGTCCGATCGCACACTCGTGCTCGAAGGCGTCACGTCGTCGATCGCGCACATGGTGTCCGGCGTCGACGTGGGCGTGCTGTTGCTCGGCGAGGACGAGCGGCTGGACCTGGTGGCGGCCGAGGGCGTCATGCACGGGCACGGGCGGGCCAGCGTTCCTGTCGACGGAGTGCCGTGGATTGCCGAGGCGCTCCGCTCGGGGGAACCCGCGGTCGCCCGCCTCGAGGAAGCGGATGCGCTCGCAGCGCTTCACGCGCCCGCTCCTGCCGCAGCGCTCGTGGTGCCGTTGCGCGCGGGCACCGAGGTCATCGGCGTCGTGCTCGCGCTGCGTCCGGACGGCCCGGGGTTCACCGATGGCGAGACCGAGACGGTCCGATCCTTCGCGGCCCAGGCGTCGGTCGCCCTGCAGAACTCCCGGCTCTTCGAGGAGGAGCGGCGGTCGAGGAGGGAAGCGGAGGCGTTGCGTGCCGTTGCCGAGCGCATCGGATCTCCCACGGCCCTCGACGAGACGCTTCACGAGCTCGGACGGACCGCGGCCGGGCTGCTCGGCTTCACCAGTTGTGCCGTGGTCATCGAAGAGCCTGCTCGATTCGGCCTTGACGAGGCCTCCGCAGGGGGAGACCAGCGGGAATGGCTCGATGTCTGGCGCGAAGCGCGCGCCGACGGAACCCCGGAGAGCGCTCCGATGCTCATCGAGGACAGCGCGGGCGACGGCCTCCCGTCACAGCTCCTCTCGGCACGCAACGCCGCCGCTGCTCTTCTGATACCGCTTCGTCTCGAAGACTCGCCGGTCGGCGTGCTGGTGCTTCTCACGGCACGACGCCGGATCGCCCTCGATGAGCGCCGCCTCGGGCTAGCGGAGACCATGGGCAGCCAGGCCTCGCTCGCACTCAAGAATGCATATCTCTTCGAGCAGGCCAAGAACCGGGCTGACAACCTCGAGACGATCTTCCGCATCAGCCACGCGGTCGGCTCCTCCCTGCAGAGCCGGATCGTGCTCAACCGGGTGCTCGATGTCGTTCAGAAGATCCTGTCGGCCGACGCGGTCATGCTCATGACGTACGACCCCCGGCGCAAGGTGATGACGGTCCCGATGGCGCGCGGTGTCCTGAACCAGGACATGTTGGAAGCGACCTTTCGACCGGGAGAGGACGTTCCCGGCCGCGTGTTCGAGACTCGGCAGCCCGAGCGCTACGATCGAATCTCGGGCACCGACACCAGACTACTCAACGCCGCGGCGTCCCAGGGCCTCGAGTCGCTCCTCGTCGTGCCGCTCATGGCCCGTGGTCGCAGCATCGGCGTTCTTGCCGCGTTCGCCACCGCGGAGGCGGCGTTCTCGAGCGAGGAGCTTGACTTGCTGCGCACGTTCGCATCGCAAGCCGCGCTCGCGATCGATACCGCAGACATGTTCAGTCGCGAGCATCACGTCGCGTCGGTTCTCCAGCAGAGCATCCTTCCGGCGCGACTCCCGCGGATGCCGGGACTCGAGGCGAGCAGCGTGTACCTGCCGGCGGGTGGCGATGCCGAGATCGGCGGCGACTACTACGACCTGTTCCCGGCCGCAGACGGTCGAGTCGTCGTCTCGATCGGCGACGTCTGCGGCAAGGGTGTGGAGGCGGCGACGAAGACCTCGATGATCAAGTACTCGATCCGCGCGATGATCGCCGCAGGGCTCGGCCCGTCGCGCATACTGACCGAGATAAACCGCATGCTCATGGAGAGTGGCGATCCGTCCAACATCGTGACGCTGTGGATCGGGTGCATCGATGTCGATGCGCACACGCTCACCTACGCGGATGGCGGTCATCCGCCGGGGCTCGTGCTCGAACCGAAGTCCGGTAGGATCATGCGTCTCGGCACCACCGGCGCCCTGCTCGGCGCGGTGTCGGACACGTCGTGGTCCGAGCGGACCGTCGTCTTCGGGTGCGGGGCCACGCTGCTGCTCTACACGGACGGGGTGACCGAGGCTCGCAACGGAGCGCGGTTCTTCGGAGAGGGTCGCGTCCGGCGGTCGCTTCGGCAGGGTGGTGGCGCGGCCGCAGTGGTGCAGCGCCTCTACGACCTCGTCGCGCGGTTCTCCTCCGGTGAGATGCGCGATGACGCGGCAATCCTCGCGGTTGTGCGCGACGCGGACTGCGACGACTGACGCGTTACGTCCGTGCGCCTGAGTGGAATGTGAACCCTCGTGGACGTGCCCGGCAGCAGGAGTGCATCATGAGGATCGTCACCGAACATGAGCACGACGAGCGCGTGTGCGTCATGCGCGTCCACGGTGAGATCGACATGGTCAGTGCGCCGGACGTCCGTTTGGCGCTCGAGGCCGCGGTGAACAGGGGTTGCGTGCACGTCGTGATGGACCTTGCACGCGTCTCATACGTCGACAGTTCGGCACTCGGCCTCATCGTCTGGGCAGATCGCATGCTCGAGCCCAGAGGGGGTCGGCTGGTGCTCGCCGGCGCAGGCCGCGACGTGTCGCGTGTTCTCGAGCTCTCAGGGCTTGTCGGATCGGCTCCCACGCTGGCGGCTACAGCCGATGTGACGGAGGCGGTCGTTGGTCTCGAGCTGCCGCCGGTGCCCGATACCACGCTGTGGACCCGCGTGCTCTCGTTCCCCGCGCACGCCGAATCGCTGGCATCTGCGCGTGCCGAGGTGTCCGAGGTGCTCAGGCCGTTGGCGCTGCCTGAGCCGACGATGTTCGACGTCCGGGTTGCCGTCGGTGAGGCGCTCTCGAATGCCATACGTCACGGCTCCCCTCAGGGTGGGGGCGAGACGGTGACCGTCGATGTCCGGGCGTATCGCGACCGCGTGGTGCTCACCGTGACAGATCGCGGCGAGGGGTTCGACGGGACGTCGGCGTCGGGCGAAGACGTGTACGCCGCGTCCGGCCGGGGCGTGATGTTCATGCGGGCCCTCATGGACCACGTTGACTTCGAGCGGCTGTCCGGGGGTGGCACCGCGGTGACCATGGTCAAGCACCGCTGACGCCGCACGCCGGACGTCCGCTCGTCGCGCGGGTCGGCCGACACGTGCTTCGCGTGCTCCGGCGCGGTATGCTTACGCAGGGGATGTGTCCGAGAAGAAGGGCGTCTCAATGGAGTTCATGGATGTTGTGCGTTCCCGACGGTCGATTCGCGCGTTCGACGGTCGGCCGGTGGAGCGATCGGTCATCGCCGAGCTGATCGATGCGGCGACCTATGCGCCGTCCCGGTTCAACGTCCAGCCCTGGCACTTCCACGTGACGACGGGTGAAGCGCGCAACCGCGTCGCCGAGGTCATGGCGCTCACCACCGCCCACCTGAACGAGTACATCGATATCCTCGGTCCGGACATGGTCGAGTACGCCGCCCGGTTCTATGCCGACCTCGGAAACGCCCCTGTGGTGATCGGCATCTCGGCCAAGCACGTGGAGGACTCGACCGATTGGCTCGATGACACGATCGCGGTCGGGGCGGCGCTGGAGAACTTCCTGCTGTCCGCAGTCGATCACGGTCTCGCCGCGTGCAGCCTCACGGCGCCTCACTGGGTGAGGGATCGGCTGTTGGACGCCTTCGGCGTGCCGGAGGGCTCGGACATCATGGCGCTCATCGTGCTCGGCTACGGTGCCGAGGAGCCGTCCCCCAAGGATCGCCACACCGACGTCGCGACTTACCTGACGTGACCCGGGCGGGGTCGGGCGGCCTGCGGGCTGTCTTCTTCGACGTCGGTAACACGCTGCTCTACGCGCATCCGAGCGTGTCCGAGGTGTGCCGTCAGGTGCTGGCGAACGCCGGTCACGTGCGCGATCTGCACGTCATCGACTCCTTCATGCCGCTCGTGGACGCGTACTACGAAGAGCGGTACGCGGAAGACGAGGCTTTCTGGACTGATGAGGCGCGCACGAACTCGGTCTGGGTCGGCATGTACTCGCTCCTGTGTCGCGAGCTCGGTATCGAGGAGGAGGCCGTCGCAATCGCGCGGCAGGTCTATGACGAGTTCGGCAGGCCCGACCGATGGGCGCTTTACACAGACGTGATCCCCGCCTTCGAGCGGCTGCGCGATCGCGGGCTCGCCGTGGGGATCATCTCCAATTGGGACTCGCGACTCGTGCGGCTGCTTCACGGTCTGGGCCTCGGCGACACGGTGGAGACGATCGTCTCCTCTGCCGACGTGGGGCTCCACAAGCCCGATCCGCGCATCTTCCGTCTCGCGTGCGACCGGCTGGGCGTCGAACCGGAAGACGCGGCACATGTAGGCGATCATCACTACGCGGACTACCTCGGGGCGACCGCGCTCGGCATGCGCGCTGTGCTCATCGACCGTCACGGGATTGATGCCGATCACGGGGTTGTCCCCATCGGCTCGCTTGATGCGCTCGAGGACGCGCTCGGCATCTGAGGCGGCAGAGACCGCCGTCGTGCCAGACCCTCGAGCCGTACTTGACGTTCAGGGTGCGTGAGGCGCAGAATCAGCCCTGACGGGTCACTCCGGTCGCAGCACTCATCGCAGCAGTCGTCGTAGCAGTCGCCGTAGCAGAAGGAGACACAGCCATGACCGTCGCCGAGGCGCGCAAGCGCTATCCCCTCGTGCCGCGTGACATTCTCGCGTGGGCGATCGAGAACATCGCCGATCCCAAGGACCTCGAGCGCGGGCTGTTCCGTCTCGACCAGGCACGCCGAATCCAGCTGAAGTACGGCGTCTAGAGCCACGTGGTCCGGTGTGCGCGCCGGATCAGTGCGGACGCTAGCGCGTCACGACCGCCACGAACATCAGCGCCAGGACGACGAACACCGTGGCGGCGAACATCCAGGCAACGACGCGGCCCTCAGCCGCGGTGAGCGCGCGGCTGATCCCGGTCGCGCGCCTCCTCGTGTCCGGGGACGCGGGCGTGGGCCGGGAGCCGATCGTCTGGTCGGCGGCCTGCACGAGAGACGCAGCTCCGACGAGGACGTCGCCCGGCACCACTGAGCCCGCAAATCGCGAGCGCGCGCCGGGAATCGCTCGCAGCATCGCCGCCCCGGCGACCGCAACCAGCAACGGCCAGGTGGCCGTCCAGGCCGCTGAGAGCGAGAGGATGCTCCCGGCCGCGTGCTCGTTCCACTCGGCAGGCCAGAGCCACACCGCGAGCGCGCCGGCCACAAGGAGAATCCCCCAGAGCACCCCTGGCGCAGGGCCTGATGGGCGGCTCGCCTGCGGTCGAGCCACGACCAGGGTGAGGTACCGCAGCATGAGCGCGGCCGTTCCTACGGCAGTCCAGGCAAGGAGTGCGTAGACCGCCTCGGGCACCGGGCCGTGCAGCACGTGGACGGCGTCCTTGAGTGCGTACTTGGCGACGAAGCCGCTCGTGAAGGGCGCGCCGGTGAGTGCGAGGGCGGGCACGACGAGTGCGGCGAGCGCGAGTGTGCGCGCGCGACCGGCAAGCCGCGAGACGACATCGTCGCCCAGGACGAGCGCGGCTTTGGACAGCCCGTGGTGCAGTGAGAAGGCCACGATCGCGCCGTGCGCGAGGACGACGGCGGAAGGCTCGGCGAGCGATACCCCCGCAGCGATGAGCACGAGCCCCATCTGGCTCGCACTCGAGTAGCCGAGCACGGCCCGTGGCGTGGTGGTGAGCACGCCGAGTACGGCAGCGACGAACGCGGTCGCGAGTCCGAGCAGCATGACCGCGTGAGCCCACCCCTCGGGCATGACACCGGCGGGCAGCAGTCGGACCATCGCGAGTGCGCCGACCTTCACCGAGGCGCCGGCGAGTGCGGCTGCCGGGCCCGCCAACGTGTAGGTGTAGCTCAGTGGCAGGATGCCGCTTGCGGGCAGGGTACCGACCTTGAGCCCGATGGATGCGAGCAGCAGCAGGGCGATGAGGTCCCGGTGTTGCGCGGCACCGAACGCTGAGGCGAGCGCGTCGAGGCGGATGGCACCGGCTTCGGTGGCGAGCATGACGAGTGCCGCGAGGAGCAGCGCCTCGCCGATCGCGGTGAGTGTGAGGTAGGTAGCGCCGGCGCGACGGGCCTCGGGAGTACCGCTCGAGGTGATGAGACCCCACGCGGGGAGCGCCATCAGGGCGAAGCAGAGGTAGAAGGAGACCGCGTCGGCAGCGGCCGCGACGGCGATCCCGCCGAGCGCCGAGGGCAGGTAGTAGGCGAATACCCGAGCGCGCGTTCCCCGCTCGGTGGTCACGAGCGTGTAGAGGCCGGCGACCACCCAGATCAGGGCGAAGATGAAGAGGTAGGGGACAGCGACCTCGTCGATGGCGAATCCGAGTCTGCCGACGCCGGCCGGGATCAGCGGTGTCACGGTGTCCACCCCCCGAACGACGGTGCGATCGCGGTCACAGCCCAGTGGGCGGGCGAGCCGGGCATGCCGGCGGTGACGCCGAAGACCACGCTCAAGATCGCGACGATCACGATCGGCCAGAGCATGCGCGGGTCGCTCTCGGCGCCGGTCCGCGCCGGCTGCTCGCCGTCACGCAGCGAGGCGGCGAGGATGGGCACCATGTAGCCGAGCGCAAGCGCCCCGCTCGCGACGTAGACGAGCAGCGCCCAGACCGAGCCACCCTCGGCGGCGCCGGCGCCAAGCATCCACTTGCTCGCGAAACCGGCCAACGGGGGAATGCCGGCAAGGGCGAACGCGGCGACCGCGAACGACGTCATGGTGATGGGCATGCGTCGCGCCACGCCGGGAAGTCCGCTCAGCGTCTTGACGTGGAGCGTCTCGGCGAGGCTGCCGGCCGTGAAGAACATCGTGATCTTCATGACGGCGTGGTGCGCGAGGTGGGCAAGTGCGCCCGCGGCGGCGAGTGGCGAGCAGAGCGCCGTCCCGAGCGTGATGTACGACAGCTGCGCGACGGTTGAGTAGGCGAGTCGGCGCTTCAGGTTGTCTTGCCTGAGCGCGACGACACTGCCGAAGATGATGCCGATTGCCGCCACGACCGCGAGCACCTGTGCGACGCCGAGCGAGGTGGCGAGTTCGGGACCGTAGAGCTCGTTCACGAGCCGGATGATGCCGAACACGCCGGCCTTGACCACGGCGACCGCGTGCAAGAGCGAACTGACCGGTGCGGGCGCAACCATCGCACCCGGTAGCCAGCCGTGCAGCGGCACGAGCGCCGCCTTCACCCCGAACCCTGCCGTCAACAGGCCGAAGATGACGCGAAGCTCGGTCTGGTGACCGGCCAGGGAGCCGAGCGCACCGCCGGGCGTGAAGCGCACCGGGCCGGCGATGGCGGTAAGCCACGCGACACCGACGAGCAACGCGGCCCCACCGCCGAGTGCGTAGAACAGGTACTTGCGGCCCGCCGCGAGCGCCTCGGGCGTGCCCGAGTGGACCACGAGCGGGTACGTCGTGAGCGAGAGGACCTCGTAGAAGAGGAAGAGTGAGAGCGGGTCGGCGGCAAGCGCGACGCCGTTAGCGGCGGCGATGCACCACGCGAAGAAGCCGAAGAAGCGTGCCCGGTCACGCGCGTGGTCCATATACCCGATGGCGTAGATCAGGGTGACGCCCCAGAGCACCGTGGCGACAGCCGAGAAGAGCAGGCCGAGCAGGTCTGCGTGCATCGTGAGGGGCAGGCCGGGCAGCAGGGGGATCTCACCGGTGCGCACGGTGCCGCTGTACGCCCCGACCACGAGCGAGATCACGGTACCCGAAGCAAGCGCGGCCCCGCCGAGGTTGACCGCCGCGCGCGCCTTCGAGCGGTCCTCGCCCAGTGCGAAGGTCACGATCCCGGTCATGAGCGGGATGAGTACGGGCAGCCAGACGGTCACGGGGTCACCCCCGCGGCGAGAAGCGTGGTGCCGGCCTCGGCAAGGCGCACGATCAGCGGCACGGCGAAGACGAGCATGACGGCGGCTGCCGAGAGCGCCAGCGGAACCCACTCGGTGCGCACGGACAGTAGGGTGGGCCGAATCTCGGGATCGCCCTTGGCCAGCAGGATCCGGATCAGCCTGAACATGTAGGCCGCGGCGAGGAGGCCGCCTGTGACGAGCACCACGGCCCACCACCACTGGCCGGCAGCGAGCGCGGCCGAGACGAGCAGCCACTTCGCGGCGAAGCCGCCGCTCGGCGGGAGCCCCATCATCGTCACGCCGGCAAGCGAAACGCCGAGGGTCAGTACCGGCAACGCGCGCGCCGCGCCCGCCATGTCCGCGATGCGGTCGTGGCCGAACCGGGTGATGAGACTGCCGGCGCCGAGGAAGAGCCCGGCTTTGGCGAGGCCGTGCGAGACCACGTGGACGAGTGCGCCGCCGAGCGCGAGCGCGAGAACGTCGCCGCCTGCGCGGGCGAGCGGGAACACGAGAAAGAGGTACCCGATCTGCGCCACCGTCGAGTAGGCCACGAGAAGCTTGATGCGGTCCTGCATGAGCGCCTGAACTGAGCCCCAGACGATCGCCACCGAGCCCAGTACGCCGAGCGCGACATCGACGCCACCGAGGTAGCCGGGAGGAGCGACGTCGAGGAGAAGGCGCAGTATCACGAAGTACGAGCCCTTCACGACGAGCGCCGAGAGCGCCGCGCTCACCGGCGTGGGGGCCGAAGCATGCGCTGTCGGCAACCAGAAGTGCGCGGGCACGAGCGCGGTCTTGAGCACGAGCGCCGCCACCATGAAGGCGAGTCCGGTTGCGGCCGTAGTGTCGACGACGAGCGTCTGGCGGAGCATCGCCATATCGAGCGTGCCGGCGGCCGAGTACAGGAGCGCCACCCCGAGCAGATAGGTCATGGCGCCGAGCATGCTCGCGAAGAGGTATCGTAGGCCGGCTCGCAAGGCGTCCGGTCCGCCACTCAAGGTTACGAGCGTGACCGCCGAGATGCCCACAAGTTCGATACACACGTAGACGTTGAAGACGTCACCGGTGAGGAAGAGGCCGTTGAGTGAGGTCCACATGAAGAGCCACAGCGTCCAGAACAGACCGTGTCCGTACGCGGTGGGGTCGCTCGAACGGAAGTACGCCGATGCGTAGATGGTGACCGCGAGGCCCACCGTGGCGGCAAGGATGAGGAACAGCGCCGCAGTGCCGTCGGCCACCAGATCGATGCCGACAGGCGCCCCCCAGCCGCCGACCCGGTAGCGCCAGGGACCTTCGGCGAGTACGCGTGCGGCGAGCGCCACCGCAAGCACACCATTGACCGTTGCGACCGTCAGTCCGACGTGGGGTGCCACACGGCGCCCGGCGACGAAAGCGACGCACGCACCCGCGAGCGGCAGGATGACGAGGAGTGCGGGGAGGTGGACGAGGAGGTTCACCGCCGCTCACCATCCTCGCCGGGAGCGTCCAGGGTGGTCATGCCGGTGGCGCTGTAGTAGCGCTTGACGATGGCAAGGCCGAGGGCGGTCATCGCCACGGTGACCACGATCCCGGTGAGTACCATCGCCTGCGGCACCGGGTCTGTCTCGGCAGCCGTGCGACTGCCCAGGCCGATGAGCACGAGGAAGACGCCGCTTCCCATGAAGTTGGCCGCGATCACCTTGTGGATGAGATGGGGCCGCGCAAGCAGCGCGTACGTGCCGAGAGCGAACAGCACGACGCCGCCCATTGCATAGACGTAGTGGCTGCTCATGCGCGCTCCTCGGCGGAGGTATCGGATGCCGAGGCAAGGAACAGGCTCGTCAGGCTCGCGCCGATCGAGAGCGTCAGCAGCACCTCGACGAGCAGGAGGAGGTCCTTCCGGCTGGCATCGGGGTACTGGAGCAGCGTGCCGTCGCCGAAGAGCGGCAGGAGCGCCACGCCGATGAAGGTGAGGAGCCCCACCGCGAGGATCCACCGCATGGGCCGCCCGGCGCTCCACCGCGGACGGGCGTAGCCGGAAAGCGCGAGCAGGATCCCGGCGGCGCCGAGGACCGCTCCGCCCTGGAACGCACCTCCGGGTCCTGAGGACCCGATCCACACGAGGTGCCCCGCCACCACGATCATGATCGGCACGAAGGCGCGTGTGAGCGCGCCGAGGACGGGGCCTGCAGCACCCGTGATCCTGCGCGACAGCGCGTCGGGCTCCGCGCGAAGAGAGAGCACCGCAACGGTGGCCAACATGAGGACCGCTATCTCGAGGAGCGTGTCATAGCCTCGGAAGTCCAGCAGCACCGCAGTCACAACGTTCTTGATGCCGCTCGCCTTGGCGCCTGCGGTCATGGCCCCCGATAGGCCTTCGGCTGAGGTGGGCAGCGCGAGTACTGCGCGCGTGACGACAGCAAACAGCGCAAGGCTCACCAGCAGGGGCACGGCGCGGATCCGTCTGCGCTCAGGCATCCGGCTCACCCGCACCCTCGGGCCCGGTCGGGTAGGGGGTCTCGCGGGAACGCACGTGGCCGATCGCGTCGAGCATGAGCGCGCCGGTCACCCCGGCGCCGATCGCGGCCTCGGCCAGAGCCACATCCGGGCTTGCAAGCCGTATCCAGGCGATCGCCATGAACAGGCCGAAGATGACGAACATGACGACGGACTTGAACATCTTGGCCTGTGAGAGGGAGCCGACGGCGATCCAGATGATCGTGGCGACGAGCAGGATGTCGAAGGCGAGCATCATCGGTCCTCGGCCCTCCACGGCTCCAGACCGCTCGAGCGTGCAGCGTTGGCGACAAGGTAGCAGGCGGTCGCGCTGGTGACGATGACCAGCAGCCAGATCAGGTAGAGCTTGACGACGACGATCCAGGAGTCTGCACCCACCGCGAGTCCGGTGATCACGAAGCCCAGGCCGAGGTTGTCGGCCTTCGTGAGCGCGTGAAGGCGTGCGTACACGTCGGGGAACCGCACGAGCCCGACCGATCCCGCAAGGAAGAAGAACGCGCCCGCGGCGAACAACGCCGCGCTGATCCACTCACCGAAGGTTGCCGGGAGCGTCATCGCTCGGCCCCCCAGGCGCGCTTCACGAACGAGACAGATGTGAGCGCGCCGAGGAGCGCGAACACGAGCGCCATGTCGCGCAGCGAACCCAGGCCGGCGATCTCCGCGAGAACGAGCGTGAGCGCCACACCCGAGGTGCCGAAGAGCATCGCGGCGAGCATCCGGTCGGCGCCCGTGGGCCCTCGTTCGATGCGGTAGATGCCGAGCGCCACAGTGGCCATGATCGTGAACGCGAGGATCTCGAGGGCGAGCGTCACCGGCCCTCACCGGCCTCATACGGCGGGAGGTTCGTGCCGAACAGTCCGGCCACACGTTCCTCCACACGTGCGAGGTCGTCGAGGACGCGCGCGTGGTTGTCGAGCACGTGGACCTCGATGACGTCGCCGAGGAAGCGAGCACTCAGGGTGCCCGGGAGCAGGCTGATGGTGTTGGCGAAGACCACACGCGGGCCGTCGCCCGCGATCCGGAGTGGATACCGCACGCATGCCGGGTCGAGCGGCATGGAAGGGGAGAGCGCCCGGCGTGCGACATCGACGCCGCCGAGAAGCGACTGGATGGCGAAGAACGCCAGGTAACGCATGACACCGGGGACGTAGACCGCAGAGAGCGAACGGGGCTGCACAATGACCGAGAGCGCGGCGCCGAGCAGCGCGAGCGGGATGCCGACGGCGAACGAGGACACCGCGGCCTCGGTGATCACCACCCAGACAAGGGTGAGGCCGACGGTGCGCCAGAACAGATGACGCAAGCGCTCGCGCGTGCTGATCTGTGTGGGGGTACCGGACACGTCACTCCCCGGGGCGGGTTCGGCAGGTGGTGCAGCACGATAGCACATCGACAGGCCGACGTGCCTCAAGCGGACGGACGCGGCGTCCTCACGATGAGCACGCTACGGTCCGGAGAACGCACGTGACCCGCCGGGATTCGGACGGGTCACGAGGTCTGTCTGGAGGCGACGCCCGGATTCGAACCGGGGATAAAGGCTTTGCAGGCCTCTGCCTTACCACTTGGCGACGTCGCCGATGGGGAGAACGCTGCTCCCATGTCAAAGAAGGTCGGCCGCGCGGGCCTGTCACGCTGCCCCTGGGGCCGACCTCCGGAGTATCGATGGAGCGGACGACGGGATTCGAACCCGCGACCCCAACCTTGGCAAGGTTGTGCTCTACCAACTGAGCCACGTCCGCGCGCAAGGGGTAGACTACCACGGTCGTAAACGGGCGTGCAACAGGCGCCACGAGGGGCCTGAAGTGGGGTCTGGCACATCGGCTTGAGCCTGTTACAATAGTCGTCGCTGCTCTTGAGGCGGCTACGGGCGCTTAGCTCAGGGGGAGAGCACTTCCTTGACGCGGAAGGGGTCAGAGGTTCAAATCCTCTAGCGCCCACCATGACACGATCGGGGTCCCGGCCAGAAGCCGGGGCCCCGTGATGTATCCGGGGCGAAGGATGCCGCCCGGGTGCCGGAGACGGGTACGCGACGGTCGTCGTGCGGTGAGGTGGGCATATGAAGCGCTGGGTCCGAATCCTCTTGACGGTGCTCGCCGCGCTGGTGGTGCTCGCGCTCGTCGGCCCGCTCCTCGTTCCGATCCCCCCGCTCGAAGGGGCGGTCGCGGCGCGCTCTCTTGCCGGTCCCGACTCGCGTTTCGTCACGGCCGAGGGTATCGAGGTGCACTACACCGAGGCTGGGTCGGGGGAGCCTGCGACCGTGCTCCTGCACGGCTTCGGCGCGAGCACCTTCTCGTGGCGCGACGTGGTCGCTCCGCTTACCGAACGAGGTCGCGTCATTGCGTTCGACCGGCCAGCGTTCGGCCTGACGCAGCGACCCATGCCGGGTGAATGGGATCCAGAGGCATACGCTGACGGCAGCCCCTACTCGCCCGCGGCGCAGGCCGATCTGGTGGTGGCCCTGCTCGACGCGTGGGGGATCGACCGGGCAGTTCTCGTAGGTCACTCGGCGGGCGGCTCGATCGCGGTGCTCACCGCGCTCGAACATCCCGACCGCGTGGAGGCGCTCGTGCTCGTCGACGCGGCCGTCTACACCGAGGGCGGCCCGCCCGCACTCGTCTATCCGCTGCTCACCACGCCGCAGATCAGGCGCATCGGTCCCCTCATCGCGCGCTCGATCGGTGGTGGCGCGGGTGACCGCTTCCTCGAGTTCGCCTGGTACGACCCCTCGCTCATCACGCCCGAGATCCGGGCCGGGTACCGCGCTCCGCTTCAGGTAGCCGACTGGGACCGCGCCCTGTGGGAGCTTACGGTCGCTCGCTCTCCGCAGCGGCTCGCCGAGCGCGTCGGCGAGATCGCCTGCCCCACCCTGGTGGTGACGGGCGCCGAAGACGCGGTGGTGCCGCCCGCCGATGCCGAGCGGCTTGCCGCAGAGATCCCGGGTGCCGAGTATGTGAGCATCGAGTCGGCCGGCCACGTTCCGCACGAGGAGCGGCCCGAGCCGTTCGTGAACGCCGTCTATCGCTTCCTGGACACGCTTCCCACCGACAACGAGGGCTGCTTCTCGCCTCCCGACTGACGTCCCCGCTATACTGAGCGTATGCAACGGAAGGAGTCGCGATGCGGCCACTGAGGGCTTTCACGGTCCTATCACTCACGATGGTGCTTCTCGCCGGTGGCCTCGTGCCTGCATCCGCCGCTGATCCGTGGCCCACAGGGACGTATCGCGTCGTACTCTCGGCCGAGCGGATCGCCGGCGCGGACCGGTACGCGACCGCGGTCGCCATCGCCGAAGATGCCTTCCCTGGGTGGTCGGGTGTCGACCATGTGATCGTCGCCTCGGGCGAGAACCGCGCCCTGTCCGACCCGCTTGCCGCAGCCAGTCTGTGCTGGGCGTACGATGCCCCGTTGTTGCTCGTCAGCGCGGCGGGGGTCCCTGACTCGGTGCGCACCACTCTCGAGCAGATGCGCTCGGTCAACTCGACCGTCTCGGTGACCGTTGTGGGTGGACCGGTTGCGGTTCCCGACCCCGTTGTGGCCGAGCTCGAGGGCATCATGGGGGCCGGGCAGGTCGAGCAGCCGTGGCTCGATGGCGACCGGTACACGCTCGCGGCGGGTATCGCCGCTCGGGCCTCGGCAGTCGCCTCGGACACGGCGCGCCCCGCTCCCGCGCGTGCCCTGATCGCCAACGGTACCAACGCGGCCGGGTTCGTCGACGCGCTCGCGCTCTCCGCGGTCTCTGCCCGCACGGGCACCCCGATCCTGCTTGTCGAGCGAGATCGGGTGCCCCCCGCGACGGCGTCGGTTCTGGCATCACTGCCCGCAGGCGGTGTGATCGTCGCGGGAGGTCCGGCGGTTGTGTCGGACGCGACGTACTCGGCGCTCGGCGCCACCGCCCGGTGGGCCGGCGGCGACCGGTACGCGACGGCCACGCAGGTTGCCACGAGCGCGCGTACGGCCGGCTGGCTCACGTCTCCGACGGTCGGACTCTCCTCCACCGTTCCCGACGCCCTCACCGGCGCGACACATATCGGGCGGATGGGCGGCGCGCTCCTTCACGTGCTTCCCGACACCCTCGGCAAGGCCGCAGCGGGATATCTCGACCGCTCTGCGGGTATCGTGACCGCCGCGCGCCTCTACGGCGGGACATCTGTGCTCTCGGCGGGTCTCGCCAAAGAGCTCACCGGCGCACCGACCGCGCCGCGCATCATCGCCCCCACGCCGGGGTCCCGTCTGGGCAAGAAGGCGCGTGTGGTCGTGGCGAGCGGGGTCAACACCACCGAGTTCAAGGTCTACGCAGGCACCACGCTCGTGGCGACACGCTCGGTCCAGGGATACGCGACGGTGGACTTTGGAATCCTGCCCACGCCCGCCGATGGCTCCACATACCGGATCGTCGCGCGCAACCCCGACGCGCGTGAGACGGCGACGAGTGCGACCTACCGCCGGCACACGTATCCGGCTCCTACGTCGATCGTGATAGACAAGTCCGACTTCCGGCTCTACTGGTTCAAGGACGACGTATTCGTGAAGAGCTATCGCATCGCCATTGGCAAACCGAGCACGCCGACGCCGGCCG
This sequence comes from Coriobacteriia bacterium, assembly GCA_016938395.1. Next base: position 2,545 of record JAFGUS010000081.1, on the reverse strand, counting down.
CGCTCTGGCGGATCGATTCGAAGTATTACACCGACCCGCTGGGCGTGTATGGTCCGCGCAAGATGCGACTGTATCGCTGGAACGGATCGACCTTCTACTACACGGGATACGGCATCCACGGCACGAACGAGCCGTGGGTCATCGGTACGATGGCGTCCCACGGCTGCATCCGTTTGTACAACGCCGAGATCCTCGACCTGTTCCCGCGCGTGCCGCTCGGCACGCTCGTGCAGACTCGGGAGTAGTCAGGCTCCGGCATCCGTCTCGCCGAACGTGTCTCGCGGCAGCGGGTTCTCCTCGGAGACGATGAAGGTCGCGGCTCGGGGGAGGACGTGGGCCGAAACCGGCGTCGTGCACGAGGGAACCTCGCCGTCGTACTCGATCGGCAGCGCGGGCTCGGTGTCCACGCGCACGACGCGTGCCGAGTGGATCTCGAGGCCGGGGCGCGCGGGATGGTGCTGGAGCCGGTCGATGAGGGCCGCCCAGATGGCGGGCAACAGGCCTGCCGCCGTGCGCGTCTTGAGCACGACGACCTCAAAGAGACCGTCCTGCGCATCGCTCCCGTGCGCCACCGCGAGGTCGAACTGGATGTGCGCGAAGTTGACGATGAGCACGGCGATACCCTCTGTCTCGACGGTCTGCCCGTCGAGGTCGAGCGTGAACCGCGCCACGGTTGGCGCGAGGTTCTGCAGGGCTCCGATGATGTACGCTCCTTCGCCGAGTGATGCCTTGAGGTCGGCGGCGGCCTCCATCACGGTGGCGTCGAACCCCACGCCTGCCGCGATGGCGAAGCCCATACGTCGCTCGGCCAGCCCGTGCTTCCCGCCCACAACGAGCTCTCCCAGGTCGATCGGCACCGTGCGCCCCGCGACGGTGATGAGTGCGAGTTCGACCGGGTCGTTCGGCAGATGCAGGTTGCGCGCGATGAGGTTGGCCGTTCCGGCGGGAAAGGCGAGGAGCGGGATCCCCGTGTCACGCAGCGCGTAGGCCACCGCGGAGACCGTCCCGTCGCCTCCAACCGCCACTACGCGGGCGTACTCCTTCGCGTCGCGCAAGAGGTGGCGCAGGTCGGAGTCCTCGTGCATGAAGCGGAGCGTGACCTCGCTTCGGTGTCTGCCGAGTTCCCGCACGTATTCGTAGAGTCCCGGATCGCCAAGCCCCGACCGCGGGTTCGTCACCATGAGGATGTTCAACCGGCGCTCCTCGTGCGTGTCACGGCGTTCGGCTACACTCGACGGGTGGACCCGCACCGCCGGTGCGGGGCGCACCGGTCGTGCTGGAGGTCCATTGTACATCGCCGACCCACGGGCTCTGGATACCGCGCTTGAGGCGTTGGCGGGCGCCCCGGCAGTGGCCATCGATACCGAGTTCATGCGTGAGAAGACGTACTTCGCGCGTCTCTGCCTCGTGCAGATGGCCACCCCCAAGGCGGTCTACGTGATCGATGCGATCGCGCTCGGCGATGGGATCGCCGCACTCGCGGCTCTGCTCTCAGACGAGCGCACGGTCAAGGTCCTCCACGCCGCCTCACAGGATGTCGAGGTCCTGCTGCGGGCAACGGGGGTGACCCCCTCACCCATCTTCGACACGCAAGTGGCTGCCACACTCGCAGGTTCTCCCACACAGGTCGGCTACGCGAACCTCGTCAAGGAGATGCTGGGCGTGGAGCTCGACAAGGCCGACACGTTCACCGACTGGTCGGCGCGGCCACTGAGCAGCGCTCAACTGGCGTACGCGGAGGCCGACGTCGTACACCTCGCGCGCATCTACACGATGCTCAAGGAGCGTCTTGAGGCCGAGGGTAGGCTCGCGTGGCTCGCCGAGGACTTCGCGCGGTTGTCGGATCCTCAGACGTACCGGACCGACCCGCATGCGCAGTACCTGCGGGTGAAACGCGCCTCCTCGCTCGATCGTCGTGGTCTTGCCGTGTTGCGCGAGGTGGCTGCGTGGCGCGAGGACGAGGCTCAGCGCCGCGACATCCCGCGGCGGTGGCTCGTCTCCGATGAGAGCCTGATCGAGATCGCGCGCCGGCGACCCAAGGACTCCGCGGATCTCGCCGCCATCCGTGGCGTGAACGACCGAGTGGCCGGACGGGACAGCGCCGGCCTGGTGGCGGCGGTCATCGCGGGTGAGGGCGTTCCCGAGGAGGACCTGCCGCGTCTCCCCAAGCGGACGCGCATCCCGCGCGACGTCCATCCCATCGCCGACGTCCTCCAGGCGGTCTGCCGGGTGCGGGCACGCGAGCACGGCGTTGCGGCGACGATGTTCGCTACACGCGATGAGTTGGAACGATTCGCCGCCGGCGAGCGTGACGGTCACCCGCTCGCATCGGGGTGGCGACGGACGCTCGTGGGCGAGGAACTCGCCGCGATCTGTGACGGCCGCAGGTCCGTGACCGTCGAGCAGGGCAAGCTTGTCGTGCGCGATCTCGATGCGGGCCTGCAGCCAGGGGAGCGGGCCGATGCAGACGCCTGAGCGCCCCGTCAGCGTGAGCGACGCCATGTCCCTCGCCAAGGGAGTACTGGAGGGCGTGCGCATTCGGGTC
>JAFGUS010000009.1 GCA_016938395.1 Coriobacteriia bacterium | reverse complement strand
GTGACGCCTTTGGTGGCCGCGTGCGAGCCGGGGTCGTCCGAGCCGAGGTACGCCTCGGTCTCCACGATCACGCCGGTGGTGAGCACCCCACCGACTCGGCTAGCGAGCACGCAGCCGAGAAGATCGCGGGCCACGGTCTCCGTGGGCCGTGCGAAGAAGGCGACGGGGAGTGCGACTCCGCTCACGCGCGGTTCCGCTTCAGCCACGTGCGCATCACGTCGAGCGGCTGCGCGTTCAGCACCTCGGCGGGACTCAGCCATCCTCGACGCGCCGTGGCGATCCCCCAGCGGATGTGGCTGAACTGCCGGGCCTCGTGGGCATCGGTGTTGATGGCGACGCGCACGCCAGCCTTGCGCGCCATGCGCAGGTGGACGTCGTTCAGGTCGAGCCGCTCGGGGTGAGCGTTGAGCTCCATGATCGTGCCGGTCTCGGCGGCCTTCGCGATCACGGCCTCCATGTCGAGGTCGAAGGGGTCGCGCCTGCCGAGCAGCCGCCCGGTGGCGTGACCGATGATGTCCACGAACGGGTTCTCCATCGCCACGAGCAGCCTGCGCGTGGCCTGCTCGCGCGGCTGGCTGAAACCAGCATGCAGCGACGCGATGCAGTAGTCGAAGCGCGCGAGCACCTCGGGCGGGTAGTCCACGCCGCCCTCGTCGTCGATGTTGAGTTCGATGCCCTTGAGGAGCACGGGGCCGCCATCGCTGAGCGCATTCAGTTCGTCGATGTGCGCCCACTGACGCTCGAGGTCGTCGAGGCTCAAGCCACCGACCATCCGTAGGTTGTACGCGTGGTCGCTGCAGCCGAGGTACTCGTAGCCGAGCTCGGCCGTCCGTGCCCGGTTCTCCTCGAGCGTGGAGCGACCGTCGGTGGCGATCGTGTGCGAGTGGAGGTCACCGCGGATGTCCGCGGCAGTCACGAGGTCCGGCACGCGCCCCTCGAGTGCGAGTTCGATCTCGCCGGTGTCCTCGCGGATCTCGGGCGGCATGACCGCCATGCCGAGTGCGGCATAGACGTCGTCTTCGGTGGCGCACGCCAGCCGCTCGCCGGTCTCGATGCGGAACACGCCATACTCGTTCACCTTCAGGCCGCGCGACTTGGCGATCTCGCGCACGTGCACGTTGTGTTCGGCCGAGCCGGTGAAGTACTGGAGCGCAGCGCCCCAGCACTCGGGCGCCACCACGCGCACGTCGGCCTGACGGCCCGAGGTGGTCATCACGCTCGTCTTGGTCTCGCCGCTGCCGATGACGTCGGTCACGACGGGCAGCTCGCGCACCGCAGCCATCACCGCCGGGCCATCGTCGGCGGCCACGAGCACGTCGATATCGCCCACGGTCTCCTTCATGCGGCGGATACTGCCCGCGCAGGTGGCCTCGGCCACCCCGGGAAGCGCGCGCAGCTCCTCGGCGAGCTTCTCGGCAAGCGGAAGCGCGTCGGCCAAGAGGATGCGCTCCGAGATGGTGCGGTACCGCTCGATGCCCTCGGCGATGTTCTCCACCGTCTTGGCGCCGAAACCGGGCAGACCCGCGAGCCGGTCCTCGGCGATGGCCTCCTCGAGGTCGTCAATCGAGGCGATGGCGAGCTCGTCGAAGAGCACCTTGGCCTTCTTGGGGCCGAGACCGGGGATGCGCGTGAGTTCGATCACCGAGGCGGGAACGCGCGCGGTGACCTCGTCCATGCCCGGGAACACGCCGGACTTCATGAGCGACTCGATGGTGGCCGCGATCTTGGCGCCGATGCCAGGTATCTCGGTGAGGCGCCCGGCGAGCGCGGTGGACATGATGTCCTCGTCCCACGCGCGCACGGCGTGCGCCGCCTTGTGGTAGCTCAAGAAGCGATAGCGGTCCTCGCCGGCGATCTCGAGCAGGTCGCCGAAGTCGTCGAGCGCGTTGGCGATGGCGGCATTGTCGTACGCGGGCATGAGCAGCTCCAGAGCGCGTGAGGGGACGTCACCTCCGATGATAGCGGAGGGAGCGCGGGGCACGCAGAGGCCCTACCCTCTCACAACCCCCTCCGCATATACGCGATGCGCACGCCGCTGCAGTCGCCGGTCACCTGCCGGAACGGCGCCGTCGGTTCGAAACCGAACTCGCCATAGACCCGCTGCGCCACCTCGGTAGCCCCCTCGATAGCCACGAGCACCATCTCCGCGTACCCCATGGCACGGGCGTGGTCGATCGCCGCGCGCACGAGCACCCGCCCGAGCCCCGCGCCACGCGCGTCGGGGGCCACGTACAGGCGTTTGATCTCGCACACCGTCTCCGAGTGCTCGCGCACCCCCACGCAGCCGACCGCGCGGCCGTCCTCGTCGCGGGCGAGCAGCAGCACGCCGCCGGGCGCCGCGTACGGCGCGGGCAGCGTGGCCAGCTCGTTCGTGAGACTCGTCTCACCCATCTCGGCGAGCAGGTCCTCGTGGTAGGCGGAGAGCAGCGCACGCACGTCACGCACCGCGGCAGGGTCGCTGCGCTCCACCGTGGTGACGAACCAGCGGGACACGTGCGCTCAGTCGTCGGCGATGCCGCGGGCAGCCAGCCACGCCGCATCGGCGGCGAGTGCCTCGCGCGCGGCGGCACGCTGCTCGGCCACGCGGGCAGGGGCCGTGCCACCCGGCGTGTCGCGGCGCGCCACCGCGGCGTCGATGTCCACTGACGCAAGCGCATCGGCGCCGAATGCCGGCGATGCCGCCTGAATCTCGGCCAGCGTGAGATCCTGCAGCGTGCGGCCTTCGCGCTCGCACGCGAGCACGAGCCTGCCTACGATCTCGTGCGCCTCCCGGAACGGTACGTCGCGGGTGGCAAGGTAGTCGGCGAGGTCGGTGGCCGCCATGAAGCCGCCGTGCGCCGCCTCGCGCATGCGGTCCGTGTTGACTGTCATCGTCGCAAGCATCCCGGCCATCGCCTCGAGCGAGTCGGCGTAGGTGTCGATCGCGTCGAAGGCCGGCTCCTTGTCCTCCTGCATGTCCTTGTTGTAGGCGAGCGGGAGCCCTTTGAGCGTGACGAGTAGAGAAACGAGGTCACCGATCGCGCGACCGGCCTTTCCCCGAACCAGCTCGGCGAAGTCGGGGTTCTTCTTCTGCGGCATGATGCTTGAGCCCGTGGACCACGCGTCGTCGAGCGTCACGAACCCGAACTCCTCGGACGACCACAGGATCAGTTCCTCGGCCAGACGTGAGAGGTGCACCATGCCGAGCGTGCACGCGTAGACGAGGTCCGCCAGGAAGTCGCGGTCCGAGACGGCGTCGAGCGAGTTGAGCGACACGTGCGAGAAGCCGAGCTCGGCCGCGACCGCGTCCCGGTCGATGGGAAACGTGGTGCCAGCGAGTGCCGCGCTGCCGAGTGGCAGGACGTCCGCGGCCTTGTAGGCGCGCTTCACGCGCTTGAAGTCGCGCGTGAGCATCCACGTGTAGGCAAGCATGTGATGCGCGAAGAGGACCGGCTGCGCCTTCTGCAGATGCGTGTAGCCGGGCATGACCACATCGGCATGCGTGTCCGCGAGCCCTATGAGCACCTCGCGGAGTGTCACGATCGCGTCGGCAAGCCGGACCGCCTCACGCTTGGCGTGGAGGCGCGTGTCGGTTGCCACCTGGTCGTTGCGCGAGCGGCCGGTGTGCAGGCGCTTGCCGGCATCGCCGATGCGGCGCGTGAGCTCCGCCTCGATGGCCATGTGGACGTCCTCATCGGCGATGTCGAACCCGAACGCATCGGCCTCGATGTCCTTGAGGATGCCGATGAGCCCGGCCTCGATCGCCTCGGCGTCCCCGGCGGGGATGATGCCTTGGGCGGCGAGCATGCGTGCGTGCGCGATGGAGCCCGCGATGTCCTCGGCATAGAGCCGCTTGTCCACAGGAAGCGACGCGCCGAAGCGCTGCTGGAACGCGCCGGGCTCCGCGGAGAACCGGCCGCCCCAGGGTGTCTTGGCGGCGTCACTCATCGGTGGAGACCTCCGCAGGGGGGTCAGCGGGCACACCCGGAGCCACCGTGGGTGCGGGCGGGACGACGGGCTCACCGGCGTCTGGCTCGCCGGACGCGAGCAGTACCGGCGGCTTCGGTGGCGCGGGCGGTTTGGCGGGCGGCGCAACGGGGCCCGGCGCAGCGGCACCGGTTTCCCCCGACTTCTTCCCGAGCACGTACCCGAGCGCGAAGACCGCGGCGCCGGGCACGAACAGCAGCACGAGCAGCATGCCGCCGATGATGAGCCACTCGGCTCCTCCGATGCCCATACGCGCCCTACACCTCCCCTTCCTTGCCCACCTTGCGGCGCTGGCGCGCCCACACCTTCACGGGCAGTCCGTGCAGGTCGATGAAGCCCTTGGCAGCCTTGTGATCGAAGGTGTCGGCCTCGTCGTAGGTGGCGAGGTTGTAGTCGTAGAGCGAATACGGACTCCGGCGGCCGACCGTCACGCAACTGCCCTTGAAGAAGCGCAGCCGCACGTCACCGGTCACGAGCTGCTGTGTGGTCTCGATGAAGCCGTCGAGCGCTTCTTTGAGCGGCGAGAACCACATGCCGTTGTAGACGAG
>JAFGUS010000080.1 GCA_016938395.1 Coriobacteriia bacterium | reverse complement strand
GCCCTGCCATGGAACCAGCGCGAGCCGTCCGGCACTGCGGCTTATCGCGGTTGCTGTGGGTTCCTCCGCGTAGTTGGGAGTGACGGTGGAGATCGAACGCAAGTTCCTCGTACGCTGTTGCCCGCCGGACCTCTGCCGGTACCCGTCGGCCTTTCTGCTGCAGGGCTATCTTGCCTCCGGACCGGGTGGTGAGGTGCGCATCAGGAGCGCTGACGGTCACTGCACGCTCACGGCCAAGTCGGGGACCGGCATGACCCGGCAGGAGCACGAGGTCACGATCAGCCGAGAGCAGTTCGATGCGATGTGGCCGGGAACCGAGGGCCGGCGTCTCGAGAAGCGGCGGTACACGATCCCTGTGGGCGCTCACACCTACGATCTCGACCTCTACCTAGGCTCTCTAGGCGGCCTCATGGTCGTAGAGGTCGAGTTCGACACCGTGGACGACGCGATGGCGTTCGAGCGACCGGCGTGGTTCGGCCCCGAGGTCACGAAGGACGACTCCTACAAGAACGCCGCCCTCGCGCACCGGGGTCGCCCGAAAGACGCCGGTTCCACACCGTGAGAGTCGCCGCCATCGACATCGGGACCAACTCGATCCGTAGCACCATCGTCGAGGTGCCGGTGGGTGGTTCCCGCAAGACGCTCGACGATGAGAAGGCGCACACGCGGCTGGGCCGGGGCGTGAACGAGACCGGCCTGCTGTCGGATCAGGCGATGGACGAGACGGTCGCCGTGCTCCGCCGCATGCTCCAGATCGCGGCCCAGCACGATGTGACGCACGTGCGTGCGGTGGCCACCGCGGCGGTGCGCAACGCCGGCAACGCCGAGGTCTTCCGCGAGCGGATCAAACGTGAGTTCGCCCTCGAGCTCGAGGTCATCTCCGAAGAGGAGGAGGGCAGGCTGGCCTTCCTCTCAGCCGCCGAGAGCGTCGGACTCGAGGGTCGCTCGGCGGTGCTCGACATCGGCGGCGGGTCCGTGGAGATCGTGCGCGCCGCCGACGGGGAGATCGAGTTCATCACGTCGCTGCCGCTGGGCGCCGTGGTGCTCTCGGAGCGCTATCACGCGACCGATCCGATC
>JAFGUS010000079.1 GCA_016938395.1 Coriobacteriia bacterium | reverse complement strand
AGCTCGACCCACACCCACACGGTACCGGTGTCCTGGCACAGCGGCACCCGGTCTTCACCGGCGATCCGTGCGTTTTCCAGGAGCTGGCCGAGCACCTCCCTGCCACGCTCGGACGGCTCGCGCTCGAACGCGCGCTCGAACGCCTCGAGCACGTCCGGACGCAGGGTCGTGGCCGCCTCGGCGATGGCGGCGCGGACCGCGTCGGCGATGTCGGGGACCGTGACCATGTCAGGCTTCGAGATCGATCGACGCGAGCATCTCGGCCACACCCGCGGCCGACTCGGTGAGCGCGGCGCGCTCCGCCTCGTTGAGGTCCCATTCTGGAACCGCGCGCACGCCCTCACGCCCGAGTGCGGCGGGGACGTTGAGGTGCAGACCGGAAAGACCGTACTCGCCGTCGAGGAGCACGCAGGAGGGCAGGACCGCCCCCGTGTCGCCGAGAATCGCCTCGACCATCGCGGTGATCGACGCCGCGGGCGCGTAGAAGGCGCTGCCCGAGCCCAGGAGTCCCACCACCTCGGCGCCACCAAAGACCGTGCGGCGCACCACCTCGGCGACCTCGGCAGGGGGCAGCAGTTCGCTGAGCGCCGTGCCGCGCACGGTGGAGAAGCGCGGCAGGGGAACCATGGTATCGCCGTGCGCCCCGATGACGACCGCGTCGATATCGGACACCGGCGCACCGGTGGCCTCGGCGATGAAGTACGCAAAACGTGCCGAGTCGAGCACCCCACCCATGCCGAGCACGCGCGCGGGAGGCAGCCCGGAGACGCGCCAGGCAAGGTGCGTGATGACGTCGAGCGGATTGGTGACACAGAGTACGATGGCATCGGGCGATGCCGTGAGAGTCTCGGGCACAACCGAGCTGACGATTGCGGCGTTGGCGGCGAGCAGGTCGCTCCGGGTCATACCCGGCTTCCGCGGCAGCCCCGCCGTGATGACCACCACGTCCGACCCGGCAGTCTCAGCGTACTCGGCCGCCCCGACGACGCCGGAAGCGAAGTGCTCGATCGATCGTGCGTGCATCATATCGAGCGCCTTGCCCTGGCCGATGCCGCGCGCCACGTCGATGAGCGTCACGTCGGCGAGCCCTTTGAGCGCGACGAGGAACGCGGTCGTGGCGCCCACCTGACCTGCGCCGACGATGGTGACTTTGGGCAGCGGCATGCGCGAGGCCCCTCTCATGCGAACCGCGCCGCAACAGACGCGACGGCGCGGCGAACGTACCGGATGCTATCGCGTGGATTCTACCACGCGACGCCTGGAGGACACCGTCAGTCGAGGTCGGCCGGATAGTCGACGGCGACCTTCTGGCCCCGGTGCGCGGCGAGGCGCTGCGCAAGCAGCGGCGGGACCGAGGGCAGGTGGACACGCGGCTCCAGGGGTGCTGTGGGAAGCGTGACATCGGCAAAGAGCAGGTCGTCGCCTGACATCGCCTCGGCGATCACCGCGCCAAGATGCACGATCGCCGAACCGCCGTGACCGGGCTCGCCGAGCTCGGCACCGTCGGGCTCGGCGATGATGACGACCGGAGCGAGCGACGTGCTCAGCCCGATCGCAAGTTCGAGGACCGCCTGGGCCTGGAGCTCGCCTTCCGAGTGCGGTGCAAGCAGCGCGACATCGGGCCTGGCTGAGCGCGCGGCCTCGAGGGCTTCGGGATCGATGGTGTCGTCTCCGGCAAGCGAGACCGTCCGGCCGAGGGACGCGGCGCCCCGCGAATCGGAAGTCGCCTCGTCGGAGGCCTCGTCGCCTGCAACGACTACGCGAGCACCGGGGACGTCCTCCTCGAGCCGCCGCCACAGCTCGTCGGCCAGCGGGCCGTCGTGCACGGCCTGGACTGCAGGAAGCACGATCACGTCGGCGCCGGCCGATACGGCGCGGGCAACTGCACCCACGAGGGCCTCGAGATCCTGCGCAGGGGTGGCGCGTAGCGCATGCTGTGCAACGGCGATCTTCACGTCAGACTCCCTGAGCGGTCCTGCAGGACGTAGATGCCCGCAGCGGGCACCTTACTCACGCCTCCGGCGTCTTCTTCGCGCCGCGGGCACCCGCGCTGCCACGCTTCGAACCCGACCCACGCTTGCCCGAACGCGTACCGCTGCTGCCGCGCTTGGCTGCGGCGCCCGAGCGCTTGCCACCGGACGAACGACCGCCGCGACCGTTGGCGCGATCCTCCTTGAGCGGGCACGCCGGATCGATGCAGATCTTCCACGGGCCCTTGCGCGTGTGCACGATGACCTTGGGCGCTCCGCACTCACAGCGCTCGTCGGTGGGCTCCACCTCGCCCTGCTGCGGCAAGGGGTACGACGTCTTGCAGTTCTCGTAGTTGGTGCAGCGCACGTAGCGGTTGCCCACAGCCGAGTACTGCACGACGAGGTCTCCCCCGTCGCCGGTGGGACACCCGCCCTTGGCGATCGTGATCTCGGGGCCCTTCTTGGTGGGGCAGTCAGGGTTGAGACACATCACACGGGGCCGCTTCTTGAACTGGATGACGCGTACCTGCGGCGTGCCACAGACCTCGCAGAGCTCGTCGACCGCCTGGTACTTCGCGTTCTTCGGAAGCGGATAGGTGATGGAGCACTCGGGGTATCCCGCGCATCCCACGAAGTAGCTGCGGTTCTTGGGCGAGAACTTGATGAGCAGGTCGTGGCCGGATACCGGGCACTTCCCGACCTTGGCATCCTCGTCACCTGCCACCTTGAGCCGCTCGGCTACCTCGGCGACACGTGGCAGGAGCTCCTCGAGCGCCTGGGCCAGATCCTCCTGCGAGAGCGCGACGACCTCAGGCAGGGTGGCCCTGCCGTTGGCGATGTCGTCCATCTTCTGCTCGAGCGTGACGGTCATCCCGGGCGTGGTGATCTCGGCCGCGTAGGCCGAGAGCGCCTCGATGACGGCCTCGCCCTTGCTCGTGGGCTCCACCGGATCGTTCTGCACGTACTTGCGGTCGTAGAGCGTCTGGATGATGTCGTGGCGTGTGGCCTTGGTGCCAAGGCCGCTGGCCTCCATCTCCTGGATGAGTTTGCCCTGCGAGAAGCGTGCGGGGGGTTGCGTCTGCTTGCCCTCAACCGTGGCGCCGAGGAACGGCACGCGTTCGCCCTCGCTGACCGGGGGCAGGTGTTCGTCTTTCCGTAGACCGTAGGGGTAGATCGCGCGGAACCCGGGAACCACGACGACGTCCCCCCGCGCGATGAAGCGCTCGCCCGCCACATCGATCTCGACCGTGGTGCCTTCGATGACCGCGGGGTCGGAGAGGGTCGCCATGAACCGGCGGGCCACCAGGTTGTAGAGCTTCCACGCCTGGCCATCGAGCTTGTCGGGGTCGGCCGCACTCGTGGGATGGATCGGGGGGTGGTCGGTCGTCTCTTTGGGGCCACGCGTGGCGTGCAGCGGAGCGCCGAGGAGCTTCCTGGCGTGCTCGTGGTAGAACGGCACCTCCGACAGCGAGCGCAGTATCCCCTTGAGGTCGAGGCTCGGCGGATAGACGGTGTTGTCCACACGCGGATACGAGATGTAACCGCTCATGTAGAGCGACTCGGCGACCCGCATGGTCTGCGCGGGCGAGAGTCCCTCGGAAGCAGCGGCAGCCATGAGCGCCGTGGTGTTGAAGGGGGTCGGGGGCTGCACCTGACGCTTCGTACGCTTCACCTGCGTGGTGGTGCCTTCGGATGCTCCCTCAACCGCGGCGAGAACGCCGAGCGCGGCCTCTTCAGATGCGAAGCGCTTCGTGGCGTGTCCGGCCGTGAACTCCTCGCCGTTCTTGGAGAACGTCGCGCCGACGACCCAGTAGTCCTCGGGCACGAACGCCCGGCGCTCCTTCTCGCGATCAACGATGAGCTTCAGCGTCGGCGTCTGGACACGACCCGAGGAGAGCACGTCGCCGTACGGCCGTTTCGTGAGCGTCTGCAGCGCGAGCGTCAGGTAGCGGGTGAGCACGGCGCCCCAGATGAGGTCGATTTCCTGACGCGTCTCCCCCGCCTGCGCAAGCTCCTCGGAGAGCGAATCCTCCTCGGCGAACGCACGCTCGATCTCGTCCTTGGTGATAGCGGAGAAACGCACGCGTGTGACCGGCACCGTTGTGTTGGCCTCGCGGACGACGTCGCGCGCGTCGGCGCCGATGAGCTCGCCCTCACGGTCGAAGTCGGTCGCGATGATGACCTTGTCCGCCTTCTTCGAGCGGTTCTTGATCGATTGGATGATGCCCTTCT
>JAFGUS010000078.1 GCA_016938395.1 Coriobacteriia bacterium | reverse complement strand
TTCAACCACGAATCGGAGCGCCGCGGCGAGACGTTCGTCACGCGCAAGGTCACGCGCGCGGTGGGGCGCATCAAGCACGGCCTGCAGGACAAGCTCTACCTCGGCAACCTGGACGCCAAGCGCGACTGGGGCTATGCGCCCGACTACGTGGAGGCCATGTGGCTGATGCTGCAGGCCGATGCCCCTGACGACTATGTGGTGGCAACCGGCTCGGCGTACTCGGTGCGCGAGTTCGTGGAGGCCGCGTTTGCGGAAGTGGGGCTCGATTGGCAGGAGTACGTGGAGATCGACCCGCGCTACTTCCGCCCCACGGAGGTGGACTACCTCCTCGGCGACGCGTCCAAGACGCGCGAGCAGCTCGGCTGGGAGCCCAAGGTGGGCTTTGACGAACTCGTGCGCCGCATGGTGGCCTACGACCTCGAGCTCGCCGCGCAGGAGAAGACGCTCCGCGACGCGGGACACGATGTGGCGCTGAGGGGCATCTCCAATGGATAGCACGAGCCGCATCTACGTTGCCGGCCACCGGGGGCTGGTGGGCGGCGCCATCCTGCGTCGGCTGAAGGACGCGGGCTTCAGGAAGCTCGTCACGCGCACGCGCGCGGAACTCGACCTCACCGTGCAGATGGGTGTGGACGGGTTCTTCGCCTCGGAGCGGCCCGAGTACGTGTTTCTCGCCGCCGCCAAGGTGGGGGGCATTCTCGCCAACAGCACCTATCCGGCCGACTTCATCCGCGAGAACCTCCAGGTGCAGACCAACGTGATCGACGCGGCGTACCGCTACGGCGCGCGCAAGCTCGTATTCCTCGGCAGCAGCTGCATCTACCCCAAGATGGCGCCGCAGCCGCTCAAGGAGGAGTACCTGCTCACCGGGCCGCTCGAGCCCACCAACGAGGCGTACGCGGTGGCCAAGATCGCCGGGATCGTGATGGCGCAGAGCTACCTGCGTCAGTACGGATTCAACGCCATCAGCCTCATGCCCACCAACCTCTACGGGCCGGGCGACAACTTCGACCTCGCAAGCTCGCACGTGCTCCCGGCGCTCATCCGCAAGTTCCACGACGCCAAGGTGGCGGGGGAGCCCACGGTGACGCTCTGGGGCACGGGCACGCCGCGCCGCGAGTTCCTGCACGTGGACGACCTTGCCAGCGCCGCGGTGTTCCTAATGGAGCACTACGACGGCGACGAGATCGTGAACGTGGGCGTGGGGACCGACGTGACCATCGCCGAGCTTGCGGCGCTCATCGCAGATGTGGTGGGCTTCGACGGCGAGATCGTCTACGACACCTCCAAGCCTGACGGCACGCCCCGCAAGCTGCTGGACGTCTCGCGGCTTGCCGCACTCGGCTGGCAGCCCAAGATCGGCCTGCGCGAGGGGATCGAGGGCACCTACCGCTGGTACGTGGAGAACGTTGCCGGGTAGGCGCGCGTCCTGTTGTCCGTGTCAGTGGCTTCGTCTACGATGTGCGTTGTGTTATGTACACGTACGCGTACGGTCGTTCAGGGGGGCAGGGTGCCGGCAGATCCTGGTGATGGGCGTCAGTTCCTCGACCGCGCGGGGCGCAAACGGCGGGTGATCGCCACGCTCGTGGTCACCGATGCCGTGATGCTGGCGGCGGCCACCTTCGGTGCAACGTGGATCCGCTTCGGCGGGGTTCAGGCCACCGCAGGCCTCGAGAACGTGCCTGATTCGGTGGCCTACTACCAGATCGCGCTCGTGCTCTCGGCCATCTGGCTCGTGATGCTCTGGCAGGAGAAGCTCTACGATCTCGACCGCCTCACGTGGGGCGCTGGCGAGTTCTCCCGGGTGCTCCGCGGCATCGCGCTCGGCGTGGTGGCCTTCATTCTCGCCACCTACGCGCTCAAGACGCCCGGCCTCTCGCGGGCATGGACGCTCATCGCGTTCGTGCTCGCCGTGGTGCTCGTGAGTGCGGGCCGCCTCCTGGTGCGCAACGTGCTCGTGTGGCAGCGGCGCAAGGGCAAGCTTCACCGGCGGACGCTCGTGGTGGGGAGCAACCGCGAGGCGCAGAACATCATCCGCCACCTGCTGGGGCGTCCCGAGCAGGGCCTCACGCCGGTGGGCTGCCTCGCCACCGAGCGAGCCGGTGAACTCGAGCTGGACTACTGCGCCGAGGACGTGCCCTCGTTCGGTTCGGCGCGCGAGCTGGCCGACGTGGTGCGTGCCCACGGCATCGACACCGTGATCATCGCGTCCTCGGCATTCGATCATGACGTCATCTCGCGCATGATCGGCGAGCTCCGCGGGATCGACGTGTCGATCCACATCTCGTCGGGACTCTTCGAGGTGCTCACGTCGCGCGTACTCGTGCGCGAGGTGGCGGGCATCCCGCTGGTGACCGTGAAGGGTGTGACGCTCACGCCGGGGGCGCTGCGCACCAAGCGGGTCTTCGACATCGCGGTGTCACTCGTGGTGATCCTCGTTGGCCTGCCGCTCTGGCTCGTGCTCGTGCTCGCCATCAAGATCGACTCGCGCGGCCCGATCTTCTACCGGCAGGAGCGCATGGGCAAAGACCGGGTGCCCTTTGGCATGTTCAAGTTCCGCTCCATGTGCGCGGATGCCGATGCCCGGAGGTCCGAGCTCGCGGAGGCCAACGAGGCCACGGGGCCGCTCTTCAAGATGAAGGACGATCCGCGCGTGACGCGCGTGGGCAAGTGGATGCGCAAGTTCTCCATCGACGAGTTCCCGCAGCTCATCAACGTGCTCCGCGGCGAGATGTCGCTCGTGGGGCCGCGCCCGCCGCTGCCGTGCGAGACGGGCGAGTATAGCGACCACCACTGGCGCCGCATGGAGGTGCCGCCCGGCATGACCGGGCTCTGGCAGGTCTCCGGCCGCTCGTCGCTCACCTTCGAGGAGATGGTCCGCCTGGACCTCTTCTACATCGAGAACTGGAGCGTGGGCTTCGACATCGCGCTGATGGCGCGCACCGTGCCCGCCGTGCTCTTCGCGCGCGGGGCGTACTAGGGGCCAGGCTCCCCTCACTCGGCACGCATCATGTCGCGGCCCGGTGGTACATTCTCCCGTAGAGGCACGCGCGCGGGGGCGCGCGTGAGCCTATCGGTTCGCTTCGGGGGGAGGCCGGTATGTGGCGCGCGGTCGGTACGCGGGGGCGTGACGGGGCGAGGGGATTCTCGGCGGGGGCAGTGCGCTTGGTGGCGCGCGCGGTTGTTGTGGCGATGCTGCTCGCCGTGCCGGTGTTCCCGTCCTCGGTAGCGATGGCGGTTGATGACGCGTACGAGCCCGACGACACGGTTGGGACCGCAAACCCGATCACACCCGACGGCACCCGGCAGACGCATACCTTCGATCACGAGGCCGACGTCGACTACGTCTACTTCGACGCGGTAGCCGGCACCGAGTACGTGATCCGCACCGCGGCGTTGGACAACATCATGCCCAACGCATCCCTCACGGCGTATCACGAGGCGGGCGGCATCATCCAGACTGTCGAACGCAATGTGGTCGGCATCATCTCGCGCATCGTGTACACGCCTTCGACCAACGAGCGCGTGTACGTGAAGGCATACCAGGCCGAAGGCAGCACGGGGCAGTACGACCTCATCGTGGGGCGGCGCCAGACGCTCTCGGGAACTGTCACCGACGAGAGCACGGGAGACCCACTCTCACCGGTCACCGTGCGCGTGTGGGAGAAGACCGGCGGCGGGGGGTCCTATACGGCTACCAGCACCGCTTCGGCTGCTGACGGTTCGTGGAGTACCCTGATCGATCCGGGCACCTACAGAGTCGAGTTCAACCCGGTGATGCTGGACCTGGGGTACGTGGTTGAGTACTACGATGGTGTGAGGTCGCTGACAGACGCCACCCCGGTTGTAATCACCAACGCGGGCGCTGACTGGCTCGACGCAACGCTCATCAAAGGGGGCTCGATCACCGGCACGGTCACCGCACTGGCCAGCGGGGCGCCGCTGGCGGGCATTCGCGTGCGGCCGTACGTCTGGAACGGCTCGTCGTGGGAGTGGTCGGGCTCGGAGACGGCGACGCAGGCTGACGGTGGCTACGTGGTGCCGATGCTATGGCCGGGCACGTATCGCGTGGGGTTCTCGGATGCGGGCGGCGTGTACGCAAGTGAGTACTACGAAGACTCGGCCACGATCGAAGATGCGGACAGCGTGACGGTCACCAACGGCGGGGTCACCACCGGTGTGTCGGTGGCACTCAGCCGCAAGGGGGTCATCACCGGCACGGTCACGCAGGCCGTTGGCGGCGGAGTGCTCAACGGCATCGAGGTCGCGGTGCGTAACGTGTCACTCGGTGGCGGGTGGGGCGGCGCGCAGGTGGTCACCACCAACGCGAGCGGTGTCTTCACCGCCTACGTGGATGCCGGCACCTACGAGGTGCGCTACAGCGATCCCTCGGGCACGTATGCCACCGAGTACTGGAACGACACCTACATCGACGTGGAGGCCACCTCGGTTGCCGTTGCGCGCGACGAGACCGTCACGCGCGACGCGTCGCTCGCGCTCGCGGGCACGATCCAGGGCATCGTCACGAGCGAGCAGGGCGTGCCCGGCACGTTCCAGGTCACCGCATGGATGGAGGGCGCCGCTGGGTGGAGGCCGCTTGCCTACGACTATGCCGATCCCGCCACGGGCGAGTACACGCTCACGGTGCCGCCCGGGACGCTGCGCGTGACCTTCTACGACCAGGACGGCAAGCATCTAACCGAGGTGTACGACGACATACTTCTGGAGAGCAACGGCATCGAGGCCGGGGATGACATCCCGGTGAGCGCGGGCGGCGTGGTCACGCTCGAAGAGGCGGTTCTGAGCGCCTACGCGACCATCTCGGGTGTGGTCACCGCTGCCGATGGCGGCGCGGTGCTCGAAGACGTGCGGGTGGACGTGCGCCGCTGGACCGGCACCTGGTGGGAACCGGCATACTTCACCCGCTCCGCCTGGAACGGGACGTACAGCGTGAACGTGTCGCCGGGCACCTATGCGGTTCTCTTCGCGTGGGAGACGTCAGAGCCCCACAGTCCCTACGTGTGGGAGTGGTACGACGGCGTGTGGAGCGGCTACGGGCAGCCCACGCCGATTGCGCTCGTGGCGGGCGACGTGCGCGATGACATCGATGTGGCGCTCGATGAGCTCGGCTACATCACCGGCACGGTGACCGATGCGGTGAGTGGCGATCCGGTCGGCGGCATCCAGGTCAACGCGTATATCGAGGACCCGCCGGGTATCTGGGGTTCCCGGTACGCGTCCGCGATGACGAGTACTGAAGGCACGTACACCATCGGCCTGCCTGAGGGTGAGTGGCGTTTGGGGTTCTGGGACCAGATGGGCACGTACGCCCAGGAGTTCACCGGCGATGCGTGGTTTGTCGAAGAAGCCACCTCGATCATGGTCAGTCCGGGAGAGACGGTCTCAACCGGTGCGGATGCGGCGCTCGAACGCTACGCGCAGATCAGGGGTTCCGTGACGGCGGCCGAAGACGGCGCGCCGCTCGGAGAAGTGCTCGTGCGGTTCCACATACTCGATGATGCCGGAAATGCGCGCCTGTACCAGGTGAGCGACCGCCAGACGGCTGCAGACACCGGAACGTATGCGACCCACGTGCCACCCGGCGACTATCTGGTCGAGTTCGACGCGTCGGGGAGCCGTCCGTGGCTGGCGAAGCAGTACTACTACATGGCCTATGCTCCCTCGGGTGCAACGACGGTGACCGTGGCGGCAGGGGGGCTGCAGACCAACGTCAGCGCGCAGCTCTACGAGCTCACGGATGCTCCGGTGACCATGCTCGCCACCGCCACCGGCAGCGCCGACATGCTGGAGATAACGCTCACGGCGCGCGGTCTGGTGGCCGATGTGGCCGCCACCTACTACGGCGTGGACGATGTAGACCAGGGTGAGTACACGGGGCCGTTCGAGGTCACCGAGGACGGATACCACGAGATCACGTACGCGTCGGTGGACGTCCTCGGCAATCGTGAGGCCACACAGACCGCCGTGTTGCACGACCGTGTGCCGCCGGCCGCTGCCAACGTGTGGAGCACGAGCCACCCCGACCCCGACACCTGGTACGGAAACCGGGTGGGCGTGTGGGCGTGGGACGCTGTGAGTGACGGCAGCGGCATCGCGCAGTACTGGGTGAGCGCGGACCAGACGGCTGATACGGCCACGGGCCCGTCCGATGACGCTGTTCTCGATCCCCGGACCAAGATGTACCAGCCGCTCACCGACGGCGTGTGGTACTTCCACGTCCGTGCTGAAGACAACGGCAGCAACCTCGGCGCGATGGCACACTCGATGGTGCGCGTGGACGCCGCCGCACCCGCCGGCACGATGACGCTTGCGGGAGGCGCGACCAGCACGTCGGAGTTGGAAGTCACGGTGAACTCGGCGGTGACTGACGCGCACTCCGGCATGGGTGACATGCGCATCTCGGCCGACGGCGGAACCACGTGGGGCGAGTGGATGCCATACGCCGCGGAGCGCCTGGTGACGCTCCCCGACGGCGACGGTGAGAAGACCGTGGCCGTGGAGTACCGCGACACCGCGGTGCCGCCCAACGTGCGGCAACTCACCGATACGATTACGGTCTCCACACTCCCCGGCGAGGAGTTGCTCGACCGGTGGTGGGGCACGGACCGGTATCTGACCGCGTGCACGATCGCCACGGAGAGCTTCGACACGGCCGAGACGGTGGTGCTTGCAACCGGTGCCGCGTTCCCCGACGCGCTCTCGGCGTCCGGCCTCGCCGGCGCCTATGACGGCCCACTGCTCCTCACCGCACCGACCGCGCTGCCTGATACGGTGCGCCAGACCATCATCGACCTCGGCGCGAGCAAGGTCTTCATCGTGGGCGGCACGTCCGCGGTGACGCTGGCTGTTGAGCAGGCGGTGGACGGGATCGCAGGCGTGAGTGTGGAGCGCATCGCTGGCGCGGACCGCTACGCGACCGCAGCCGCGGTGGCCGACGCCATCGAAGAGCATGCGGGTGCGGCGTTTGCCGGCAGGGCGTTCATTGCGCGTGGCGACAACTTCGCCGATGCGCTCGCGGTGGCACCGTTCGCGTACAGCCAGGGAATCCCGGTGCTGCTCACCGGCTCGACGACACTCTCCGCCGCCACCGGGTCCGCGGTGACGCGGCTCGGCGTGTCGGAGTGTGTCATCGCGGGCGGCACGGCAGCGGTCAGCTCGGGTGTGGAGGCTGCACTGGACGCGCTGCCGGGCGTGAGCGTCGTGCGCTGGTCGGGCGCTGACCGTTACGCCACCGCCGTTGATGTGGCCACCAAGGGCATCGCACGCGGGTGGGGGAGTTGGCGGCTTGTGGGCCTTGCCACAGGCACGTCGTTCCCCGACGCGCTCGGCGGAGGCGTGGCGTGTGGTGCGTACAACGGCGTGCTGCTCATGACACGGCCCGACACACTCTCGGCTGCAACCGCAGCTGCACTCACGGCGCATGCACCCGAGATAGAGCGCTGCCGCGTGTTCGGCGGGGACTCCGCCGTGAGCCCTGCGGTGTATGCACAGATCGAGGCGATACTGGAGTAAGGGGAGCACTGACCCGTGGCAGTAAGTTGCCATGTGTGGTAACTTACTGCCATGAAGTGGCAAGAACTGCTCTCGGCTGTCGGTGGCGAACCTGTCTTTGAGACGGGGCTGCTGCTCGTAGGCCCGGTGGATCGTCGCGACGTTGCGCGGCAGCTGTCGCGCTGGGTTCGCGCGGGCCGTCTGATCCAGCTGCGCCGCGGTCTGTATGCGTTCGCCGAGTCGGAATCGCCTGGGTTGCGGCGGCCGCATCCGTATGTGATCGCCAACCGCCTCGTCCGTGGCTCGTACGTGAGCCTGAGTTCGGTTCTGGCCGAGCACGGCATCATCCCCGAGTACGTGCCTACCACCACATCGGTCACCACGGGCAGACCAGGCACGTGGGCCACGCCACTTGGCACCTATACGTACCGACACGTGAAGTCCGAGCTCTTCTGGGGATACGAGGCGCTTGACCTGACCAGCGGCGACCGGGTGTTCGTTGCCACGCCGGAAAAGGCGCTTGTTGACCTGCTTTATCTGGAACGGGACGCTGCCGATCCGGCGTATCTTGCCGAACTACGGCTTCAGAATCTGGATAGATTGCGTTTGGACGAGGCTGTCATGATGGCGAAGCTGACGGGGAGCCGGCGTGTCCGAGAGGCTCTCGAGTGGGTGACCGCGTATGCAGCGGAGGAAGCTGCCGAGTATCACGCTGTCGACCGGCGTGGTCAGTACGAGGAGAGACGGCCGTGAAGCCCGAACTGGCAAGGCACGTGGCGGAGGCGGTGCCCGGCACGGAGCGTTCGGTGGTTCGTGAGTACCTGCAGGCGCGCATGCTGCAAAGCCTCGGTCTGGCGGGTCACCTCACGTCGATCGCCTTCATGGGCGGCACCGCGCTTCGCTTCCTCTTCATGATTCCGCGCTACTCGGAAGACCTCGACTTCTCGCTCGAGCACAACGCGCATGCATACGACTTCGATGAGCTCGTCTACGATTTCACGCGCCCGCTCGAACGGGAGGGGTATGCACTTGAGATTGCGCGCAAGGGCTTCGGGTCTGCCGTCGACAAGGCGTTCGTGAAGTTCCCGGGTCTGCTGCACGAGCTTGGACTCTCGCCTCACGCGAGCGAGATCATCAGCGTCAAGGTCGAGGTGGACACCAATCCACCCTCTGGTGCTGTGTGTCAGGTGAGTGACGTGCGGCGGTTCGTACCGCTGCGAATCTATCACCACGACAAAGCATCGCTCTTCGCCGGTAAGCTGGCCGCGGTACTGATGCGCCAGTACACGAAGGGTCGTGACCTGTACGATCTGCTGTGGTACACCGCCGACCCCACCTGGCCCGCTCCAAACCTCGAGCTGCTCCGGAACGCGGTTGCACAGGGCGGTTGGGAGGGGCCGGTCATCGGACCGGAGAACTGGAAGGGTATCGTGCTGTCCCGTCTGGGCACCGTGGACTGGGCCAAGGCGCGCACGGAGGCGCGACAGTTCGTCATCACCGCCTCTGAGGTCGACCTGCTGAGCCACGAGACCTTCGAGCGTCTGCTCGCGCCGGGAGACTGAGGGGTACGTCCCCGCGCCCCATTCCGCCTCCTGCATCACCGTTCCTAGCGTAGCAGTCTCGTTTTCGCTATCCTTTGCGAAACAGATCGGCAACACGCAACGCGCATCATTGCACCAGACGCACGGAAAGGGCGTGCCCGGCGGTCCGGCTGGAGGTAAGCCGCAGGGCGATCGTCCGCAACCACAACGGAGGGTGATGGTATGAAGCGATTGGCTAGTTTGCTCGTTCTTGTGTTGATGCTGGCCCTGCTGGTGCCCGGGTGCGCCAGCGACGACGGCGACGGCGGAGCGGTTGAGGGCGACGAGATTATGATCGGCGCCGCGCTGTGCCAGACCGGCATCCAGGCACCGCTAGACGAGCCGGCGCTCCGTGGCGCTCAGCTCGCCGTGGACGTCTTGAATGAGAACGGTGGCATCCTCGGCAAGCCGGTCAAGCTCGTTGCGATGGACGGCAAGAGCGACCCGGTGACGGTGGGTAACGTTGCCAAGCAGCTCGTTGAAGATGGTGCGGCGGCGATCATCGCGCCGTCCGACTTCGACTTCGGTGGCCCGGCCTCCCGCGAGGCCCAGAACGCCGGCATCGTCGGCATCTCGCCGTGTGCCTCGTCGCCGCTCTACGGCTCGGCCGCTCTCGGCGACAAGCAGTTCACGATGTCGATGTGGAACACCACCATGGGCGCCGTGACCGCCGAGTACGCGTACAACGAGAAGGGTTGGCGGACGGTCTACGTCATCACCGACGACTTCATCGACTACACCAAGAGCCTGTCGCGCTACTTCATCGTGCACTTCGAGAGCCTGGGCGGCGAGGTGTTCTTTGAGGACACCTACACCCAGGGCCAGGCCGACGTCTCGGCCCAGCTCGCCCGCATCAAGGCGCTGCCTGAGCAGCCCGACTTCATCTACATCTCGTCGTACATGCCCGACCTTGCCCTCATGATCCGGACGCTCCGTGAGTCCGGCGTGAACCAGCCGGTCGTCGGCGGCGACGCGTATGACGATCCGGGTCTGTTCGAGGCCCTCGGTGCCGAGTACGGCTCCGACGTCTACTTCGACACGCACGGCTTCCTTTCGGACGAGGCGAACGACGGCTACACCGAGTTCGCTGCGGCCTACGAGGAGAAGTTTGACGCGGCTCCCGACGCGGTCTGGATCCTTCCGGGCTACGACGCTGTGATGCTGCTCGCCGAGGCCATGGAGATCGCCGGCACCACCGACGGTGCCGAGGTTGCCAAGGCCATGGAGGAGAACACGTTCGAGCTTCTCACCGGTACGCTTGAGTGGTCCGACGCTGCCAGCGGTCACGAGCCCAACAAGGCCGCGGCCATGGTGGAGCTTGTCGGTGGCGAGCCGAAGTTCCTCGGCTGGGTCATCCCGGACAGCATTCCGGCCCCGTAGCAACACTCGTGTGTGGTACGTGAGGTAACGAGCGGGGGAGGGTCCGACACTCGGGCTCTCCCCCGGCTCTGCGCGCCCGGGTAACCGGACGTGCGATCGGAGCGGCGTGCGTGCCGCTTCTGTC
The DNA here is from genome assembly GCA_016938395.1 of Coriobacteriia bacterium. The sequence goes on along the minus strand of JAFGUS010000078.1, from coordinate 72,417 downwards.
ATGAACGAGGACCGCTGACCGACCGCGACCCGGCACAGGAGGCCTGATGACATCAGGCGAGGAGAAGCGCGAAAGCCTTCTCGAGATCCGAAACCTCAGCAAGTCGTTCGCCGGGCTCAAGGCGCTCGACGACGTGAGCTTCAGCCTGAAGACGGGCGAGATCCTCGGGCTCATCGGCCCCAACGGCTCGGGCAAGACCACGTGCATCAACGTGATGACGGGTCTGCTTAAGGCCACGAGCGGCTCCGTGGTGGTGGACGGCGTGGAGACCGTGAAGATGCCGTCGCACCGGGTGTCGCACACCGGTATGGCGCGCACGTTTCAGACGATCCGCCTGTTCAAGGAGCTCACGGTTCTCGAGAACGTGGAGGTGGGCGCCGTGAGCCAGGGTATGAGCCGCCGCGACGCCGTGACCGTGGCAACCGACCTCCTCGAGGAGATGGGCATCGCCGAGTGGGGCGCCAAGCTCGCGAGCGAGCTCCCCTTCGGCCACCAGCGCAAACTGGAGATCGCCCGCGCGCTCGCCATGCGGCCGAAGTTCCTGCTGCTCGACGAGCCCGCGGCCGGCCTGAACGAGAACGAGAGCGACCTGCTCCTCGAGATGCTCCGCGACATTCCCGCGCGCAAGCACGTCGGACTCCTCGTTGTGGAGCACGACATGCGCTTGATGATGAACCTCTGCGCGCGGCTGCACGTGCTCAACTACGGCAAGACGATCGCCGAGGGAACGCCCGCCGAGGTGCGGGCCAACCCCCAGGTTGTGACCGCGTACCTCGGAAGCACGGCGTAAAGGAGGCCAGAAGATGCTCACTGTCGAGAACCTCTACGCCTCCTACGGCGCGATCACAGCCCTGCACGGCGTGTCGCTCGAGGTAGCCGAAGGGGAGCTCGTGGCGCTCCTCGGCGTCAACGGCGCCGGGAAGTCCACCACACTGAAGGCGATCTCGGGCGTGCTGCGGCCCGTGAAGGGGACCATTCGGTTCCTGGATGAGGACATCGCCAACAGGACGCCCGAGAAGATCCTCAAGAAGGGCATCTCGATGGTGCCCGAGGGCCGTGACATCTTCGGTAGCCTCACCGTTGAGGAGAACCTGCGGCTTGGCGCGTTCTCGTCCTACGAGCGGACGCGCTACAAAGCCGACCTCGACGAGGTGTTCGAGCTCTTCCCGATCCTCAAGGAGCGCTACCGCCAGGCGGGCGGGCTGCTCTCCGGCGGCGAGCAGCAGATGCTCGCGATCGCCCGCGCGATGATGAGCCACCCCAAGCTGCTCATGCTCGACGAGCCCTCACTCGGCCTGTCGCCCGCGCTCACCGACCAGATCTTCGAGCTCATCGTGCGGCTCCGCGAGCGCGGCACCACCATCCTGCTCGTGGAACAGAACGCCGAGCGGGCGCTTGAGATCGTGGACCGCGCGTATCTGCTCGCCACCGGCTCGCTCGAGTTCTCGGGTACGCCCGACGAGCTCAAGCGCAAGGTGGACATCGCGTCGGTCTACTTCGGCGGGGAAGACGACGAGACCTGCGAGGTGCACCTGCTGTGATCGATCTCGAGTTCATCATCAACACGATCAGCCTGGGGAGTCTGTACGCGCTCCTCTCGCTCGGCCTCGTGTTCGTGTACGGCATCCTGAAACTCGTCAACTTCGCCTACGGCGAGTACATCATGGTGGGCGGCTACGCTCTGTACCTGCTCGGCCTGTATACCGGAGTGCCGTGGTACGTGGGCATTGCGCTCGCCGTCGCGGCAGCGGCGCTCGTGAGCTACCTCACCGAGCTTGTGGCGTTCCGGCCCGTGCGCACCAAGTCGCTCACGGCCATGCTCGTCACATCGTTCGCGGTGAGCGTGTTCCTGCAAAACGTGGTGCTCATCGCCATCTCGCCGCGGTCGCGTGCAGTCAAGTTCCCGTCGCTCTTCTCCCAGACGCTCACACTCGGCACGGCCACCGTACCGGTGCGCAACGTGCTCATCATCGGCACTACGGTGGTGCTCCTCGTGGGCCTGAGCATCGTGATGAAGCGGACCGTGCTCGGTATCGCCATGCGTGCCGCCGCTGACAAGTTCACCACCACGCGCCTCATGGGCGTGCCGGCAAACCTGGTGATTTCGGCCACGTTCATCATCAGCGGTCTGCTCGCCGGCGTGGTGTCCATCTTCTGGGTGGCGCGGTCCTCGTCGGTAGACCCGCTCATCGGCGCGGCGCCGCTGCTCATCGCGTTCATCGCAACCGTCATGGGTGGCATGCACAGCCTCGTGGGCGCTGTGATCGGCGGCTTCGTGTACGGACTTCTCTTCAACATCCTGAGCATCATGCTGCCCGCCTCGATGATCAGCTACCGTGACGCGTTCATGTTCGTGATCGTGATCCTGTTCCTGCTGTTCAGGCCTGAGGGCATCTGGCGCGGCGGCTATACCGAGGAGCGTGTTGGATGACGCCCAAGACCGATCTGGCTGCACTCCTCGGCAAGCGCTCGACGCTTGCGATCCTGCTCGTGCCGCTGCTGCTCGTGGGCGTGCTCGTGCACTTCCTGGGCACGCCGCTCGTCATCAACATCTACACGTACTTCTGCGTGAACCTCATGATTGTGCTCGGCCTGCAGGTGTTCATGGGCAACTCGGGCATCCTGGCCTGGACGCACGTGGGCTGGGTCGGCATCGGCGCGTACGCATCGGGCATCCTCTCGATGGCGCCGATGGTGAAGAGCCTCGGCGTGCCCAACATGTACCCGGCACTCGTGGATATCCAGGTGCCGGTGCTGCTCGCCATCGCCCTTGGGGGAGTGGTTGCCGCGCTAATCGCCGCGATCATCGGCTGGCCGCTGATGCGTCTCTCCGACGCGGTGGGCGTGATCACGCTCTTTGCCACGCTCATCGTCATCCACGTGGTCATGACCCAGTGGGACAATGTCACCAACGGCCCGCGCACGTTCTTCGGGCTGCAGGCGTTCACCACGCTCGGCGTGGCTGCTGCGGGAGCGGTGATCATGCTCCTGGTGGCGCACTGGTACCGGGAGTCATCGCTGGGCCTGCGCCTGCGCGCATCGCGCGACGACCGCTACGCCGCGATGTCGATCGGTATCAGCGTGGTGCGCGTGCGCTACATCGCCTTCGTGCTCTCGGCGCTGATCGCGGGACTTTCGGGCGGTGTATGGGCGCACTTCATCACGTCGTTCTCACCCAAGGCGTTCTACATCGGCGAGACCTTCCTGCTGCTCACGATGATCGTCATCGGCGGTCAGGGCTCGATCTCGGGTGCCTTCACCGGGACCGCCATCGTCACGCTCGCCCGCGAGGGCCTGCGGCAGGTTGAGTCGTGGATGAACAACTCGGGTACGTTCAGCTTCGAGGTCTACGGTCTCACCGAACTCGTGATGGCCGTCCTGATGGTGATCGTGCTCATCTGGCGACCCAACGGGATCATCGGCGGTCAGGAACTACGGTGGCCGCTGTTCAAGAAGAAGGCTGTTCCGGCTGCCGACGCCGACGCTGAGGAGGCGCGGGCGGCCTGATTACGACCGCTCGCCGAGCAAGGAGGTTCTACAATGACCAACGAGTTGACGCGAGACCAGGCGTTCTTCGGCTTCTCTCCCGAGGTGACACCCGTGCTGCGCGTGCCGCAGGGCGAAGAGCTGCACCTCACCACCCACGACTGCTTTTCCGGCCAGCTCAAGACCACGGCCGACACGCTCGCCACCCTCGACTGGTCGATCACCAACCCCGCCACCGGCCCCATCTACATCGAGGGCACCAAGCCGGGCGACGTGCTGCGCATCGAGCTTCACGAGGTCAAGGCGCACGGCCCGTCGGTGATGGTGGCGGTGCCGGAGGTGGGCGCGCTCGGCCACCTCATCACCAAGGAGGAGACGGTCATCGTTGAGCACGACGGTGACTCGGTGGTCTTCAAGGACAAGGTGCGGGTGAAGCAGAAGCCGATGCTGGGCGTGATCGGCGTGGCGCCGTCTGAGGGGACCATCCCCAACAGCACCCCGGGTGGGCACGGCGGCAACATGGACTGCACGCTGGTGACCACCGGCGCGAGCCTGTACTTCACCGTCGGTGTGGAAGGCGCGCTCTTCGGCTGCGGCGACATGCACGCGGTAATGGGTGACGGCGAAGTTGTCATCTGTGGCGCCGAGACGCCCGGCGAGGTGCGACTCACCCCGCAGGTGGTCGATATTCCCGAGCTGCCGACCCCGTTCCTGGAAAATGACGAGATCGTGGCCGTGATCGCCTCGGCGGAGACCACGGATGCCGCCTACAAGATGGCGATCGACATGATGCACGCGTTCCTCACCAAGGTGGCCGGATTCCCCAACAACGATGCGGCGCTGCTCATGAGCCTCGTCGGCTACCTGAAGTTCTGCCAGGTTGTCGATCCGCTCATGACCGTGCGCTTCGAGTTCCCCAAGTCCGTGCTCGCCGACTACGGGTTCGTGATGCCGCGGTAGCTGTCGCGAAGCGCACTCAAACGGCCCCGGTCTCGCGGCCGGGTCCGTACCTTGTGTTGGAGCGGGATTTGCTTAACGGACCTGTCCGCGCGCGGCGCTCCGGAGTCGTGCGAGCGCCATCCGAGCTGCCGAGGGGAAACTCGTGTCTCGCGCACCACTAGCAGACATCACCCGTAGCGACCTGGCCGCGCTCGTTCGGGTGAGCCTTGCGCTCGCCGGGTCACTCGATTTGGAGAGCGTGCTGCAGACGTCTGTCGAGGCAGCCGTAGAGGTGCTCGGGCTGCAGACCGGTGCCGTCTATCTGTGCCTGGACGATGATGTCGTGTTGCTGGGAGCCACGACGCCACCGCTGCCGCGCGGGTTCGCCGATGAGTTCCGTCTGGCAGGGTTGGACCGCCATCCGCATCTGCGGAGCGCGCTCGAGTCGAGCGATCCGGTGTTCATCCCGGATGTGGACGCCGCGGTCCTGAGCGAGCCCGAGCTCGCGATCGTCACGGTGCGCGGCCTGCGCTCGCTGCTCTTCGTGCCGCTTGTGGCCGACTCGCAGGCGGTGGGGGCGCTCATCCTGGGCACCGACCATCCCAACGTGTACACAGCCGACGACGTAGCGCTCAGTCGTGCGCTCTCGGCGCTGATCGCCGTTTCCGTGGTCAATGCGAGGCTCTTCGAGGAGGCGCAGCGCGCCGCGGCCGAGCTCATCTGCGCGTACGACTCCACGCTCGAGGGCTGGTCGTTTGCGCTCGAGATGCGCGATGCCGACACGCTCGGCCACACCGAGCGTTCCGCACTGCTCGCTGTGGAGATGGCGGCGAGCCTCGGCGTGCCGCACCACGATCTGCCGCAGGTGCGGCGCGGGGCGCTGCTGCACGACATCGGGAAGATGGTCATCCCTGACGCCATCCTGCACAAACCCGGCCCGCTCACCGACGAGGAGTGGGCCGTGATGCGCGAACATCCGAGGTACGCGCGCGAGTTGCTGTCGCGGATCGAGTTCCTCTCTGACGCGATGGACATCCCGTACTACCACCACGAGCGCTGGGACGGCACGGGATACCCCGAGGGTCTGGCAGGGGAGGACATTCCGCTTTCGGCTCGCGTCTTCTCGGTCATCGACGTCTACGACGCGCTCACCTCGGACCGCCCCTACCGGCAGGCGTGGTCGAAGAGCGACGCGCTCGAGTACATTCGCGAGCAGTCCGGAATGCAGTTCGATCCGGCAGTGGTCGAAGCCTTCCTCGTGCGCATCGAAGAGCCGTTCGGCCGGTAGCCGAGACCGCTCGTCGGCGCGCATGTTCCGCCGTGAAGATCCGGCATCCTGAGGGCTGTTCAGCCTCACGCTTATGGTACAGTTGGCACCACACGCGACCCGGGGGTCGCGTGCCGTGCAGGCTCTAGGGGAGGGTACGCCGTATGATCCGCTTCAAGTCCCGCCTTACCGCCCTCGCGTGCGTCGTCGCGATGGTCGCGTTGGTCGTTGCGCCGAGCGCTGCGATCGCGGGTGACTCGCCCAGCGCGGCGTACGACCCCCGCACCACGAAGGTGCTCCGGTCGCTCGCAGCAGACCGGGTCGGCATCGCCGAGGTGCCAGACGCGGGTGGCACCCCCGCCACCGCGGTGGCCCTGCCGGCGACCCCGGTGGAAGGCACGCTCGATCTTGCCACCGATGCGGTGGACGTGTACGAGGTCACGCTTGCCGCCGGTGACCGCATCGGCGTGACGCTAACCGGTGATGCGGCGCTCAACGCCGACGTGTTGCTCTTTGCGCCGGGAACCACCGACATCGTGGTCCAACCGGCGCTCACAGGCACCGCGGGTGATGGGTATCCCAAGAGCTTCGCGTACCGTATCGAGACGGCCGGTGACTACTACGTGGCGGTCGCCGCCGCATCCGGCGCGGGCACCTACTACCTCGGCTGGTACGCGGCGCCGTGGGACTCGGACAACGACAGCGAGATCCCCGGAGCGATTCCCGGGCCGACGGTGACCGACACGGTCGACGTGATCAGCGATCCCGACGACGTGTGGGCGATCGAGATCGGCGACGGCGAGCGGCTCTACGCGTTTCTGGACGGCTGGGATGTGTCGCTCACTCCCGAGCTTCACCTGTACGGACCTGACGCCACGAGCATCCTCACAGCGGTGCCCGTTGCCGCATCTGTGAGCGGCTCCGAGCGTGTGTTGTACTTCGACGTGCCGTACGGCTCGGAAAAGGACGGCACGTACTACCTGGACGTTCGGGCGGCTGCCGGAGCCGGAACCTACGACCTCGAGTGGTCCGTTTCGGCTCTCGGCATGGACGTGTGGAAGAACATCGGCGACGCTGTCGCCCTGCCGGCATCTCCGGCCTCGGCGAGTCTGGACGGCGGCGCGTCCGCCAACATCGTCTATCGCGTAGATCTGGCGGCGGGCGACCGGCTCGACCTTCGCTTGGTGAGCCCCGTCGGCGCTGACTTCGACGTCTACCTGTATCCGCCGGGCACCGCGAACCTGCAGACGACCGTGCCGGTGGCCTACGCTGACGGCTTCGACACCGAGGACTCGGTGACCTTTGATGCCGTGACGGCCGGCACCTACTACATCGAGGTGCGCCAGTTCGAGGGCAGCGGCGCGTTCAGTCTGTACTGGGCCAAGAGCGCGACGCCGGTTCTCGGCGCAACCGAGCGCATCTGGGGCGCCGATCGCTACGCGACGGCCATCGAGATCTCCAAGAAGACGTTCGCCGCGGGGAGTGTGAAGACCGCGATCCTCGCCACCGGCGAGGACTTCGCGGACGCGCTGTCAGCCTCCGGCCTGGCCGGCGCCTACGGTTCGCCGGTTCTGCTCACCCGCACTGCTTCGCTGCCGACGGGTCTGGTGACCGAACTCAACCGGCTGGGCGTCTCGACGGTCATGATCATCGGCGGTCCCTCGGCGGTAAGCACGACGGTGGAGAGCGCACTCAAGACAGCCGGGTTCGCCACCGACCGCGCGCAGGGTCTCAACCGCTACGAGACCGCCGCTGCGGTGGCACGTAAGATCGACGCGGTCGTCGGGTCGCGCGATGAGCTGCCGGCCTTCGTGGTGCGCGGTGATGCCTTCGCAGACGCGCTGGCGGTGGCCCCGATCGCGTACGCTAACGCCTTCCCCGTGCTGCTGACGCAGACGAGCGCGCTTCCGCCTGCCACGGCGAGCGTGATCACGGAGGTCGGCATCGACGAGATCATCATCGCGGGTGGCGAGTTGGCGGTGTCGAGCGGCGTGGAGACCCTTCTCGGCAGCCTCGCCGGCGTGCGCACCGTGCACCGTGAGGCAGGCGCTGACCGCTACGAGACGGCCGCGAAGGTAGCCGACTACGGCGTGCGGATGTGGTGGGCCGAGAACGCGTACATCGGCGTTGCCACAGGCCTCAACTTCCCCGATGCGCTCGGCGGCGGTGCCGCGGCGGGCGCGAACGGCGGTGTGGTGCTGCTGACGCGGCCCGAGGCGCTCTCAAAGGCCGCTGGAGACTACTTGAAGGCAGCCAAGGCTGATGTACTCACCCCGAAGGTCTACGGCGGCACGAACGCCATCTCGGACGTTGTGAAGGCGGCGATCGACGCGGCACTCAAGTAGCGCACGCGGGGCGAGCTTCAGAGAGCGGACCGAGGGGGACCCACTGCGTCCCCCTCGTTGCGTGTGCAGGGCATGGCGCCCTCGAAACGCATGTCCCGCGTGGGTATCCGGCTACTTCAGCCGTGCCTCGATCGCAGCCTTCGTCACATCGGGTAGCGCGGAGTCGCCGCCGAGGAACGTGACCCAGCGGATCTCGTTCTCGTGCATGTCGAGGAACTCGGCCGTGGCAGGAGAGAGCGTGGTCCCGTCGGCCAGCAGGATCGGTGCGTAGCGCGCTCCGGCGAGGACGCCGCCTGACAGTGCATCGGGGAAGTTCTGTCCCGTGGCCACGCACAGCCCACTTGCGCCGAACTTGAACTCACCTTCGGCGAAGCTTGCCAGCTCGGCGGCAGTCTCGTAGCGGTTCGAACCCCACACGCGCATGACATTGGATGCGCCGAAGCGCGTGTTGAGCGCAGTCTGGACAGATGCATTCACGGCCGTCTCCCCACCGATGATGACGACGCGCTCTACGCCGTCAAAGGCCATCGCATCGAGTGTTTCGGTGGAGATGGACGTACCGGGGCAGAGGTAGATGGGGATGTCGAGGCCGTACGCCATCGAGGAGGCGGCAAGCGCGTCGGGGTAGTTGCGTCCGGTGGCCACGAAGCCGTAGGGCTCGTCGAGGCCGCCGGAGGCTCCGCCGGTGATCTCCTTGGCGATGGCGAGTGAGGTGGCGTAGCGGTCAGAACCCCAGATTCGCCGCACCGAGTCGTATGACGGCAAGAGCGCCTTGATCTCGTTGAGGACGGTATCGGAAATCGCCGCGGTGCCGCCGACCACGTAGACGTCGTCGTTCACGCCGAGGCTGAGGAGTGCTGCCGCCGTCGCCGGCGGGAGATGGTCGCGCTCGGTGAGCAGGATCGGCACGTTGCGGTAGCCCGCAAGGGCGGACGCGCCGAGCGCGTCGGGGAAGTCGCGTCCTGTGGCGATGACCACGTCACGGGAGCCAACCCGGTAGGCAGCCGCCGCGATGGCGGCAGCCGTCTCGAAGCGGTTGAGACCGCCGAGTACCTGCGCGTCGTGAGCCCAGAGTGGGCCGCCGATGGTGACCTCGGCTGAAGTGCCGGTGCCGTACTGGAACGTGATGTCACCAAGGTGCATCGATCCGTAGGTGATCACACCGCTCGTGTTGAACACGGGATAGATCGTACGCGCCAGGAAATCGCCGAAGATCAGGTCACCGTCGTCGTTGGTGGAATCGTTCCACAAGATCCAGTCGCCATCGATCCGTGGATAGGTCTGCTTGCCGGGTCCGCTGTAGACCGGGAGCAGCTCTTCGATGGAGATGTTGTAGGCCATGATGTCCCAGTTCGATCCGATGTACTCGGACCACACGACCCACTCCTGGCAGACGTCGACCTCCATCTTGGTGTTCGTGTTCAAGTCCAGCGGCGCCGGACCCCACGGGAGTGAGAGGTCCTTGTATCAGATGGCGCCACCGGGCAGCGTCCGGTAGTCGAGCCACACGATGTAGTCACCCCAGATGGCCGGCATCTCCTGCTCGCCGGTTGCGACACACACGGGAAACTCGGTGTCTGTAACGAGGTCGTAGCCGTAGATGTCCGCGTTGCCGTTGCGGTAGTCCTGCCACACGATGTAGCGCTGGAAGATCGCGGGCGCGTTCTGATCGTGGACTTCAATACATATCGGGACCTCGGTCCGGGTGACCAAGTTGTAGGCGTAGATGTCGTCGTTGCCGTTGCGGCGGTCCTGCCACACGATGTAGTCGTCGCCAACGTCGGGCAGTGTCTGAGACGAGGCGTTCGTGCAGGCAGCGAAGACTCCCCGCTCCGCGCTCCATGCATAGATGTCCTTGTTGCCGTTGCGGCTGTCCTCCCACACCACGGTGCCGTTCCAGACCTCGGGTCTGGTCTGTTCGAAGGCATCGCTGGTTAGCGTCATGCCGTCCACGTCGGTCACCGTGGCCGCGGCTGGCGTGGCGACGAGTGCAGCGAACAGCATCACCAGAAGAGACAACGACACGAACCGGACAGAGTGCACGGGCGAGAACGTGGTGGTCATGGGGTCCCCCTTAGTCATGCATGCGTGCGCCGCCCCGGTACCCTGGCACCTTGTAAGAGCGCCATGCAGGGTTGATTCCCCCGGAGGCGTTCATGTGACATCCCTGCGCGCACAGTGCCGGTCGCTCGCGGTACAGTGTCAGTGAACAGTCGGCGGCCGGGGGCTCATTCATGCGGATTATCGTCATCGTTGGTGCGCGGCCCAACTTCATCAAGGTCGGCCCGCTCATGCCGGCGCTTGCTGATGCGGGGATCGATGCGCACCTCGCACATACGGGCCAGCACTACGATGCCGCCATGTCCGACGTGTTCTTCGACGACCTGGACATCCCCGCACCCGCGTGGTTCCTCGGTGTGGGCAGCGGCACGCACGCGGTCCAGACCGGCACAGCGATGATGAAGCTCGAGGAGCTCTTCGCGGCCGAGCGCCCCGACGCCGTGCTCGTGGTCGGCGACGTGAACTCCACACTCGCAGGCGCGCTTGCCGCCGCGAAGCTGCAGATCCCGGTGGTGCACCTGGAGGCGGGGCTGCGCTCGCGGGATATGTCGATGCCCGAGGAGGTCAACCGTCTGGTGACCGACCAGCTCTCGGCGATGCTGCTCACGCCCGTGCGCGAGGCCGACGAGAACCTGGTCGCCGAGGGCGTGGACCCCGTGCGCATCCACCTCGTCGGCAACATCATGGCCGAATCCGTGCTGCGGAACCTCCCGCGCATCGCCGGGCGTGATGTGCCGGCACGCGAGGGGCTTGCAACCCGCGGGTACGTGCTCGCTACCATCCATCGGCCGGAGAACACCGAGCATCCGGAGCGCCTGGCTGCTGTTGCCGAGGCGCTCAAGGCAGCTCCGCTTCCGGTGCTCTTTCCCACGCACCCACGCACGCGTCCCAAGCTTGCTGCGGCGGGCCTTGAGGGCGAGATGCCCGGTCTTCACCTGGTGGACCCGGTCGGCTATCTCGATATGCTCGCTCTCGAGCGCGACGCGGCGGCGATCGTCACGGACTCGGGTGGCGTCCAGGAGGAGGCCTGCATGGTTGGCACACCCTGCGTCACCGTGCGACGCAACACCGAGCGAGGCATCACGGTCGAGATCGGCGCGAACCGGCTCGCGGCCGCGCACGCCCAGTCGATCCGCGGGGCACTCGATGAGGCGCTCGAAAGCGACAGCTCCTGGGAGGCGCCCGAGTTCTGGGACACGGATGTTGCCGCGCGGGTGGCCTCGGCACTTGTGGGCGGCATCATCGCTCCTCACGGCTACTAGGGAGGTCTCGTGCGGGTTCTGGTCACGGGCGGCGCAGGGTACATCGGCAGCATCACCGTTCGGATGCTTCTGGACGCCGGTCACGACGTGCTCGTCCTCGACTCCCTCGAGCGCGGGCACAAGAAGTCAATCGACCGGCGCGCGGTACTCGTGAAGGCATCGGTGGGAGATGCCGAGGTGCTCGACTCGATCCTGCCCGCCGTTGAGACCGTGCTGCATATCGCCGGCTATATAGAGGTCGCCGAGAGCCAGGAGAAGCCCGAGCTCTACTATCGGAAGAACCTCGCGGAACCCTCGATGATGCTCGATCGGATGATCACCATCGGCGTGCGCAATCTCGTGTTCTCGTCGACCGCAGCCGTCTACGGGCAGCCCGACGTCATCCCCATCCCGGAGAGCGCTCCCACCTCGCCGGTGAACGTGTACGGCGCCTCCAAACTCGCCTTCGAGCGGCTTATCGCGGTAGCCGAGCAGGCCGGGAAGATCGAGGCGGTGCGGTTGCGGTACTTCAACGTGGCCGGCGCATGGCCGGATGGTTCGCTCGGCGAGGCGCACGACCCCGAGACGCACATCGTCCCGCGCGTGCTGAAAGCGGCGGTCGGCGGTGAGGGGTTCGTGGTCTTTGGCACCGACTACCCCACGCCGGACGGCACGTGCGTTCGCGACTACATCCATGTGATGGATCTGGCGCGTGCGCACCTGCTCGCGGTCGAGCACCTCGGTGGGGGCGGCAAGGGCGCGATCTGCAACCTCGGCAGCGGGCGCGGGTACTCCAACCTGGAGGTCGTGCGAGCGTGTGAGGAAGCTACCGGGGCTTCGATCGGCCTCGAGTTCGGCCCGCGGCGCCCGGGGGACCCCGCCACACTCATCGCCCAGATCGATCGTGCGCGCGACGTACTCGGCTGGAGGCCGGAGCGGCCGCTTGCCCAGATGGTGACCGATGCGTGGCGGTGGCATACCTCGCATCCGGAGGGGTATGGGTCTGGCGCATCGTAGCGAGATTGCTACAATAGTCGGGCCGCAAAGCGGCGCACGGGCGATTAGCTCAGTGGGAGAGCGCTTCCTTCACACGGAAGAAGTCACTGGTTCAAATCCAGTATCGCCCACCATGGATGCTCGAAGGCCCCGGCACATCGCCGGGGCCTTCTGCCGTTTTCGCAGGCGTAGCAGATCGGTCTTCCACATGCTGGTTCAGCACTCGCCCGTGAGTCGCAACGGAACCTTCGCCGGACTTCTGTAAATCCGGGGCACAGTAAAGGAAGAGGGGGAGGGCGCTTGTCCGCGCTGTCGCGCGCGCGCGCTCACCGGTGCGGACGCCGGGCCCTCGCCATGGGTCTGAGTGAGGGGAGTGCACCATGAAGAAGGTTCTGATCGTGCTGCTCGCACTGGCGTTCACCGTGGCCGGTGCGGGGATCGGTGTTGCCTGCGAGACGGGCGGCATGTGGCAGCGCATGGACGAGGCGCCGATGAATCCCGACGTGGCGGACAACCCGGTCATGCTCAAGGACGGATACACGTACATGTACGTCTGTCCGCTCGACACGGTGGTCGTCCCGGCAAACACAATCACGCCGACTCTGTCGACCTTCGTGCTAGAGGAAGGGAAGACGTACACCCTGAGGGCTTCGGGGACTGCGTTTGCTGGCGACACGATCGAGTTCGACGCCAAGTACTCCATCACGCAAAGGATCTCAGGTGACACGTGGACCGACCTGGTGTCGGGTTACACCTCCGAAGGTCCGGAGTTGCTTGATCTGTTCGTCAACGGTGCACCCGGAGACTGGGGCGCCTTCAACGAAGCGCACGTGTACACCACCCAGGTGGTCGGCACGGGCGAGAAGCTCGCATTGCACATCTACGACATCTATCCGTCGAACAACACCGGCAGCCTGACCGTGGAGATCTATCACCACGACTAGACCGCGACCAACCCGTAGTTCTTCTTCAGGGCCCGCACCCACGGTGCGGGCCCTGAAGGTTGCCCGGGGAGAGTATGGGCAGCACCGGCCCGATTCGGGGGATGATCACTCGCGCCGCTGACCGCTTCTTTCGCGTACTCTTGCACAGACACAACACGCGACGGCTCCGGCGTCCCAGGGCCCCAACAGTGGAGGAGCGCGGCCCTGAGCAGTTCACGTGCGCCCATCACACCCCCGCAGGCGTTGCGGGCGTTCCTCATCCTGAGCGCCACCCGGTGGCTGCCGGTGGGGTTCACGGTTGCCACGTTCGCGCTCGTGGCATTGGAGCGTGGGCTGACCGTGGGCCAGATCGGCTCGTTCATGGCCGTGCAGGGCATTGTGGTCTTCCTGCTCGAGCTGCCCACGAGCGGTCTCGCCGATGTTGTCGGGCGCCGTCCGCTGCTGCTCATAGCCGGCGCGTTCAACCTGGGGGCTGGTCTGCTCTACATCGTTGCCGATACGTTCTGGGTGTTCGCGGCCGCGGCGGCGCTGATGGGGGTCTATCGTGCGCTCGACTCCGGTCCGCTCGAAGCCTGGTACGTCGACGTTCTCCACGCATCCGAGCCGGGTGCTGATCCCGACCGGGCAATGGCACGCCAGGGCGTGGTCGCAGGTGTGGCGATGGCGGTCGGGTCGCTTGCAGCAGGCGGGCTGATTGCATGGCATCCGGTCCGTGATGCGTCGGCGCTGCTCCTGCCGCTCCAGGTCTACGTGGCCCTCGGTACGGCGCACGTCGGCCTGACCGCCCTTCTCATGAGGGAGCCGCGCCGGCGGGAGTCACGTGTGCCGGGCACCGCACGGGCGACCGTCCGCGCCACCCTGGGTGAGGCCGCGCAGGTGGCGCGCGACGGTGTTGGGCTCCTGCGTACCGGAGCCGTGCTGAGGAGCACGATCCTCGTGACGGCGTTCTGGGCCTTCGGCATGGTGGTGTTCGAGGCGATGCAGCCCGTCCGACTTGCCGAGCTGTTGGGCAGTCAGGCGCAGGCAGGCGCGATCATGGGTCCGGTGGCGGCTGCGGCGTGGGCCGTCTTCGCACTCGGCTCTGCTGCAGCTGAGGTGTCGTTCAAGCGCATCGGCGTGGCGCGGACCGCCCTGGCGGCACGCGCGCTCAACGGCGTCGGTGCTGTTGTGATGGGGTTGGCTGTCACGCCGGTGGGCCTCATCGGGGCATACCTGCCGACGTACGGGCTGCACGGCTCGGCGGGCGCGGCACATGCGGTGCTGCTGCACCGGGAGGCCTCCGCGCGCAACAGGTCCACGGTTCTGTCGCTCAACTCGATGGTGGGCTTCATCGCCTGGTCACTCGCCGTGTTTCTCGTCACCAGACTGGCCGAGGTCGCATCCAACCAGGTTGCGATGGTGGTGGCGGGAGGGGTCAGTATCGTCGGCCTCGCGCTCTACCTGCCGGCGCTGAAGCAGGAGCGGCGCGGGGAAGTCTCCTGATGGCTGCCGGCAAGCTCCCTGTGCCGCCGCCATGTTGAGCGCCGCCAGGCCCCCTGGGCTCCTCAGCCTTCCCGGATGTCGAACGCAGTAAGCAGGTCGGGCCCTCGGAGAACCCGGCGCTTCACGCGCAGTGTGGCGTCATCGTCGACCGTGACGTTCCACTGGACGAGCCGGACCTCGCAGTCGATGATCTCGATCGCCGTCATGCCCGCGGGGTAGATGCAGCTGCCCGTGTTGAAGTAGGGGAGCTCGCCGCGGCGCGGGTACTTGTACCGGTGCGTGTGGCCGCAGATGAGCATCATGCGATGCTTCTCGATCCACTTCGTATAGTTCTTCTCGATCTTGTGGCGCTTGTGGGCGTTCTTCACGGGGCTTGCGGGGCTCCGAAAGCCGAACGCGCGCATGAAACGCCAGAAGTAGCGGACCGAGAGCATGGTGGGGAACCAGAACTGGTCGTTGGCGAAGTCGCCCTGGTGCCCGTGGAGTACGAGGATCTCCTGGCCCGTGGCGCTGTGGCGGAGGACGAGCGCCTCGCTGGGCTCAAGACCGGGCAGGAAGTCGTGCGTGACCTGCGTGTGATGGTCGTAATACGTGTCGTAGTGTGCCGAGACGTACTCGGGGCGACTGAGAAAGATGTTGTGATTCCCCCACAGGACGATGAGGCGTCCCTCGTCGTGGAAGCGCTTGATCAGCTGGAAGACGTCGTGGTGCGCGTCCTGCATGTACTTGAACTTCGGCTGTTCCCAAAGCTCGTCGCCGTCGCCCGCCTCCACGTACACGAAGCCGTTCTCGTGGTAGTAGGCGAGCGCGCACAGAAACGCGTTCTCGTTCCTGTTGAAGTCGTCGGAGTGGCTGCCGTCGCCGCGGTGGCAGTCGCTGACGATGACGTAGCGGCATCCCGGGTCAAGGCGGTCGACCCGGGCCCCGCCGTAGGCCTCGGTCAGACGTTCCTGAGTTCGCATTCAATCACTCCGCGGGGTGCGAGCGCACTTGGGCGGTCGGCGGCCATCGGGCGTCGGTCAGTCGGCCGCGGTAGCCTGCGACGTCTCGTCAGTCCTCGGGAAGGAGTGCGACGCCCCAGCCCGTGCCCGTGTGCGCGCAGATCACCGAGCCGGCCTCGTAGACGACGAGTTCGGTGACCTCCCAACGCTCCTTGACGCTCTCGACGAGCCGCTGGCCGCGCTCGGCTGCAAGTGCGTGACCCACGGCGAACCGCGCACGCCGTGCGGTGCCCATCTGTTTGCCGATCCAGTCCAACGTGTACTCGAGTGCGGCCTTCTCTCCCCGGCTGCGACCGAGGGGGGCGAACGCGCCTTCGGCATCTACCGTGAGCGTGACCTTCAGGTTGAGAAGCGAGCCCATGAGCGAGGACACGGCACCGATGCGACCGCCCTTGCGCAGGTTCTCGAGGGAGTCGAGGCCGACGATGAGCCTCACGCGGTCGCGTGTGCGCGCGAGACGCTCAAGCGTCTCGGCGGCGGACAGCCCCTCACGGGCGGCGGTGGCAGCCTCGACCACCTGCCAGGCCAGACCCCACGAGAGGTTTCGGGAGTCGAACACGTGGACCTTGCCGGCAAACTGCTCGGCGGCGGCGCGGGCGGACTCGATCGTACCGGAAAGCTTTTCGGAGATGTGGACCGACACGACCGAGCGCGCGGACTCGAGGGCGCGGCCGTATACCTCGGCAAACGCGCCGACGCTCGGCTGCGAGGTGGTGGGAAGCGCCGGAGCGGCGGCCATGCGCGAGAAGAACTCGGCCTGGGTGATCGCGCCGTCCGGGAGCGTCTCACCATCGATGGTCACCGCGAGCGGGACGACGACGATGCCTCGCTCGGCGGCCATCGCGGGAGCGATATCCGCAGTACTGTCGGTCACGACGGCGAACTGCGGGGTGATGTCGGTGTCAGGTACCATGGGCGTCCTCCCTCGGTGGCGGCGGCCTCGCGGCCGACCACCAAATCATACACGCAGCAGCCCGACGAGCGGTCGAGCGTTATCGGGCAGCGCGAAAAGCCGATGGCAGTGGGGGGTATGACGATTATGCCAGCATAGGTATTTATCCTGCATTGTGATGGGGAGCACAAAGTTGTCTTCAGGGTTCTCCGATGAAAGTACTGATTCGTGTGCGAGCGACACAGGGAGCGGCATGGGACTGCGTCTGTTCGGAAGATGGAAGCCGCCCGGAGATTCATGCCCGGTGGCTCTTACACCGACGGAGGTTCGGGACCTCATCATGGACTGCTTCGTCGCGACCCACGGGGGCCACTTCCGTGCGACGCGCCACGCCCTGAACCTCTCAACGGACGACGACGCCGTGCGCGAGAGTTCGCGTGCCATCGTGGAGCTGGCATTCAGGCAGGTGGGCGGCGACTACGACATGCCCACCACGCACGACCTGCCACGTGTCGTGAACCTCCTTGCCGAGCGCTCGCTCGACTGGGGCACGCCGCCGGACCTCGTCTTCGAGCACCACTGCTCGATCATGCGCACGATCGGACGGTCCGTGAGCGCGGGTCACTGATCCGGGCCGGTGCCGCACCACGCGGTTGGTCGACGCTCAGGCAGTGCCGGTGCGGTGGCGCGTGCTGCTATCCTGGTCGTCGTGATTCTCACCGTCGACCACATCACCAAGTCCGTGGGTCAGCGCGTCCTGTTCGCGGACGCGTTCCTGCGCATCGGCGCGCGCGACCGTATCGCGCTCGTGGGCGCCAACGGCACGGGCAAGACGACGCTGCTCGAGGTCATCGCCGGCGAGCAGGAGCCCGACTCGGGGAGCGTCATCCGCGCGAAGGACGTCACGGTGGGCTACCTCCGCCAGGAGGCCATCGAGATGGCCGGCCGGAGCATCCTCGAGGAGGTGCTCACCGCGGCCTCGGGCGTGCGCGGCCTCGAGCACCGCATCCGGATGCTGGAGGGCGAGCTCGAGCATGCGGAGCCCGACCAGACCGAGGCGCTCCTCGAGGAGTACGGGCGTCTTCGCGAGCGTTTCGAGCACCTCGGCGGATACACCGTGGAGGCCGAGGCGCGTGCCGTGCTCACCGGACTCGGCTTCAAGGAGTCCGACCTCGGCAGGGACGCCTCTGAGCTCTCGGGCGGGTGGCTCATGCGCGTCGCACTCGCGCGACTGCTGCTTGCGGAGCCGGACTTGCTGCTGCTCGACGAGCCGACGAACCATCTCGATCTGGAGACGGTCACCTGGCTCGAGGGCTTTCTGCGGAACTACGAAGGCGCGGTCCTGCTCGTGAGCCACGACCGGTCGTTCATGGACGGGCTGGTCGGGCGGGTGGCCGAACTCGAGATGAAAGCGCTCACCGAGTACCACGGCTCCTACTCCGAGTATGAGGAACTCAAGGCGAGCGGTCGCGAGCGTCTCATCGCCGCGCACAAGCAGCAGGAACGCTACATCGCCCAGCAGGAGCGCTTCGTCGAGCGGTTCCGATACAAGAACACCAAGGCCAAGGCCGTGCAGAGCCGCATCAAGGCGCTCGAACGGCTTGAGCGCATCGAGATCCCGGCCGAGCGCCAGAAGGTCCGCTTCCGCTTCCCGCAGCCGGAGCGCACCGGCGAGGAGGTCATCAGGCTCTCGGGCGTGGCCAAGGCGTACGGGAACAACGTGGTCTACGACGACCTCTCGCTGGCGCTCTACCGCGGGGACAAGGTAGCGCTCGTGGGACCCAACGGCGCGGGCAAGTCGACACTCCTCAAGATGCTCGCGGGCGTACTCGAGCCCGACTCGGGGAAGCGGCGTCTCGGACACAAGGTGAGCGTGGCGTACTTCGCGCAACACCAGCTCGAGGCGCTCACTCTCAGGAACACCGTGCTCGACGAGATGCTCTCCGCCGCGCCCGGCTGGACGCAAGAGGAAGCGCGGACACTCCTCGGCACGTTCCTGTTCCACGGGGACGATGTCCGCAAGCTGGTGAAGGTGCTCTCCGGCGGCGAGCGGGCGCGGTTGGCGCTTGCGAAGATGCTTGTCAAACCGGCGTCGTTCTTGTGCCTTGACGAGCCGACGAACCATCTCGACATCCAGGGTCGAGACGTGCTCGAGGCTGCGCTGTCGCAGTACACCGGCACGATCGCGCTGATCACGCACGATCGGCACCTCATCCGTACCATTGCGAACCGCGTGGCCGACGTCCGAGACGGTGGGGCCAATCTGATCGACGGCGACTACGACTACTACCTGTGGAAGCGGGAGCAGGCGGCAGGCGGCGCCGGGCGGCCTGACCCGGCGGACGCGAAGGGGAGGAGCAGCGGGGGCTTCGCCGAGGTGGAGCCGCGCACGCGAAGGTCGAAGGACGAGCGGCGTGCTCAGGCCGAAGCCCGCAACCGCCTCTACCGCGGCACGCGCGATGCGCGCCGGCGTCTCGGCGCGGTGGACAAGGAGATGGCCGACGCGCAGGCCGCACACGACGCGCAGCTCGAGGTGCTCGCGGACACGGAGCTCTATCAGGACAAGGAGCGCTTCAGCGCCGCTATGGCTGAGTACGCGGCGGTGAAGCAGAGACTCACCGCACTCGAGGAGGAGTGGATCGCACTCTCGGAGCAGATCGAGCACCTTGAGGCAGAGGAAGGGCGGGGAGGCGCGGAACAGCGGTAGATGGTCGACTTTGCGCGGCATTGTAACAATGTTTACAAGGCCCTGTGAGTCTGCTATAAATCACCGAAAGCCACAGGGATTCTGGGGGTTAACGAGCGCAACACAGCCTCCGACGTTCACCTTCGTGGCGCGTACATCGCTTGTAACGTCGAGTTACGAACACTGTCACCGTCACTTACCGGGGGGGTGCAGGTGAGCTCTACCGAGAGCATGCTCTTCGTGATAGGTCTCATCGTGGGGCCGGTGCTGTTCCTGCTCGTGCTTCTCGGGGCGAACGCCATTCTGGCGCCGAAGCGGCCGAACGAACTCAAGGGCAGCGCTTACGAGTGCGGCATCGAGCAGGCAGCCTCGCCGTGGCGCCCCGTCAACATCCGGTTCTCGTCGATAGCGCTGTTGTTCGTGCTCTTCGATGCCGAGACGGTCCTTCTCTTCGCGGTCGCTTCGCGCATCCGCGGCTCGGTGACCGACGGTCTGGCCGTGGCGCTCTTCGGCGCGTTCCTCACGCTGGGGCTCTTCTACGAGTGGAAGAAGGGCGGGCTGAAGTGGCCGGTGTAGACGACCTGGCCCGGGCGCTCGAGCGGACGCCGGGCGGCGGGATCATCCTCACGAGTGTCGACGCGATTGCAGACTGGGCACGCGGGTACTCGCTCTGGATGATGCCGATGGGCACCGCGTGCTGCGCGATGGAGCTTATCGCCGCATCCTTCGCTCGGTTCGACTTCGACCGCCACGGCTCGATTCCGCGTCCGGACCCGCGCCACACCGACGTGATGGTGGTGGCCGGCACGATCACGCACAAGATGGCGCCTGCGGTGAAGCGGATCTGGGCCCAGATGCCCGATCCGAAGTGGTGCATCGCGATGGGCAACTGCGCGGTCTCAGGCGGCATCTTCTACTACGACACCTACTCGGTGGTCCGCGGCGTGGACGAGTTCCTCCCCGTGGATGTCTACATCGCCGGATGTCCTCCCCGGCCCGAGTCGCTCCAGGATGGCCTTCTGCGTCTGCGGGAGAAGGTGCGGGCCGAGTCGATCTCGCCGACTCGTGTCCGCGAGATCGACGGCGTTCTGCCGATGCCCTCCGACCCGCTCAAGGGCGAGGTGGCCGCTCTGGCCGCCGATGAGGCGGGTGAGCCGAGATGAACATCGAGGAGCTTCGCGAGCACCTGTGCTCCGAGTACCCGGATCTCTGCCCGCTGTTCTCGATCGAGTTCGGCGACGGTGTGCTGAGCGTCCCGGCATCACGCGTACTCGAAGCCGCCGCAGGACTCAAGGATCTCGGGTTCGACATGCTCGGCATGGTCACCGCCGTGGACTTCGACGAGGAGTTCGAGGTCGTCTACCGGGTCCGTTCTCGCGAGATGCACGTCGGTCTCGTCGTGAAGGTCCGCGTTCCGCGCGAAGAAGCCCGGGTTGCGAGCGTCACCGGGCTCTGGCCTGCGGCCAACTGGCACGAGCGCGAGGTGTACGACCTGTTCGGCATCGTCTTCGAGGGGCATCCCGACCTGCGCCGAATCCTCCTCACCGATGACTGGGTGGGTTACCCGCTCCGCAAGGACTACGACGACCCGTCGGTCATCAGGAGGCCCGATTACCTGTGA
The DNA here is from genome assembly GCA_016938395.1 of Coriobacteriia bacterium. The sequence continues at coordinate 51,456 of JAFGUS010000078.1, read as the reverse complement.
TCGAACCGCGCAAGATACCAGAAGAAAGCGTGGAGACGGCCATCGAGGCGGCGAGCGGGCCCGACGGCGTGGCTACAGCCGACGACGCCGCAGCAGCCGTCAGCGACCCGGCTGCGGTTGAGGCGTCGCTCGCCGGCTCCGTATCCGTCGTGGAGCGCGAGGGCGACCGGCTCCTAGTCAACATCGGCCCGTCGCACCCGTCCACGCACGGCGTGTGCCGTGTGCTCGTGGAGCTCGACGGCGAGATCATCACCAACGCGGAGCCGATCATCGGCCACCTGCATCGCGGCATCGAGAAGATCGCCGAGAACCGCACGTACCTGCAGGTGGTCCCGCTCACGGACCGTCTCGACTATGTCGGCTCCATGTACGCCAACTGGGCGTACTGCCGCGCGGTCGAGCGCCTCGCGGGCATCCGCGTGCCGGAGCGCGCCGAGTACATCCGCGTTATCGTGTGCGAACTCCAGCGCATCGCGAGCCACATGATGTCCATCGGCTCCACCGGCGCCGACACGGGCGCCACGACCGCGTTCATGTACTCGTTCTGGCAGCGCGAGCAGGTCGTGGACCTGTTCGAGCAGCTGTGCGGTGCGCGTCTCACGTACAACTACGTCCGCCCGGGCGGGGTGTCGTTCGACATACCCGAGGGCTGGGTTGACCGCTGCCGCGACTTCATCGGGAAGCACCCCGACGCGATGCGCGAGATCGACCGCCTTCTCTTCGGCAACGTCATCTGCCGCGCTCGCACGAAGGGGATCGGCGTTCTCGCCCCCGACGACGCGCTCGCCTGGGGCGTCACGGGACCAACCGCGCGCGGCTCGGGCGTGGACTGGGACCTCCGGCGCGACGACCCGTACTCGGTGTACCCGCGCTTCGACTTCGACATCCCGCTCGGTGAACGCGGTGACTGCTACGATCGCGGTCGCGTGAGGCTGTTCGAGTGCATCGAGAGCTGTCGCATCATCGGCCAGGCGCTCGACCAGCTCGCCGAACTCGAGCCTGGCCACATCAAGGCCGACGGCCTGCCGCGACTGCTCGCGCCGCGCCCGGGCGACGCCTACGACCACATCGAGAGCGCGCGCGGCTCGCTCGGCGTGTATCTCGTCAGCGACGGCAGCGTGAGGCCGTACCGGATGAAGGTGCGCTCGCCTGCGTTCTCCAATCTCGCGATCCTGCCCATGCTCGCCAAGGGCCACACGCTGTCGGACCTCGTCGTCATCCTCGGCTCGCTTGACCCGGTGTTCGGGGAGGTGGACCGATGACATTCGTATGGGGTCTCCTGTACGGCGTCGGTGCCGTGGTGCTCATCGCGGGTGGCGCCGTGATCGGCGTGTGGTGGGAGCGCAAGGTGTCCGCGCGCATCCAGATGCGTCTCGGTCCGCAGCAGATCGGCCCGGCAGGCTCCCTGCAGATGATCGCCGACGTGCCCAAGCTGCTCTTCAAGGAAGACGTGCTCCCAACGGCGGCTGACAAGCCGATCTTCCGGTACGCCCCGCTCGTTGTGTTCGCGCCCATCGCCGCCTCCATGGCCGTCATCCCGTTCTGGAGCGGCTGGGCGCCGCTGGACTCCACGGTGGGCATCCTGTTCTTCCTCGCCGTACCCTCGATCGGCGTGATCGGCATCCTGCTCTCGGGCTGGGCATCGCACAACACGCTCGCGACCATCGGCGGGCTTCGAGCCGCGGCACAGATGGTGAGCTACGAGGTGCCGCGCTCTCTCGCGGTCCTGTCGGTGGTGGTGCTCGCCGGTTCGCTCAAGCCCACCGATATCATGGGCGCCTGGCAGTGGTGGTGGGTACCGGTTACGTTCCTCGGCTTCGTCGTCTACCTCGTCTCCTCGATCGCCGAGATGAACCGCGGGCCGTTCGACCTGCCGGAGGCCGAGTCGGAGCTGGTGGCCGGGTACTTCTCTGACTACTCGGGCATGCGGTGGGCGGTCTTCATGATGGCCGAGTACGGAGCGATGATCGTCGCCGCGCTCTTTGGCGCCGCGATGTTCTTCGGCGGCTTCAACTGGCTTCCGGGTGTGGCCGGACTCGCCGTGTTCATCGGCATCGCCACGGTGATCGTCACCGCCATCATGTGGGCGAAATGGACCTTCCCGAGACTCAGACAGGACCAGTTGATGACGTTCTGTTGGACCGTGCTGACGCCGATGGCGATCGTTCAGCTCGTGATCGCAGGGGTGGTGGCGCTGTGGCTGTGAAGCGCGATACGCCTCCGGCGCCCGTGTCGGTCACCAACGAGTTCGCACCCGGGGTGCGGGGCTGGCTCCAGGGCGTGCGGTCCATTCTGACCGGCATCGCGATCACCGCGAAGGCGGTCAAGAACGGACCGGTCACGGTTCGTTACCCCGCCGAGAAGGTCACCGTGAGCGAGCGGTGGCGTGGCGCGCTCACACTGCGCGGGGTCCTGGGCCGCGACGAGATCCACCTGCTCAAGGCCGAGCCGACCGAGTACAACGGCATCATCGACGGCATGCACCGCACGGACCGGCTTCCGGGGTGCGTGGGAAACTGTCCCGCCAACGTGGACGCGCGCGGGCAGTCGTTCCTCATCGCCGATGCACGCGTGGACGAGGCCTACGAACTCGTGCGGACGCGCAACATCCTGCCGGGCGTGCTCGGGCGCATCTGCCATCACCCGTGTGAGACCGCCTGCCGGCGCAACTTCTACGACCAGCCGATCGCCATTCGGCCGCTCCACCGCTTCGCCTACGAGGAGTTCCAGAAGCTGCGTCCGGAGCGTCTGCCGCGCCTCGAGAACACCCGTGGCAAGCGGGTAGCCATCATCGGTTCGGGTCCGTCGGGGCTCGCCGCGGCACTCGACCTGATGCGGCTCGGCTACGGAGTGGTGATGTACGAGCGCGAGGACCGTGGAGGCGGTGCGCTCTACAGCGGTGTCCCGTCGTACCGGCTGCCGCGCGAGGTGCTGCAGCGCGAGATCGACGACCTCATCGAGATGGGCCTCGAGCTGCACTGTAACGTCGAGGTAGGCAAGGACATCCCGATCACGAAGCTCATGCGGGAGAACGACGCCGTACTGCTGGCGGTCGGTCTGCAGACGAGCCGTCTGCTGCCGATTCCGGGAATCGAATCGTCCGGTGTCGTGGGAGCGCTCGAGTTCCTGTGGGCGGTCAACCACACCGGTCAGGCCGGTGTGGGAGGGCAGCGCGTACTCGTGATCGGCGGCGGTAACGTCGCGGTCGACGTTGCGCGCTGCGCGGTGCGCGTCGGCGCCACCGAGGTGCGCCTCGCGTGTCTCGAGGGTGACGAGGAGATGCCGTGTCACCCCTGGGAGATAGCCGAGGCGCTCGATGAGGGCGTCATCGCCATGTGCTCACTCGGCCCCGAAGAGGTGCTCCACAAAGACGGACACGTCACCGGTATGAAGATGCGTGCGTGCCTGTCGGTCTTCGACGAGACAGGGCGGTTCGCACCGAAGTTCGGCGACGACTACGCGGAGATCGCCACGGATGTGGTGGTGTTCGCGGTCGGCCAGGCCGCCCGTGTGGACGATCTCATCAAGGGTACGGAGCTCCTGCTTTCGGGACGCGGCCAACTGGTCGTCGACGGCCAGCACAACACAACGAGCGTGCCCGGCGTGTTCGCGTGCGGCGAGGTCGTCACAGGCCCCGGAAGCGCAATCGGCTCGATCGCGACAGGCCACGAGGCCGCGACATCGATCCATCGCTATCTTGAGGGAATCCCTGTTGAAGCCGAGCGCGTTCGGCGGCCGGTCCCCAAGTACCCGTCGTACGCGGTGGCGGACATCAAGGGCGTGGAGCCGTCGCGCCTGCGTGCCGAGATGCCGATGGCCAAGGCCGACGACCGCGCCACCGACTTCCGGCAAGTGGAGCTCGGCCTGACACACCAGGAGGCCATGACGGAGGCCGCACGCTGTCTTCGGTGCGAGTCCGAGGTGTGTGTCGGGTGCACGTTCTGCGCGCGGACCTGTCCGGACTTTGCGCTCACGGTCGAGCGCGTGGACGAGCCGGGTGCGCGCTGCTTGACGCGGTACGACCTCGACCTCACGAAGTGCTGCTTCTGCGGCCTGTGCGCCGAGCAGTGCCCAACCAAGGCGCTCACGCACACGGGCCAGTACGAACTGTCCTTCTACCACCGCGAGCTCATGACGTTCGATAAGGGCGAGATGCTGCGCGACCCGTCGGGCGAGCGCGCCACGGGACGCGATGGCATCGAACCGCCGTCGTGCCCGACCGTGCGGCGGGAGGTGCCCCGGTGAGTCTTACCGACATCGGACTCGGAGTGGCCATCTTCGCCATGGTGGGGGGCGCGCTCGGCGCCACACTGACCCGTGACGTGATGCGCCTCGTGATCTCCCTCGGTGTGTTCCTGCTCGGCGTCGCGGGAGCGTTCCTTGTGCCGGGGAGTCCACTCCTCGCCGTCTCCCAGGTGTTCCTGTATGTGGGTGGCGTGCTCGTGCTCGTCCTCTTCGCGCTCATGGTCGTGAGGCGGGCAAGTGGCGGGCGTCCGGAGATGGAAGGGCGGCATGACATCGGTGCCGCTGTGATATCACTCGGCGTGTTCGCCCTGCTCGTCGTGGTGCTCTCGCCCGTGGTCAAGGATCCGGCACCGGTGAGCGTGGCGCCGGACGCGGTCGCCGAGGTCCTCCTCGGTTCAGGTGTGGTGTCCTTCGAGCTCGCGGGCGCGCTGCTTCTCGCCGCGCTGCTCGCGGTCCTTGTGATCGTGAAGGGGGGTGCCGAGCGATGATCGTCGTTGTCGGATGCGCCGCGGCCTTCGCGCTCGGCCTCTACGCGATCCTCACGCGTCGAGACCTTATCGGCATCCTCGTCGGTGCCGAGCTGATGCTCGGTGCCGCCAACGTCCAGCTCGTCTCGTTCGCGCTTCTCGGCGGGGCCGACCCCGCGGTGGCATCCGCCTTTGCGCTCATCATCCTCGTGACTGCAGCGGCCGAGGCTGCCATAGGTCTGGCGCTTGTGGTCACCGCCTATCGTGCCAGCCGACGCAGCCAGATCGATGAGTTCGCGGAGGTGACGGGCTGATGACCGCCCTATGGCTCGTCGTCGTGCCGGTCGTGGTGGCGCTCGTCATCGCTGCCGCTGGACGCCGTCCCGTGGGGTTCACGCGCTGGCTCGCGCTCATCGGCCCGGCCCTGGCGACCTTCGCGGGTATCCAGGCACTTCTCAGCGCGGAGCCCGCCGGCCACGGCGGCGCTGCAGCCGAGGCGACCAGTGTCGCTGCCGACTGGCTTTCGGCGGCATCCGGATCGATCGAGATCGGTCTGGCCATCGACCCGCTCGCTGCGGTGATGCTTGCCGTGGTGGGTGTGGTGGCCGGCATGGTGGTCATCTTCTCCGTGGGCTATATGGCCGAGGACCGCTCGCAGGCCCGCTACTTCGCGCTGCTGTCGGCCTTCACGGCCGCGATGAGCATGCTCGTACTTTCCACGAGCCTCGTCGGCCTGTTCGTGGCCTGGGAGCTCGTGGGCGCGTGCAGCTACCTGCTGATCGGGTTCTGGTTCACGAAGCCCTCGGCGGCAAGGGCTGCGATCAAGGCCTTCCTCGTGACGCGGATCGGTGACGTGGGGCTGCTGCTGGCACTCGCGCTTCTGTGGCGCGAGACCGGCGCGCTCTCGATCTCCGGCGTTCTGGAGGCCGCGCCCGCACTTGCTCCCGCCACGGTCACGACGGTCGCTCTCCTGCTCTTCGTGGGTGCCGCCGGCAAGTCGGCGCAGTTCCCGCTCCACATCTGGCTCCCTGACGCGATGGAGGGCCCCACACCGGTCTCTGCGCTCATCCACGCCGCTACGATGGTTGCCGCGGGCGTGTTCCTCCTGGCCCGCATGGCGCCGCTGTTCGACCTCTCCGAGACCGCACGCCTCGTGGTGCTCGTCATCGGCACGGTGACCGCGCTGGGAGCGGCGACCGTCGCGGTCACACAGACCGATATCAAGCGGGTGCTCGCGTACTCCACGATCAGCCAGCTCGGGTTCATGTTCGCGGCGCTGGGCACCGGCGCCTGGGTTGCGGCGATGTTCCACCTCGTGACGCACGCCGCGTTCAAGTCGCTGCTCTTCCTTGCGTCGGGAAGCGTGATCCATGGCTCGGGCACGCAGGACCTGCGCGAGATGGGTGGCCTGGGCAAGGCGATGCCGGTAACGACCGTCACATGGGCCATCGGCGTGGCGGCGCTCGCCGGTCTGCCACCACTCGCCGGGTTCTTCTCCAAAGACGCGGTCATCGACGCCGTCTGGATGCACGCCCCCGTTGCCGGGGTGGCACTTTTCGTCGCGAGTGCTCTCACCGCCCTGTACGCCGCGCGCGCCACGCGCCTGGCGTTCACCGGGGAGTTCCGCGGCACCGGCCACCCGCACGAATCGCCCGTGGTGATGACGGCGCCGCTTGTGGTGCTTGCCACCGCCGCGGTGACGCTTGGCGCCGCCTCGTGGTGGTTCGCGGATCTCTTCGGTGGTCACGCGGGACTGGCGCTCCCTGTAGCCGTCGCGTCCACCGTGATCGCGGTCGTCGCAGCGCTTGCGGGATGGCGTCTGTTCGGCGCGGGTCCGGCTGCTGACGAGCGTCTGGCGGATGCTCTCGGAGGTCTCTGGCGCGCCGCGCGCTCGGCGTACGGCATCGACACGCTTGCGATGCGTGCAGCCGCAGGTATCGAGCGTGCGTCGGCCACCATCGCCGAGCGGTTCGACCGGCGCATCGTCGACGGCGCCGTGAACGGCGTCGCGTGGCTCGCACGCCGGATCGGTCGCGAGTTCAACGAACTGCAGTCGGGCGAAGGCCAGCTGTACGCCGCGCTCGTAGGCGCCGGCGCGGTCCTGCTCGTAAGCCTCGCGCTCTGGCTGGGGAGGTGACGCGGTGACACTCGTGCTGCTCATCGCCATCCCGGTCGTCACGGCGATCCTCGCGCTCGCGGCGGGCTCCAGACCTTCGTGGTCCCGCGCGCTTGCGCTCCTCGGCGCACTCGGCACGCTAGCTGTGGCCGGCACAGCGTGGTCGCAACTCGCGGGTGCCGACGCTCCGCTCACGTACGAGCTCACGGTTGCGGGCAACGGAACGTTCCTGAGCCTCATGGCCGATGGACTGTCTCTGCCGCTCGTGGCGCTCACCGCGCTTCTCGGGGCGGTCGCCGTTCTCACGTCGTGGGATGTGGAGCGCACCGGACCCCACATGGCGCTGTTGCTGGCGCTCGAGGCGGCTGTGACGGCTGTGTTCCTGGCGGCCGACCTGATCCTGTTCTATGTGGCCTGGGAGGCCGTTCTCATCCCGATGTTCTTCCTCATCGGTGGGTGGGGTCACGACAACCGTCGCTACGCCGCGATGAAGTTCTTTGCCTATACGTTCGCAGGCAGCGCGCTCATGCTCGTGGGAATTGTCCTCCTCATCATCTCCGGCGGGGCCGGCACGTCCATGAGCGCAGCCGTGGTCCTCTCACCCGAGACGCAGCGGCTCGTGTTCTGGCTGTTGGCGGCCGGCTTCCTCGTGAAGATCCCCGTAGTACCGCTCCACACCTGGCTGCCCGACGCCCACGTCGAGGCCCCCACCGCCGGCTCCATCATGCTGGCCGGCGTGCTTCTGAAGATGGGCGCGTACGGAATCATGCGCCTGTGCGTCCCGTTCACACCCGAGGCGTTCGCCGCTGCCGCGCCGCTGCTCGCGGGGCTTGGCGTGGTGGGCATCGTGTACGGCGCGGTGATGGCCCTCGGGCAGCACGACCTCAAACGCCTGGTAGCATACTCGTCGGTCGCTCACATGGGCTTCGTCGTGCTCGGCATCTCCACCGGCACCGAGTTGGGTTTCCAGGGTGCGGTCCTCGGCATGGTGAGCCATGGTCTCGTGGCCGGCTTGCTGTTCTTCCTCGTGGGCGCCCTGTACGAGCGCGCGCACACCCGGGACATCGGCGCCTTCGGCGGACTGGGGGAGACCCTGCCGCGATGGGCGACCGTCTTCGTGTTCGCCTCGCTCGCAAGTCTCGGTCTGCCGGGACTCTCGGGCTTTCCCGGGGAGTTCGCCTCCCTGGTGGCCGGTTTCGCGGGCTTCGGATGGCCGATTGCGGTCGCCGGGCTGGGGGTGGCACTCGCAGGCGCCTACACCCTGAGGGCGGTCCGGCGCGTGGTGCACGGTGAGCCGAGTACCGACCGCGCGCACGTGGACCTCTCGGCGCGGGAGATCGTGGCGATCGTGCCGCTCGCTGCGCTGATCGTGGCGCTCGGTGTGTGGCCCCGACTGGTGACCGACCTCGCACGCGCCACCCTCGAGGGGCTTGCCGTGCTCGCAGGGATGGTGAGCTGATGGACCTCATGCTTCCTGCAGCCGTGTGGGTTCCCGCCGCGCTGGTCGCTGGTGCCGTCGCACTCGGACTCGTTGCCGATGGGTTCGGGCGGCGTCCCGCAGCTGTGGGCATCATCGCGCTCGGTCTGCTCGGGGCGGCGGCCGCCGGCTTCTACTACGCGATAACGGGTGAAGCGGGCGTGGCCGTGGGCAGTTTCGCCTCGGGCGCCGGGTTCACATCGCTTCCCTCCGTCGGGTACGTGCTCGCCGGCTTCGCGGTGGTCGCGGGTTACCGGCGGTACGCGACGTGGGACCGCGGTCCCGCGATGGCCGGGCTGGTGGCACTCGGGGCGCTCTTCGCTCACGCGCTTCTCGCATCGCTCGATATCGTCGTCCTGTTCGTTTCGCTCGCGGGGCTGGCGATCGTGGGGTACTCGCTGGTTGCGGGGGCGGGCACGCGCGAGGCCGAGGAGTCGGCGATCCGCTACTTCGTCCAGGGTGCGGTGGCCACCGGGCTCACGGTGTACGGGTTCGCGCTCGTGCTCGGTCTGGGCGGCTCAACGAGCTACCTGGAGGCGGGTGCAGCCCTCGGCGGAGCCGCGGCGCGTCCGGCGCTCGTCGCACTCGGACTGGTGCTGTCGGTCTTCGCATTCAAGCTAGGCGCATTCCCGTTCCACGCATGGGTGCCCGACGCCTACGACCGGGCCGACGCCCCGTCGGTGGCGTTCCTGGCATCCGCCCCCAAGATCGCCGGCGTGGTCGCCCTTCTCGTGATCGTGCGCGGGACTCTGTTCGAGAGCGGCGTGTTCGCGCCCGCATCGCAGCTGCTAAGCGCCCTCGCGATCGGCTCGCTGCTGTTCGGGTCCTTCGGAATGCTGCGTCAGACGCGCGTCGCTCGGCTGCTCGGCTACTCGGCGATCGCACAGATCGGCTACGCGCTACTCGCGATCGCGGCGGGGGATGCCGGTGTGCGCGCTGCGTCGATCCTTGTGCTCACCTACGCCATCGGCGCGGCGGGCGCGTTCATCGCGCTCGAAGCGGTCCAGCGCGTGCGACCCGCATGGGACGGGTCCCTTGAGGGCCTTGCCGGCCTCTCGCGCCACGCGCCCCTGCTCTCCGGCGCCCTGGCCGCGATCATGCTGTCACTCACCGGGATTCCGCTCCTGGCGGGTTTCTGGGGCAAGCTCTACGTCTTCATCGCACTCGTCGACAGCGGCATGGTCTGGTTGGCTATCGGTGCAGGCGTAGCCGCAGTCGTGTCGTTCGGCGGATATGGCTCAGTCATCAAGGCGATGTACTTCGGCCCAGATAACGACGTGACCGCCGAGGCGATGCAGGAGGCCGACACGGAGACGTCACCGGAGGGGGAGCGAGGCGGCTCTCCGCTTGCGGTGACGGTAGTACTCGCCCTCATCATCATCAGTCTCGGCGCGGCCCCGCTCGTCCTCGGGCTCGGACCCGTGTTCTCGCTCTTCAGCCTCTGAACCCGGGGTGGCGCAGGCACCATCATGGATGATTCATCTCCGCCGACTGATGATACAAAGCCGAACGATCGTGAACGCATTCACCCTTGCGTGAACGTTGCTGATGTCCTACACTGGTCGAGAGTTGCTTCGGCAACCCCTTACCCCTGAGCCTCAAGGTGCCGGCCTTGAGGCTCTCCCTTTTCTTTGGAGAAGGGACCGCTCGTCGGGTAACACGGTCGTAGCTCTTAAGCACGCGGCGTCTCAGGCCGATAGCGCACGGGACATGATAATTTCACACGAGCAGGCCAGGCGTGCCGCCGAGTACCTGCGAACCTCATCTCAATATGCGAGCGTCACGTGTGAGCACGATGCCGTACCCGCGGAACTTCTCAGCCGGGTGACTGCCGCGCTTGTGGCGACCCCCGACCTGCGGGAGGAGCGTGTCGCGGAGGCTCGGGAGCGCTGCGGCGCCGACCTGCCCGACTCGGAAGACATCGCATCCAAGCTCATCGGGCGTCTCATCTCCGACGCCGTGCGATAGGCCGTCCGTCCACACCGCGGCGCCTCCGTTTGATACCATCGTGCACGGCGGATGTCGCGTCCGCCGCGGACCGTCGGTCCGCTGTCAATGCTGACATCCGAGAGGCGGTAGCGTGGCGTATACGAGGGAACGTCTCGGGGAGGTGCTCGTCCGCGCCGGGGCGATCAGCGAGGAGCAGCTCCTGGGAGCCCTCGACACGCAGCATGCCGAGGGCGGCAAGATCGGACAGGTGCTCGTCCGAACCGGCATCATCGATGAGGACGGTATCGCTCGGGCGCTTGCCGACCAGAAGTCGCTCGAGTTCGTGAGCCTCACCAGTTTTCCGATCTCACGCGAGGCCGCATCGCAGATCCCCGAGCGTCTGGCGCGCCGCTCTCTAATCATCCCGATCGACTATCGTGACGACTCGATCGTGCTCGCTATGGCTGATCCCCTCGATGTCGAAGCGATCGACGACGTGCACCTGCGGTCAGGGCTGCCGGTGATCCCGGTCGTGTCCACGCCGGCCCAGATCCTGTATGCCATCGAGAAGTTCATCACCGCGGCCGACGCGTTCGAGGGTCTCCAGATCGATCTCGCTGAGCGCGAAGACGAAGGTGTCGTGTTGGTGGGTGACGAGGACGTACCCATCGTTCGGCTCGTGAACCAGATGATCCGAGAAGCCGTGATCGATGAGGCGAGCGACATCCACATCGAGCCTGGCGCGCGCTCGGTTCGGGTGCGCTTCCGTGTTGACGGCGTGCTTCAGGAGGTCATGCACCTGCCGACGAGCGCGAGGCCCGGTCTCATCAGCCGTCTCAAGGTGATGGCCGAGATGGACATCGCCGAGCGCCGTCGTCCGCAGGACGGCCGGATCGGCCTCGTGGTGAACGATCGCGCTGTGGACATGCGCGTTGCGACACTGCCCACGCCGTACGGCGAGAACATCGTGATCCGCATCCTCAACCACGAGGCGCAGCAGCAGACGCTCGCCGACCTCGGAATGGACGATGCGCACCGGCAGATGATGGAGCGGTTCCTGTCACGCTCGTACGGGGAGATCCTGGTCTCCGGTCCAACGGGGTCGGGGAAGTCGACGACACTCTACGCGGCGCTGTTGCACCTGAACCAACCTACCCGGAAGATCATCACCATCGAGGATCCCATCGAGTTCCAGGTGCCGGGCGTGACGCAGATGGCGGTGAACCCGGCGATCGGGCTCTCGTTCGCGCACCTGCTCCGCACCGTGCTTCGATCAGACCCGGACATCGTGATGGTCGGCGAGATCCGGGATCCCGAGACAGCCCAGATCGCCACGCGCGCGGCGCTTACCGGACACCTCGTGCTGTCGTCCATCCACACCAACGACGCCCCGTCGGCGCTCACCCGGCTTTCGGACATGGAGGTCGCGCCCTTCATCGCCTCGAGCGCCCTGATCGGGGTGGTGGCGCAGCGTCTCGTGCGGCGCCTGTGTCCCTCGTGCAAGGTGAAGACCCGGTTGACCAAGGCGCAGATTGCCGATCGTGGTTTCCGGGCCGAGGAGGTTGCGGGAATGACCTTCTATGGACCCGGCGAGAAGGGGTGCGACGACTGCCACGGCACCGGGTTCCGCGGCCGCACCGGCGTGTTCGAAGTCATGGCGATGGACGACGAGCTTGAGCGGCTCTTCCTTGCCGAGTCGCCGTCGGAGGCCATCCGTGCCGCTGCGCTCTCGGCGGGAATGAAGACACTGAGACAGGACGCGCTCGAGAAAGTGGCCGCAGGTGTGACCAGCCTGGACGAGGTCGCGCGCGTCGTCATGTGACCTGCTGAAGGAGGTTGCGGTGAGCGCATCTGAGCGTGAGCCGAGGGCCATCGTTCTGGTGCTCGACAGCGTGGGGGCGGGGGCGCTTCCCGATGCAGCCGACTACGGCGATGAGGGGTCGAACACGCTCGGCAACACCTCTCGCGCGGTGGGAGGGCTCTCGATGCCGGTGATGGGCGCGATGGGGCTCGGGAACATCACACCGGTGGAGGGCGTGCCGCCCACGGAGACGCCGGTGGCGTCGTGGGGCAAGAACGCGGAGCGCTCAGCAGGCAAGGACACCACGACGGGGCACTGGGAGATGATGGGCCTCGTGCTCGAGCGGCCATTCCCCACGTATCCGGACGGCTTCCCGGACGACGTGATCGCCGAGTTCTGCCGGCTGACCGGGCACGATGGGGTGCTCGGCAACTCGGTGGCGAGCGGCACGGTGATCATCAACGAGCTTGGTGACGAGCATGTGCGGACCGGGCTGCCGATCGTGTACACCTCGGCTGACTCGGTCTTCCAGATCGCCGCGCACGAGGAAGCGTACGGTCTGGAGAGGCTCTACGAGGTCTCGGAGATCGCGCGGGCGATGCTCACCGGCGAACACTGCGTAGGCCGGGTGATCGCGCGCCCGTTCGTGGGGCCTGATGAGACCGGAAGATACGTGCGCACCCACCGGCGACGCGACTTCGCGGTCAAGCCCTCAGAGCCGACGGTGCTCGATCTGCTTCAGGACGCAGGCGTGCCGGTGTTCGGCGTCGGGAAGATCGGTGACATCTTCGCGTGGCAAGGAATCACGTCGTCGCCGCACGTGACCGACAACATGAACGGCTTCGACCACCTGGTGCAAGAGGTCTCGCGGCCCGAGTCCGGGTTCGTCTTCTGCAACCTCGTGGACTTCGACATGCTGTGGGGCCACCGCAACGACTTCCGCGCGTACGCCGACGGCCTCGAGGCGGTCGATCGTCGCATGCCCGAGCTGCTCGATGCGATGGTGGGGGGCGACCTGCTCATCATCACCGCCGACCACGGCTGCGATCCCACCACGTCGTCGACGGATCACAGCCGTGAGTACACACCGCTGATCGCCAAGATGAAGGGCGTGGACGCGGGCGTGGACCTTGGCATTCGCGCGACGTTCGGCGACATCGGCGAGACGGTGCTCGACTTCTACGGCCTCAGAGACCGTTGTGGCCGCGGGACGTCGTTCCTCGAGGAGGTGCGGGGCGCATGAGGTCCATCGAGGAGCTCATCGAAGTCAAGCGTGACGGCGGCAGGCACACAGCGGAGGAGCTCACGCAGATCGTGAGCGCGTTCGTCAGCGGCGAGATGGCCGACTACCAGATGGCGGCGTGGCTGATGGCCGCGTTCATCCGCGGGATGGACAGCTCCGAGACCGCGGCACTCACCGAAGCGATGGCGCGTTCGGGCCGCATGGTCGACCTCGCGAGCATCCCGGGTGTCAAGGTCGACAAGCACTCCACCGGCGGGGTGGGGGACACCACCACGCTCATCCTCGCGCCGCTGGTGGCGAGTTGCGGGGTGCCGGTCGCCAAGATGAGCGGGCGCGGCCTTGGCTTCACCGGCGGTACGCTCGATAAGCTCGAATCGATCCCCGGCTTCAGCGTGACGCTCGAGCCGGCGGCGTTCCTCGCGCAGGTCCGGGACATCGGTATCGCGGTCATCGGGCAGAGTCCGGATGTGGACCCGGCCGACAAGAAGATGTACGCGCTCCGCGACGTCACGGCCACGGTGCCGTCGATGCCGCTGATCGTGGGGTCCATCATCAGCAAGAAGGTCGCGGGTGGCGCCGATGCAATCGTGCTCGACGTGAAGGTGGGCTCGGGTGCGTTCATGAAGACCGAGGCCGACGCGCGGGCGCTTGCCGCCGAACTGGTGCGGGTCGGCGAGCTGCTCGGACGCAGGATCGTTGCGGTGCTGACCGACATGGACCAACCGCTCGGCCGGGCCGTGGGAAACGCGCTCGAGGTCCGCGAAGCCATCGCCACCCTCGGTGGCGTGGGGCCAGCCGACCTCACCGAGCTCTGCCTGGTGCTCGGGGGCAAGATGCTCGTCCTCGGCGGTGTTGCCGACGACGAACGGTCGGCCCGGGAACTCCTACTCGACTCGATCGCGTCGGGGCGCGCGCTCGACACGTTCCGAGCGTGGGTCGCCGCACAGGGCGGGGATCCCGCCGTTGCCGACGATCTGGAGCTGCTGCCGCTCGGCAGGCACACGCGCGTGGTGCGCGCGCAGCGTGACGGCTGGATCTCGGGCTTCGATGCCGAGGGCGTGGGGCGCGCGGCCATGGTGCTCGGTGCGGGGCGCGCGCGCAGGGAGGACGCCATCGACGCGGGGGCCGGCCTCGAGATCGAGGTGAAGATCGGGGACCGGGTGGCGGCGGGCGACCCTCTCGGGACGCTCTATAGCTCGGATGCGGCGCTCCTCGATGAGGGCGAGACGCGTCTCAGGGACGCCGTACGCATCGGTGACGAGGAGCCTGAAATCCCGCCGCTCTTCCACGAGGTCTGAGGGTCGTGACGCGCCGCCACTCACGCCGGACCGACCGCGTGACGGCGGTGGTCGTCGGCCACGCGAACCCGGACTTCGACGCGTACGCTGCGATGGTGGCGGGCACCAAACTCTACGACGACGCGCTTGCGGTGTTCCTCGGATCGCAGAACGCGAACGTCCGCGAGTTCCACAACCTGCACGAGGACTTTGTCGACTTCGCCGAGCTCAAGACACTCGACCTCGACGCGATAGAGCGCGTCATCATGGTGGACACGCGCGACCCGGGACGCATCGGTGAGCTTGGCGGGGTGGTGGAGCGCCCTGGCGTGGAGGTGATCGTCTACGACCACCACCCGCGGCAGGAGGGCGATATCGAGGCCGCGCAGGACCACTCGATGAGCGTCGGTGCTACCACGTCCATCCTCGTCCACGAGATCCGCGACCGCGGCATCCCTGTGACGCCGCTCGAGGCGACCGTCATGCTCCTCGGCATCCACGAGGACACGGGATCGCTCACGTATCCCGGCACGACCGCGTACGATGCCGAGGCGGTGAGCTTCCTCATGAACGCCGGCGCGGATATGGAAGTGCTCAACCAGTTCCTGTCGCGCGCCCTCACCTCCGAACAGCGGGCGATCCTCGAGGGGCTGCTCGACTCACTCGAGGTGTGGGACATCAACGGACAGGAGATCGCCATCGGCACCGCGTCCTCGAGCGAGTACGTCGACTCGGCCTCGGTGCTCACGCACTACATCTGTGAGGACCTGGGTTACCGCGTCGCCATCGCGCTCGTCGAGATGCCCGAGCGGCTGCAGGTGGTGGCGCGGAGTCGCATCGCTGACGTGGACATCGGCGCAGTGCTGAGACATGTGGGCGGTGGCGGGCATCCGCAGGCCGCTTCGGCAGCGATACGGCACGGATCGATCCCTGACGTGGTTGAGCGCATCCGAAGCGCGCTGCTCGCCGAGGTGGCGCCACCGCTCACCGCGCGGGAGATCGCATCCTCGCCGGTGAGGACGGTGACACCCGAGACGGTCATGGCCGAAGCGGGGCGTGTCATGGCTACGTGGGGTCACGGAGGGCTGCCCGTGGTCGAAGGCGATCGGCTCGTCGGCCTCGTCACCCGCAAAGACGTGGACAAGGCCGACCGCCACGGGCTCGGACACGCGCCGGTGACGGGCTTCATGGCGCGCGACCCGATCACGGTGACCCCCGACGCGGACCTGGCCGACCTCGAGCGACTGCTTGTGCGGACCGGGATCGGACGGGTGCCGGTGATCGAGGACGGGCGCCTCGTCGGCATCGTCACGCGCAAAGACCTGCTCAGGGCCGAGCACGGCGAGTCGTACCTCGACCGACGGATCAGCCTGCAGCGCGTACAGGCCTCGCAAGACTTCCTCGAGTCGCTCGCGCTCCTGCCGGAGGACGCGCGCGACGCGGTGCGCACGATTGGACGGCTCGCCGACGAGGCGGGGCTCCGCGCGCACGCGGTGGGCGGGTTCGTGCGCGACATGCTGCTGGGCTCGGCGAATCTCGACATCGACATCGTGGTGGAGGGTGACGGGCTCGCATTCGCACTCGACGTGGCCGAGCGACTCGGCAAACGCGTGAAGGTGCACCGGCGCTTCGGGACGGCCGTTCTCGTGTGGTCCGGGACGCTCCACCTCGACATCACGAGCGCGCGTACCGAGTACTACCAGCGGCCGGGTGCGCTTCCCACCGTGGAGCGATCGTCACTCCGGCAGGACCTCTTCCGCCGGGACTTCTCCATCAATGCGATGGCGGCGTGCGTGAACCCGGAGGCGTTCGGGCAGATCGCCGATCCCTTCGGCGGACTGCATGACCTGGAGCGTGGCGTGGTCCGCGCGCTGCACTCGCTCTCGTTCGTGGAGGATCCGACACGGGTCTTGCGCGCCGCACGCTTTGCCGAGCGGTTCGGGTTCAGCGTCGATCCGTCCACGGCGGCACTCCTTCAGCAGGCGGTGGAGATGGGGATGCTCGACGAGGTGTCGGGTGCCCGCATCCGCGAGGAGCTGCTCGACATCGTTGACGAAGCGGCGGTAGCCGACGTGCTCGTCCGGCTCGCGGTGAGCGGAGCGCTCGCGGCGCTTGCGCCAGACGGGGTGGGCACCGACGACATCATTGCGGACGTGCGTGCGTGTGCCGACGCATATCCGGCTCTCGCCGAAACGTTCCCGCGCGCACCGCGACGGCGGACGACGCTCGTCGCTGCGATGGTGGCGCACGCGGGCGGGCCCGGCGCGGAGCGGTGGTGCCGGTGGCTGCGCTTCGGCAGGGAGTATGCCGTGCCCGCCGTGACGACAGCCGAACGTCAGGAGGCGCTTCGCGCTCGGCTGCGCGACCGGCGCGGGATGCGCGCGAGCCGTCTGTACTTCCTGCTGGAATCGCTTCCCGCCGAGACGCTTCTGTACCTGTGGGCGACTGGTGACGCCTCGGTGAGCGATCGCGTGGAGGAGTACGTGCGCGTACTGGCGCCGATGCGCCCGTCGGTCACCGGCGCCGATGTGATCGAACTCGGGCTGCAACCGGGGCCGGCGTTCTCTGCTATCCTGGCCCAGGCCCGCGCCGACATGCTCGACGGCAAGGCGGTGGGCCGTACCGCAGAGCTGGCGAACCTGAAACGGCTCGTCAAGCGCCACGGCCGCAGCGACCCGGAGTGATATGGACGACATTCTGATCCGCGTGCTTCAGTTGGCACTGTTCATCCCCGCGATCGTGCTCCATGAGGTGTCCCACGGCTACGTGTCGTACCGCCTCGGCGACCCCACCGCGAAGCGCATGGGCCGCCTGAGCCTCAACCCGATCAAGCACGTCGACCCGTTCGGCACGATACTTCTGCCGCTGCTCCTCTGGTTCGGCGGCGGACCGATCTTCGGTTACGCAAAGCCCGTGCCCATCAATCCCGGGTACTACCGCGACTACCGCAAAGGCATGATGCTCACCGGCCTCGCCGGGCCCGCCACGAATCTCACGCTGGCGCTCCTTTCGGGGCTCGCTGCGCGGCTCGTGGTCGCGGGCGGCAACGTTCTCTTTGCTACGGCCAGCGACGGGTTCGTCACTGCGCTCGGCTGGATCTTCTACGCCTTCTACTACTTCGCCCAGATCAATCTCGTGCTGATGTTCTTCAACCTGATACCGATTCCGCCGCTTGACGGCTCGCGGGTCCTGCCGCTGTTCCTCTCAGACCGCGCGCTCGAGTCGTATCACCGCGTGGAGCGGTACGGCATCCTCGTGTTCTTCGGCGCGATGCTTCTGCTCCCGAGCCTCCTGAACGTCGACCTGATCGGCGGGTATTTCAGCATCACGGTACTGCCGCTCCTGCGCCTGCTCACGGGGGTCGGGCTGTAGGCTCCTGCGGTAGACTGTCTGCATCCATCCTGCGAGGCGAGGAGCGTTGTACCCGATGACCAAGAAGCGCGTGCTCACCGGCTACCGCCCGACCGGCCATGCCCATCTCGGCCACTGGTTCGGCAACATGCTGAACATGCTCGAGATGCAGGAGGATTACGAGGCGTTCTACTTCGTGGCCGACTGGCACGCGCTCACGAGTGACTGGCAGGACACGCACGCGATTCGTCAGTACACCGAGGAGATGGTGCTCGACTGGCTCGCGGCTGGCATCGATCCGGCCAAGGCGACGATCTACCGCCAGTCTGACGTGCCCGAGGTCGCGGAACTCACGATGTACCTCTCCATGGTCACTCCTATGGCCTGGCTCGAGCGCGTGCCGTCGTACAAGGAGCAGCGCGAGCAGATCGGCGAGAAGGACCTGGGTAACGTGGGGTTCTTCCTCTACCCGCTGCTGCAGGGAGCCGACATCACCATCGTGCGCGGAGACGTCGTGCCGGTGGGTGAGGACCAGCTGCCGCATCTGGAGCTCACGCGCGAGGTGGTCCGCCGGTTCAACAACCAGTACGGCCAGCTCCTGCCGGAGCCTGCTGCGCTGATCGCCAAGAAGGGCGCACGGGTGCCGGGCACGGACGGGCGCAAGATGTCCAAGAGCTACGGCAACGCGATCTTCCTCTCGGACAGCGAGGAGGAGACGTCGGCCAAGGTGATGGGCATGATCACGGACCCGGCGCGCAAGCTCAAGAGCGATCCCGGAAACCCGGACATCTGTCCGCTGCAGGAGATCCACAAGCTCGTAGGTGACCCGGGCGAGATCGCCGAGTGGGACCGTTGCTGCCGTGTGGCCGAATGCGGGTGTGTGGCGCACAAGCGGAAGCTCGTAGAGGATCTCAACGCGTACCTGCGCCCCTTCCGCGAGCGGCGGGCCGCTCTGGCCGTCGAGCCGGGAGTGGCCTGGGAGGTCCTCGCCGACGGGGCCGCCCGCGTTCGACCCGTGGTGGAGGAACTCATGGGGGACGTACGGCGCGCGATGCACGTGGACGCCGGCGCATAACCCGATGTCGTACCGCGTGCGGACAGAGGCGTTCGAGGGTCCGTTCGACCTGCTGCTGCAGTTGGTCGCCAAACAGAAGGTCGCCATCGCCGAACTGTCGATCGCCGAGATCGCCGACCAGTACCTGGCACACATCGACCGGATGCAGGACCTCGACCTCGATGTGGCGAGCGACTTCCTGCTCGTCGCCGCGACGCTCCTCGAGCTCAAAGCCGCGTCGCTCCTGCCGAGCGAGGTGTCGCCCGAACTCGACGAGTTCGACGACATGACGCCGGAGCAGGCTCGCGAGCTCCTCGTGGCACGGCTGCTCGCCTACAAGCAGTTCAAGAACGCCGCGGCCGAGCTCGTGGCGCGCTACGAGGCCGAGTCGCACATGCACGGACGGTCAGCAGGTCTCGAGGAACCGTTCGTGCGTCTCATGCCCGACTATCTCGAGGGCGTTACGCTGCACGGCCTGGCCGTCGTCTGCGCCGATCTGGTCCACAAGCGTGACATCTTCCTGCTCGAGGCCGACCACGTGGCCTCGGCCCCGATCAGCCTCGAGATGCACATGGACGCGGTGGCCCGCATGATCACGAACCGGCCGTCGGCCACGTTCCGCGACCTCGTGCGCAAAGGTGCGCCGGTCGAGGAGCTCGTCGTGACGTTCCTCGCGATCCTCGAGCTGTACAAGCGCGGAATGGTCCGGTTGGAGCAAGACGAGGAGTTCGGCGACATCGCCATCGTGAAGACGGGGGATGCGACATGACGAGGGAGAATGCGACACTCTTCGGCACGCTGGAGGCACTACTCTTCGTGTCCGACGAGCCGGTGTCCGTCTCACGTCTGGCTACCATCCTTGAGACGACCCCCGACGAGGTGGAGTCGGCGCTCAAGACGCTCTCCGCCGAGTATGCCGCCGACGAACGCGGGTTCCAGCTTCGCGAGGTCGCCGGCGGGTGGCGGCTCTACACGCACCCCGCGTATCACGCGCAGGTGGAGGAGTACGTGCTGTCCTGGGACACGCGCAGGCTGTCGCAGGCGGCGCTCGAAGCACTCGCGGTCATTGCCTACCACCAACCGGTGACGCGCCAGGGTGTGAACGCGGTGCGCGGCGTCAACAGCGAGGCGGTCCTCTCCTCGCTCATCGAAAAGGGTTTGGTGCGCGAGGTTGGGCGCGACCGCAACGCCGGAAACGCGATCATCTACGGGACCACGCGCACGTTCCTCGAGCGTTTCGGACTGAAGGACCTGGCGGAGCTGCCCCCGCTCGAGGAGTTCGCACCCGATCCCGTCACCGAACGCGCCATTCGCGAGCGGTTGAACGCCCTCGAGGGGAGCTCGCTCGACACGGGCGTCGACGATGACGATGACGTGCTCGAGGACCACGAGGCTGACGAGGATGAGGATGACGAGTCTGCCGACGGGGAATGACACCGGGCCCGCGAAGAACGGGGCATCCGGCACGTCGGAGGAGTCCCCTCGCACGCGGTCTGCCGACGAGGACGCGCCTGAGCGGCTGCAGAAGTTCCTGTCGCGGGCGGGCGTGAGCTCACGGCGTGGCGCCGAGGACCTCATCGTGGCCGGACGGGTGAGCGTCAACGGAACGGTCGTCAGCGCGCTCGGCACCAAGGTTATCGCTGGTCGCGACGAGGTTCGTGTGGACGGCCGTCCGGTGGCGCTACCCTCGACGCTCTGGTACGTGATGCTCAACAAGCCGGCGGGCGTAGTGACCACGCTCGACGATCCGCAGGGCAGACTCACGGTTGCGCGGTTCGTCCCCGCAGACGCGCCGCGGCTGTTCCCGGTGGGACGCCTCGATGCCGCCACCACCGGCCTGCTGCTACTCACCAACGACGGGCAGCTCGCACACGCATTGATGCACCCGCGGCATCACGTGCCCAAGATGTACCACGCGACGGTGGACGGGGTGCCGGACGGAGAAGACCTGAGGCGCCTGCGTGTGGGGATCGATCTCGATGACGGGATGACCGCACCCGCGGAGGCCCGGCTGCTCGAGAGGTCGTCAGACGGCACCGCTGTGGTGGAGCTCGTGCTCCGGGAAGGTCGCAAGCGCCAGGTGCGGCGGATGCTCTCGGCGATCAGCCATCCGGTCCGCAAGCTCGCCAGGGTCGCGTACGGACCGCTCCCGCTCGGCGGGCTTGCCGTGGGCAGCGTGAGGCGCCTGACCGACGACGAGGTCCGGCTTCTGCACGATGCGGCCTTCGGAGGTACAGCATGATCGCGGTACTCACGGGGCCGGTCCGAAGCGGCAAGTCCACGATGGCGCTCTCGCTTGCGCTGGCGAGTGGACGACCGGTCGTTCTGGCGGCGGGCGGCAGGGCCGACGACCCCGAGATGGCGCGCCGCATCGCACGGCATCAGGAGAGCCGTCCCTCATCGGTCACGGTACTCGAGGTCGGCGAGGATCCCGGGTGGCTCGAGGCGATCGACCCGGGCGCATGCCTCCTGGTGGACTGCCTGGGGACGGTGCTCGGGCTGGCGGTGGCCGCGCTCGTGCCGGACGGCACCGAGATCGCGGAAGCGAACGCCGAGGACCGGGCGCGTGCGATCGCCGATGCGCTCGTGGACGGCCTGCTCGCCCGCAGCGGCCCCACGGTGGTGGTCACTAACGAGGTGGGGTGGGGCGTGGTGCCCGCCACCGCACTCGGTCGGCTGTTCCGAGACACCCTCGGATATGCCAACCGCAGACTGATCGACGGGGCCGACATCGCGTGGCTCGTGATTGCCGGCAGATCGATCGGGCTCACCGACCTGCCGCAGGAGGTCACATGGCCCTCGGCGTGACAAACCCGGGGCCGCTCGAACGCGAGGTACTGGCCGTACTGAGCAGGGTGCGACAGGTCGACCCGACCGCAACTGCGCGCGCGTGGGAGCGGCTCGATGCACTCACGAAACCGCCGCGAAGCCTTGGACGCCTCGAGGAGATAGCCGCTCGGATCGCGACCGTGCAAGACGATGTGCGCCCGTCCGGCGCGCCCGCGGCGGTGGCGATCTTCGCCGGCGACCACGGGGTGACCGCAGAGGGCGTGTCGCCGTGGCCGTCGGAGGTCACCTGGCAGATGGTCGCGAACTTCAGCGCCGGGGGTGCGGCGGTCAATCAGCTCGCCGCACACGTGGATGCCCGCCTTGTCGTCACCGACGTGGGTGTGCTGACCGACACGGCGATGCTGCCCGGCGTGCTCCAGAGGAACGTGCGACGGGGTACGGACAATATGGCCGAGGGTCCCGCGATGACGCGTGAGGAGGCGGCGGCGGCGATCGCAGTGGGCGTGAACGTCGCGCACGACCTCGCTGCCGAGGGCGTTGTCATCGTGGGCGCGGGGGAGATGGGCATCGGCAACACCACGTCGGCGTCCGCGCTGACCGCGGCTCTCACCGGCGTGTCGCCTGCTGCGGTCGTCGGGCGTGGGACGGGTCTCGATGATGTGGGGGTGGCGCGCAAGGCCCACGTGGTGAGCCGTGCGCTCGAGGCCAACCCGGTGCGAGGCTCCGATCCCCTGGGGACGCTCGCGGCGCTCGGTGGTCTTGAGATCGCGGCGATGGCGGGCGTGGTGATCGGCGCATCGGCAGCCGGCATCTCCGTGGTGGGCGACGGCTACATCTCGGGCGTGGCCGCGCTCCTGGCGCTCAAAATGTGCCCCGCGTGCGCCGGGTATCTGTTCCCGTCCCACCTCTCGGCCGAGCCCGGCCACGCGCTCGTGCTGCGCGCCCTGGACCTCGCGCCGGTGCTCGATCTGGACATGCGGCTCGGCGAGGGTACCGGCGCCGCGCTCGCCATCGGCATCATGGGCGCCGCCTGCAGGATGATGAGCGGTATGGCGACGTTCGCGGAAGCGGGCGTGAGCGGTCGTGGGGATACGTGAACCCTCTCGCCGACCTACTTACAGCAGTGCGGCTCCTGACGGTCCTCCCGTTGGGAGCGAGAGAGGGGGAGCGTCCTGCGCGGTACCTGCCCGCGGTGGGCTGGCTCTTCGGCGCTCTGGCGGCGGCGATCGCTTCGGGTGCACGTGCGCTCGGAGTCTCCGAGGGCCTCGGCGCGCTCCTCACCGCGACGGTGATCGTGAGCGCGTTAGCGCTGCTTTCCGGCTTCTTGCACCTCGACGGCCTGGCGGACACCGCCGACGGCATCGGGGTTCGAGGCGACGCCGACCGGCGTCTCGCCGTGATGCGCGACTCGTCAATCGGGGCCTTCGGGGTGGTGGCCCTCGTCCTGGTGCTCGGTATGCAGATCGTCGCGGTGGCCATGATCGTCGAGAGCGGTTCATGGTGGGGCTTTGGTGCTGCCTCTGTGATCGGACGGTTCGGGGCAGCGGCAGCGCTGTTCGCCCGTCGGCCGGCGCGAGAGGATGGACTCGCCGCACGCCTGGCGGAGACGGTCTCGCCAGGGGCTGTGCTCGCGATGTTTGCAGCGGTGGCGCTCCTTCTCGCGTTCCCGCCGGATGGCGGTCGTATACCGATCGTGTTCGGTGGCGTGGGTGTGGCACTGGGGTTGCCCGGTCTTTTCGCCCGGCGACTCGGAGGCATCACGGGCGACGTGCTCGGTGCCGTTATTGTGCTCACCGAGACCGCCGTGCTCGTCGCATGCGCGCTCGTGGGAGGTCCGGCGTGACCGCGAAGGAGCGCAAGTTGCTGATCGTGAGGCATCCCCAGACGCTCGCCAACGTACAGGGCCGTCTCGTCGGGCAGTCTGATTCCCCGATCACCGAGCTCGGACGGCGACAGATGACTGCGCTCGCACGGGTGGTCGCCGCAGACGAGCCACAGATCGTGTACACATCGCCGCTTGGCCGGGCACTCACGACCGCGCGCTTCATCACTCCCAAAGGAACCCCTCTTGAGATCGTCGAGGACCTCAAGGAGATCGACTTCGGTGATGCCGAGGGTCTCACGTGGGACGAGATGTCCGCCCGCGGGATCGCTCTGGACTACACCGGCGGACCGGTGGCACCAGGTGGCGAGTTTGGGAGCGCATTCGATGCGCGGGTCGGGGCCGCCGCGCGGCGTGCGGCGGTAGGTCCCTCGCCCGCGGTAGTGGTGACCCATGGGGGCGTCTTCCGCCACCTGCTAGCGGCCCTGCTCGGCATCACGGTGGAGGAAGTGTGGCGCATCGATATCCCGAACGCTGCCGTGGCCACGCTCCAGACGCATGACGGCTTGTGGGTACTCGACAGATTGGACGCTGCCGCGGCGTGACACGGGCGAGGCTCTGCGTTGGCCGAGTGTTGCGCCGCGTCGGCCCGTGCGGGAGAATGCTCCTCAACCCTGATGCTGGGAGGACGCACCGTGGACTGGGACCGCCTGATCCGGGAAGAGCTTCACGCGCTGACGCCGTATCCTCCCGGCCTGCGCGAGGACCAGGTCCAGGAGCGCTGCGGCCGCTCGGATATTGTGAAGCTCTCGAGCAACGAGCACCCGGCGGGGCCGTTCCCGTCTGCCATTGCAGCCATAAGCGGCGAGCTCGGCTGTCTCAATCGCTACCCCGAGGGGTCCTCTGAGGCGCTCCGGGAGAAGCTGGGCGTGCGCCACGGTGTTCCTGTGGAACGTGTCGTCGTGGGCTCCGGCAGTAACGAGCTGTTGCGGCTCGTCGGCCAGGTGGTACTGCGTCCGGGGGACGAGATCGTGTACGCGTGGCCGTCGTTCGTCGTCTATCCGATGGTCGCGAACATCTTCGGCGCAACACACGTGAAGGTGCCCCTTACCTCAGATGAGACGCACGACCTCGATGCGATGCTCGCGGCGGTCACCGAGCGCACGAGGATCGTGTTCCTGTGCAACCCGAACAATCCGACCGGCACGATCGTCGGTCGTGACGCGTTCGAGCGATTCTTCGAAGCACTACCCGATCACGTCTTGCTCGTGCTCGACGAAGCGTACTTCGAATTCGCCACCGATCCGGCGTACCCTGACGGTCTCGACTACTTCGACGGCCAGCGGCCACTCGTGGTGCTGCGCACGTTCTCGAAGATTTACTCACTCGCCGGGCTGCGCGTCGGGTACGGTTTTGCCCCCGAGCCCGTGGTGCGCGCGATCGACTGCGTACGCGAGCCGTTCAACGTGAGTACGCTCGCTCAAGTGGCTGCACTCGTCTCTCTCGACGACGAAACCGAGGTTCAGCGCCGTCGGAAAGAGAACCAAGAACAGAAGACGTATCTCTATTCGGGCTTCGACCGGCTCGGCATCGACTGGGTGCCGTCGGAGACGAACTTCGTCTACTTCAGGACGGAGCGGCCGGTCGAAGTGTTCCAGGCCCTCCTCGAGGAGGGGGTCATCGTCCGCGACTTCGGTAATGCGCCCGCCCTGCGTGTGAGTGTGGGTTCCGCCGAGGAGATGCGCCGGACGATCGAGGCATTCGAGGCGGTCATCGCCCGGCTCGGCAGCGTATAGTCGCGCTGTCGGCG
This sequence comes from Coriobacteriia bacterium, assembly GCA_016938395.1. The sequence continues at coordinate 26,074 of JAFGUS010000078.1, read as the reverse complement.
CGTGGCGGCCGCCAGAGACCGTCACACAAGCACGCGAGACGCGTGCCGAAGGGGTGAGGCGCCATGCTCGTTATCATGCGTGACCACGCATCGCAAGACGACGTCCAGCACGTGGTCGATCTTCTCACCGAGGCGGGTGCCGAGGCGCACCTGTCGCGCGGAGAGATCAAGACCATCATCGGCGTCATCGGTGACCGCGAGGTCATCTACTCGCTCGAGTTCGAGGGTCTGGCCGGCGTCGAGCAGGTCATCCGCGTGCTCAAACCGTTCAAGCTCGTCAGCCGCGACTTCCAGCCCGACGACACGGTGGTGCGCGTTGGTGCGACCGCCATCGGTGGGGGAGCGTTCGGCGTGATCGCCGGGCCCTGCTCCATCGAGTCGGAGGAGCAGATGCTCGCCACAGCCCGGGCGGTGAAGGCCGCCGGGGCCACCATGCTGCGCGGAGGGGCGTTCAAGCCCCGCTCCAGCCCGTACGCCTTCCAGGGGATGGGCGTGGAGGGGCTCCGGCTGCTTCGTGCGGCCGGCGATGCCACCGGACTCCCGGTGGTGACCGAGGTGCTCGACGTGCGCGACGCCGCTATGGTGGCCGAGTACGCCGATGTGCTTCAGGTTGGCGCGCGCAACATGCAGAACTTCATGTTGCTCGACGAGCTCGGCACCATGCACAGGCCGGTGCTTCTGAAGCGCGGGCTCTCGGCCACGATCGAGGAACTCCTCTCGGCCGCCGAGTACGTTCTCAAGGGCGGCAACCGCGACGTGATCCTGTGCGAGCGGGGCATCCGGACGTTCGAGACCTACACCCGCAACACGCTCGATCTCGCCGCAGTGGCGGCGCTCAAGACGCTCACGCATCTGCCTGTCATCGTCGACCCGTCTCACGCGACGGGTCGACGCGACTTGATCGCGCCAATGGCCCGCGCCGCGGTTGCTGCTGGCGCGGACGGTGTCATGATCGAGGTCCATCCCGAGCCGGAACGGGCGCGATCAGATGGCCCGCAATCGCTCACCTTCGAGGGCTTCGAGGCGCTCATGCAGGACATCGGCCCGCGCATCGCCATCGAGGGCAAGAGCACAGGGGCCGTGTCGTGACGATACGCGGCCTGACCGTGATCGGGCTGGGGCTCGTGGGAGGCTCGGTGGCGCTGGCCGCGCGCCGAGCGCACCCCGGGATGTCCATCCGCGCGGTGGACACCGACTCTGCGTCGATCTCGTTCGCGCTCAACGCGGGAATTGCGTCTGAGGCGGTGACCCCGGAGGAGGCAGCCGGGGCAGGCTGGTTCGGTCCGGATGCAACGGATCTGGTGCTGCTCGGCACGCCGGTGGCGGCGACGCTCACCTGGCTGGACGAGTTGGCCGAGCGAGGCTACTCGGGCATCGTCACCGATGTCGCGTCCACCAAGCGCGCGGTCGTCGAGCACGCCGGGGCGCTGGGCGCTACGTATCACTTCGTGGGCGGACACCCGATGGCCGGGTCCGAGCGTAGCGGCGTGGTGGCTGCGACACCGACGCTGTTCGATGGCGGGTATTACATCCTCACGCCGTCGGCCTCAACCGACATGACCGCCTACCGGCGCGTGCATGCATTCGTGACCTCGCTTGGCGCCCGCGTGGTCTCCGTCGACGCCGCAGCGCACGACGAGGCAGTCGCCGTGGTAAGTCATGTGCCCCACGTCGCCGCTGCGGCGCTCGTAGAGCTTGCCCGCGAGCGGGCCGACCGCGCCGGAGCCGACCTGCTGCGTCTCGCGGCGGGCGGCTTCAAGGACATGACGCGCATCGCAGCGGGAAGCCCGGAGCTGTGGACCGGCATCTGCCTAGACAACGCCCCGGCCGTGATCGCAGGCCTCTCCGATCTTGAACGCGTACTGGCCGAGTTCCGCAGACGTGTCGAGCGCGGAGAGGCCGCGGCGGTCCGTGCGTGGTTGAGCGGGCCGGCCGAGGTGCGGCGTGCGTTGCCCGCACAGTGGGTGCCCGCTACCGCAGAGTTGGTGGAGTTGTCGGTGCCGGTCACCGATCGGCCGGGCGTGGTGGGTATCGTGACGACGGCCGTGAGCCGCGCGGGGTGCAACATCGAGGACATCGAGATCGACCACCAGTCCGAGGACAGCGCGGTCCTGCGGCTCGTGCTCACGGATGAGGGCGACGTCGATGGTCTGCTCGAGGACCTGGCGGCCCACGGGTTCTCGCCGCTGCTTCGGCCACTGGGATCGGGTGAGCAGTGATGGACCTCCGCGTTCGCGCAGCCCGAAGCCCGCTTGTCGGTTCCCTTCGCGTTCCGTCGGACAAGTCCATCTCGCACCGCGCGGTGCTCTTCGCGGCTATGGCCGAGGGTGTGTCCCGGCTGCGTGGGGTGCTCGACAGCGCCGACGTCCGCTCCACCATGGGCGCTGTGGCTGCGCTCGGCGCCGGCGTGCGTGTCGTGGATGTTGCCTCAGAGGGCCTCGAGCTTGAGGTCACCGGGTGGGGATCGCGCGGACCGGTCTCGCCGGGCGTGCCGATCGACTGCGGCAACTCGGGCACGACGGTGCGGCTTCTGATGGGCATTCTCGCGGGTTGGCCTGTTGACGTCACGCTCAGTGGCGATGAGTCCCTCTCGGCTCGACCGATGCGACGCGTGACCGATCCGCTCACCACGATGGGCGCAGTGTTCGAGACCAGTGCCGGGGGATCGCTGCCGGTGCGCATACACGGTGGCGGCCTGAGCGCCGTGAGCTTCGCATCGCCGGTGGCGAGCGCGCAGGTGAAGTCGGCGGTGCTCCTTGCAGGGCTGCGAGCAGTCGGGACTACCACGGTCACCGAGCAGGCGCGCAGCCGCGACCATACCGAGCGCATGCTGCCTGCATTCGGGGTTCCGGTCACGGTTGAGGCCTCCGACCTGTCTGCGTCGGTGGACGGCCCCGCCGGACTTCACGCGACAGAGGTCGTCGTTCCCGCGGACCCGTCATCGGCCGCATTCTTCTCCATCGCCGCGTCCATCGTGCCCAGGAGCCAGATCGTCCTGCGCGATGTCTCGCTCAACCCCACGCGCATCGGGTTCCTGCGGGTTCTCGATCGCATGGGGGCCCGGATCAGGCGGTCGGCACCAACGTCGATGGGCGCAGAGGACATCGCGACGCTCACGGTGAGCGCCGCTCCGGCACTTTCGGGCACCACGGTGACCCCCGAGGAGGTTCCGTCGCTCATCGACGAGGTCCCGATCCTCGCGCTCATTGCGACGCAGGCATCCGGCACGACGCGTTTCGAGGGTGTGGGCGAGCTACGCGTGAAAGAGTCCGACCGCCTCGAGGCCGTTCGCTCCGGACTCGAGGCACTCGGAGCCCACGTGGAGGCCGGGGAGGATTGGCTCGAGGTGACCGGCCCGACACCGCTTCGCGGTACCCGAGTGCCGTCGCTCGGTGACCATCGGCTGGCGATGATGTGGACCGTGGCTGGGCTCGTGGCCGAAGGAGAGACGGTCGTCGAGGGATTCGAGGCGTGCGACGTGTCCTATCCGCGCTTCGGCGAGGACCTGTCCGCCCTCGGCGCGCCGGTCTTGCGGGGGTAGGGAGTGCTAGAATGCCCTTGCCTGATACCGCACCGGGAGTCCGCACGTGATCATCGCAATCGATGGGCCCGCGGCCAGCGGGAAGTCGACCGTCGCCAAGGCGGTCGCCCGACGCCTCGGCATCCACTACCTCGACACCGGCGCGATGTACCGTGCGGTGACGTGGCTCGCGCTCGAACGCGGACTTCAGCCGGACGATGCCGACGGCGTGGCCCGACTCGCGGCGCGGTATCCGGTGACCTTCACGTACGAGGAGGGCGCGAGCCTGCCAAGCTCCGTGTGGATCGCAGGCCGTGACGTCACCACGGCGGTTCGCCTCCCTGAAGTGGACGCGTCGGTGAGCGCGGCTTCAAGCATCCCGGAGGTGCGTCGGGAACTCGTGCGTCAGCAGCGCGCACTCGCAAGCGCACGGCACACCGTCGTCGAGGGGCGCGACATCGGTACCGTGGTGTTCCCCGCTGCCGAGGTGAAAGTGTTCCTCACGGCCTCGGCTGAGGAGCGCGCGCGACGCCGGCAGATCGACCTCGTGAACGCGGGGCATGCGGTGGAGACGGACGAGGTTCAGGCCCGGCTCGAGCGCCGCGATCACCTCGACTCGACGCGTGAAGCCAGCCCGCTCGGCCAGGCGGACGACGCGGAGCTCCTTGATACCACGGGCCTCACGGTGAATCAGGTCGTCGATGCGATCGTGGCGCGTTTCGAGGCGGCCCGGTGAAGCACTACCGACTCGCGCGGGTACTTCGCGCAACAGGCGGACGCCTGTTGCGCCTGCTGCTCCGTACGCGCCTCGTCGGCGCCGAACACCTGCCGCCGGGCGGCGCGATGCTTGCGGGCAACCACGTCTCCTACATGGATCCGATCCTTCTGTGGTGCGCGTCTCCGCGTCCGGTGCACTTCATGGCCAAAGCGGAGCTTTGGGAGAGCCGGATCATCGGATGGGCCCTGCCGCGGCTCTGGGGTTTCCCGGTGCGCCGAGGCGAGCCCGACCGCGCCGCTATCACGACCGCCACAGAGCTCCTGCGGAGCGGTGAGCTCGTGGGCGTGTTCCCCGAAGGCAGCCGGGCCACCGGCGACGCTGAGGCACTGGGCGAGGCGCATGGCGGCGCCGCGTTCATCGCCCTTCGGGCCGATGCCCCGATCGTGCCCGTAGCGTTCGTCGGCACAGATCGCGTGTGGCCCCGGGGTGCGCGATTCCCGCGTCTTGCACGCACGTCGATCCACATGGGCGTGCCGATCATCCCCGCGGAAGTCGCTCCCGGAGCCGGTCGCAAAGAGCGCGTGGCCGCGCTCACGGCGGTCGTGATGGAGCGCATTGCCGAAGAGCTCGACCGCGCAAGGAGGGGATGACGATGCGTGTGGTGGTGGCGCGTCACGCAGGCGTCTGCTACGGGGTCGAGCGAGCGCTCCGTCTTGCTGGCGAGGCGGCCGGCACAGGGGAACCGGTGGCCTCACTCGGCCCGCTCATCCACAACCCGCAGGCCGTCGCCGCGCTTGAGAGGCAGGGGGTAGGTGTGGCCTCGTCTTTGGACGAGATCCCCACCGGAACGGTGATCATCCGCTCGCACGGCGTGGATCCGGCGGTCATCACCGATGCCGAGTCCCGCGGACTGGCGGTCGTGGACGCGACATGCCCCTTTGTGCGTGCTGCGCACACCTGCGCTGCCGATTTGCATGCGTCGGGGTATGCCGTGGTCATCGTCGGCGAGTCGGACCACCCCGAGGTGGAGGGCATTCTCGCGCATGCCGGCGGACAGGCCCACATCGTTCAGCGCGCTGGGGATCTGCCGGAACGCGTCGGGCGCCGTGTGGGCGTGGTGGTGCAGACCACACAGCCGCCGGCACTGCTCCGGGAGGTCGTGAGCGCCCTTCTGCCGCGCGTCTCCGAGCTGCGTGTCTGCAACACCATCTGCAGCGCTACGGCACAGCGGCAGACCGCTGCCGCTGAACTCGCCAACAGTGTGGACGTGATCGTGGTGGTGGGTGGCCACAACTCGGGTAACACGAAGCGCCTGACCGAGATATGCGCCGAGCGCAACCCTCGCACCCACCATGTGGAGACCGCGGCCGAGCTGGAGGACTCGTGGTTCGAGGGCGCCGAGGTGGTGGGTATCACCGCGGGGGCGTCCACACCCGACGAGCAGATCCGCGGTGTGATCGCGGCTGTGGAAGCCATGTCGGGCGATGCGTGAGGGGACGGGTGCAGGCGGCACCGTCGCTGCGGTAGCGCCGGGGGCGGCCGGGCGGGCAGGGCTGCGTGCGGGTGACGTCGTCGCCGCGGTTGACGGGCGGCCGCTCACCGACGTCATCGATTGGTGGTGGCACACCGACGAACCCGAGTTCACGCTGTCGGTCCGCCGTGAGGGCGCGGACCGGACGCTCCGCGTGACCCGCACACCCGGTGAGCCTCTCGGCGTCACCTTCACAGATGTCGTGTTTGACGGCGTCAGGGAGTGCGAGAACGCATGCGTCTTCTGCTTCGTGAGGGGACTGCCCGCTGGTCTGCGCCCCTCGCTCTATGTGCGTGACGATGACTACCGCCTGTCGTTTCTGGCGGGCAACTTCGTGACGCTCACCAATCTCGACGACTCCGACGTCGCGCGGATCGTCGCACAGCGACTGTCGCCGCTGCACGTCTCGGTACACGCCGCGGATCCCGATGTGCGCGCGCGGCTGATCTGTCCATCCTCTGACGACGACGCACTGCACACCCTCGACGAACTGCTGGCCGCGGGCATCCAGGTGCACGTGCAGATCGTGCTCGTTCCCGGTGTGAACGATGGTCGGGTACTCGAGAGGACCCTCGCGTACCTCGCCAAGCGCGCGGGTATCCTGTCGGTGGGATGCGTGCCGATGGGGTTCACGGGGCATCAGCGGCGCTGGACCGCGTCTTACGATGCCGCGGGCGCCCGTGCCGTACTGGGAGTGCTCCAGCGCTGGCAGGAGCGGATGCGGGCCGATCGCGGCGTGGGATGGGTCTACGCTGCGGACGAGTTCTACCTGCTGGCCGAAGTGCCGCTTCCGCCCGCCACGGCCTACGACGACTTTCCGCAGTTTGAGAACGGGATTGGCATGGCGACGGCTTTCATCGACGAGTTTGCGGATGCGTTGGCCGAGGCACCGCCTGCCGAGTCCGAAGACCGCATCTCCCTGGTGACCGGCGAGCTCTTCGCGCCGGTGCTCTCCGCGCTTCTCGACCGACACGGACTGCTGGATAGCGCTTCGCGAAGGGGAGTCCGGGTGCTCCCCGTCGCGAACGTCCTGTTCGGCGGAAACGTGAGTGTCACCGGGCTCCTGGGAGGCGCCGACATCGTGGCTGCCATCCTCGATGACGGCGCGGCGTGCACGTACCTCGTCCCTGACGTTGTAGTAAACTCCGACGGGCTGCTCATCGATGACGTGCCGGCGGCGCAGCTCTCGGCACGCACGGGTGCCGACGTGCGCGTGGTGGGCAGCGACGCAGGCAGTCTCGTAGCCGCTCTCTCAAACGTGCAAGGACGTGCTCACACATGACCCTTCCTATCATCGCGGTGGTGGGCCGACCCAACGTCGGCAAGTCCACGCTCGTGAACAGGCTCATCCAGACACAGGACGCCATCGTGCACCCGTCCAGCGGTGTCACACGCGACCGGAGCTACCATCGCGCCGACTGGAACGGCCGCGACTTCATGCTCGTCGACACCGGTGGCATCGAGTTCTCCACCGATGACGCCTTTGGCGACTCGATCCGCGAGCAGGCAGTCGTCGCGGCGCGCGAGGCGGACGCCGTGGTGTTCCTCGTGGACGGGTCGGTGGGCATCGCGGCGGGTGACGAGGAAGTCGCCGGGCTTCTGCGCAGGCAGGACACCCCCGTCTTCCTCGTGGTGAACAAGCTCGACACTCCCGGGCGCGAGGACCCGATCCACGAATTCTGGGCGCTCGGTCTTGGCCAACCGTGGCCGGTCTCGGCGCTCCACGGCCATGGCACGGGGGATCTGCTCGACGCTCTGGTCGACGCGCTTCCAGGGGTCGAGACGACCGAGGAGGGCGAAGCAATCGGTGTCGCCATCATCGGGAAGCCGAACGCGGGCAAGTCGTCGCTCTACAATCGGCTCCTGGGCCGCGAGCGGGCCATCGTGTCCGAGGTCGCCGGCACCACGCGAGACGCCATCGACACGCTACTGCACGACGGCGACACGACGTTTCGCCTCGTGGACACGGCGGGCTTGCGCCGAAAGTCGCAGATCGACGAGTCGGTCGAGTACTACGGGTTCGTCCGCGCCATGCGCGCCATCGACCGTGCCGACGTAGCCGTGCTCGTGATCGACTCGGCCACCGGGGTGACCGACCAGGACCAGCGTGTGGCGCGCTTCGCCGAGGAGCGCGGGTGCGGGCTGGTCATCGCGCTCAACAAGTGGGACCTCGTCGAGGCGCCCGAGGCAAAGATCGATCTCGTGGAGCGCCTGCCGGACAAGCTCGGCTTCATCGGTTACGCCCCGGTAGTGAGGGTGAGTGCGCTGAAGGGCACAGGGGTCCACAAGCTGCTGCCGATGATCTCGTCGGTATTCGAGTCGTATGCGCAGACCATCCCGACAAGCCGACTCAACCGCATGCTGAGTGACCTGCGCGCGAGCGGGCACACCATCTCGAAGGGCGGCGCCATGCTCCGCCTGCAGTACGCGACTCAGACCGGCACCCGCCCGCCGGTGTTCACGTTCTTCGCCAACCACCCGCGCCTTGTCGACACCAACTACGAGCGCTACCTGGAGAACCGCCTCCGCGAGTCGTTCGACCTCGTGGGCACACCCGTTCGTCTGAAGTTCAGGAAGAAGGACTGACGTGGAGCTCGCGCTCAGGATCGCCGGGGCGGCGCTCGTTGCCTATCTTGCAGGGTCGATCCCCTGGGCGGTCATCGTGGTGCGCCTCTTCTGGCACCAGGACATCCGCGCGCTCGGCTCGGGCAATACCGGAGCTACCAACGTATTGCGCGTCTTCGGGACGGTGCCGGGCATCGGCGTGCTGCTGCTCGACGGAGCCAAGGGCGCCGTGGGCGTGTGGCTCGCGAGCCTTCTTGCGCCGCCCGGCTCGACCGAGGCGGTCGTGAGCTGGTTTGCGGTCCTCGGCGCCATCGCCGCGATCGGTGGTCACTCGTTCTCCCCGTTCATCGGCTTCGCGGGCGGAAAGGGTGTCGCCACAGCAGCCGGTGCGATCCTCGTGCTCGCACCCAAGGCATGGCCGATCCTGCTCGCCATCTTCCTCGTCGCCGTCGGGCTCTCTCGCATGGTATCGGTTGGCTCCATCACCCTCGGCGTCGTGTTCCCGGGTATATGCTGGGTTGTGTATCCCGAGCGGACGGCGCTTCTCGCGTTCGCCGTCCTTGCTTCGGCCCTGGTGCTCTGGCGGCACCGGTCGAACATGAGGCGCATCGCCAATGGCACCGAGCCGAAGGTGACGTTCAAGCGCAGGCTCTGGGATGATATGCGTTCGCGTGGTCGAGGCAACGGGGGCGAGTGAGTGATGCGCGTAGCGGTCATCGGTGCAGGGTCATGGGGGACTGCCGTGTGCTGGCTGCTCGGCGGCAAGGGTGTCCCGGTCACTCTGTGGTCGCGTGAACCTGAAATCGCCGAGGGCATCAACGCCGAGCATCGCAATCCCGTCTACCTGCGGGATGTCGCACTTCCCGAGAGCACGTACGCGACGCCCGATATCGAAGAGGCCGTCGCGGGGGCCGAGGCGGTCGTGGTCGTCACGCCCAGCCACGGGGTCCGCGGCGTCGCGGAGGCCATGCGCGGCTCGCTGTCTGCTCACGTGCCCATCGTGAACCTGTCGAAGGGCATCGAGGCGGACTCGCTCTTCCGGATGACGCAGGTACTCGAGGACGTTCTCGGAAATCGAGAGCGCCTTGCCGCGCTGTCTGGTCCCAACCATGCCGAGGAGGTTTCCAAAGGCGTGCCGTCGGCCACCGCCATCGCCGGCTACGACGAGGCTGTCGCGCGCATGTTCCAGGACCTGTTCATGTCGCCGGTCTTCCGCGTGTACACCAACCCCGACGTGATCGGGGTGGAGCTCGGTGGCGCGTCGAAGAACGTGATCGCGGTCGCTGCAGGGATGAGCGACGGGCTCGGCTACGGAGACAACACCAAGGCCACACTGATGACTCGCGGGCTCGCCGAGATGACGCGTCTCGGCGCCCATCTCGGCGCCAAGCCGCTCACGTACATGGGGTTGGCCGGCATGGGCGATCTCATCGTGACGTGCACCTCGCGCCACAGCCGCAACCGCGCGCTCGGCGAATGGGTGGCACGTGGCGGTACGGTGGAGAGCTACTCGGCCGAGACACAGATGGTTGCGGAAGGCGCGAAGAGCGCCAAGGCCATCGACGAACTCGGAGCGAAGCTCGGTATCGAGCTTCCGATCACACATCAGGTTCGCTCGATCCTGTTCGATGGGCACCTGGCATCTGAGGCCGGTGCAGTGTTGATGGGCCGTTCGGCCGCCGATGAGATGCACGGCCTGGGTCTTGTTGAGGACGAAGGGTAGGGCTGATGGCAAACGAGCTCTTCATCTCACCGTCGCTACTCTCGGCCGACTTCACGCGGCTTGCCGAGGCGGTCGAGACGATCGAGGCGGCGGGGGCCGATTTCATCCACCTCGACGTGATGGACGGTCACTTCGTTCCCAATCTCACGATCGGCCCGCCCGTGGTGAAGGCCGTGAAGCGTGTGGCCTCCCGGCCGCTCGACTGCCATCTCATGGTGTCGGACCCCGACCGGACGGCCGCCTGGTACGTAGACGCCGGTGCGAACATCGTGACGATCCACATCGAGGCGTCGGTGCACGTTCACCGCACGATCCAGGCGATCCGTGACGGCGGGGCGAGCCCCGGGATCACACTCAATCCGGGCACGCCGGCCTCGGCGATCGCGGAAATCCTGCCGTACGTGGACCTCGTGCTCGTGATGAGCGTCAATCCCGGCTTCGGCGGGCAGTCGTTCATCGAGTCGTCGGTTGGCAAGATCGCCGAGATCAGGGCCATGTGCGATCGCGCGGGCGTGTGTCCGCGCGTAGAGGTGGACGGCGGAATCGATGCGACGACCGCGCCGCGGGTCGTGGCGGCCGGTGCTGACACGCTCGTCGCCGGCAGCGCCATCTTCTGTACACCGGACCCCGCCGAAGCGCTCCGCGAGATCCGCCGAAGTGCGACTGGGCGCATGGTGTAGACTACACGCACGACTTTCTTCAGGGCGGGGTGCGATTCCCCACCGGCGGTGAGAGCCCGCGAACCCCGCAAGGGGCCGATCCGGTGAGATCCCGGAGCCGACAGTGACAGTCTGGATGGGAGAAGGAAGGGCACGGATGCGTCTGTTCTCCGACCCTGCGGTCGGTATCGATGACCCGTTGCTGCGCCGTGCGTTCCTGATCGCGGAACGCGGCCGTGGCACGGTGAGCCCCAACCCGCTCGTCGGCTGTGTCGTCGCGCGCGACGGTGTCGTCGTGGGCGAGGGGTATCACGCGCGGGCGGGCCTGGCTCACGCCGAGGTAGTTGCGCTCGACGCAGCGGGCGAGTCCGCGCGTGGCGCCGACGCGTACGTCACGCTCGAGCCCTGCAACCACTACGGTCGGACGCCGCCGTGTGTCGAGAGGCTGCTCGAAGCCGGAGTCGCATCCGTGACCATCGGAATGCGGGACCCGAACACCAAGGTCTCCGGAGGCGGCGCCGAGGCGCTCGCAGCGCGGGGCGTGGCGGTGCGGTTCGCATCCGATGACACGCCGTTTCTCGCGCAGAACGAGGCGTGGCTGACGCGGCTCTCGACAGGCCGCCCGTTCGTGAGGGTGAAGGTCGCGCTGTCACTCGACGGACGTCTCGCGCTCGAGGGCGGACGTCGCGCCACCATCACCGGCGCAGGCGCGCGCGATCTCGTGATGCGGCTTCGCGCGCAGTCCACGGCGATCCTCGTCGGCGCCCGCACCCTTGTTATCGACGACCCGCTCCTCACGGTGCGTGGAGAGTCATCGCACATGCGCGACGTGACGGCTGGCCCGCGGCGTGTGGTGTTGTGCCGCGAGTCGGTGGCGAGCCCCTCGGCCCGCATGTTCTCCGACGGTGGACCTCTCGTAACGGTGCTGGTACCCCGTGGAGCCTCTGAGAGGGCCCTGAGGGAGCTTGGAGCCACCAGCGCGACCGTGCTCTCATACTCGCCCGAGGCAGGACTCAGCGGGGCGCTCGAGGCGCTTGCGGCGGATGGTATCGATGACGTGTTCGTGGAAGCGGGGCCGGGTCTGTTCACCGCGCTCAAAGATGCGGCTCTCATCGACGAGCTGATCACCCTCACCGCCGGCGGACTCGCCGGGCGCGACGCTCCGGGTCTGTACGACGGTAGCGCCGATCAAGATGGCGATCGGCTCGCGCCGGTGTTCGCGCCGGTGGAGACCGGACTTGTTGGTGAGGATGTTGTGACGGTATGGCGTCCGCGGGTCACCCGGCCCGGCGGACCTGGCGAGGGGAGTGGCACCTGATGTTCACAGGTCTCATCGAATGCGAAGGTGTGATCACCCGGGCCGACCGGGTGAGTGGCGGCATGCGTCTGGAGGTCTACTCGCCCGAGTTCGGCAGGGACATGGCCATCGGCGACTCGATCGCCGTTGATGGTGCGTGCCTCACGGTCACGAAGTTCATCCGGGGCGCCTTCCTTACCGATGTGAGCGGGGAGACCGTCGAGCGCACGACTCTCGGTCAGCTGCAGCCCGGGGCCAAGGTGAATCTCGAGCGGGCGGTGCGCCTCTCGGACCGCCTTGGCGGTCACCTCGTGTCCGGGCATATCGACGCTGTCGGGCGCCTCGAGATGCGTCAGCCGGCGGGGAAGTTCACCGTGTACCAGTTCCAGGCTCCTCCGCAGGTGATGGAGTTCGTGGTCGAGAAGGGCTCCATCGCGGTCGACGGCATCTCGCTCACCGTCGCCAAGCTGGGCCCCGGCGGGTTCACTGCCGCGGTCATCCCTCAGACGGAGTCGACGACCACCCTCAAGGACAAGCCGATCGGCGCCGGGGTGAATCTCGAGGCCGACATGCTCGCCAAGTACGTGAAACGGTTCGTGGGCACGTATCTCGGTCACGAGGATGCGGGTGCCGGACCGTCGCGGCGCGGCCTCGGCGATATGTTGCGCGACTTCACCGAAGGCGGGCGATGAGCACTATGGACAGCCTGTTTGCAAGTATCGACGAGGCCATCGCCGAGTTGGCTGCAGGTCGGATGGTCATCGTCGTCGATGACGAGGGGCGGGAGAACGAGGGCGACTTCGTGATGGCGGCCGAGATGGTCACTCCCGATGCGGTGAACTTCATGGCGACCCACGGGCGGGGTCTCATCTGCATGCCGATGACCGGGGAGCGGCTCGACGAGCTGCGCATCCCGCCGATGACCTCCGACAACACGTCGGCTCAGGGGACAGCGTTTCATGTCTCGATCGGCGCGAAAGGCGCCATCACCACCGGCATCAGTGCTGCCGATCGCGCGGCCACCGTGAAAGCGGCGATCGATCCTGCCACGAAGCCCGAGGACCTCTCCCGGCCGGGACACGTGTTCCCGCTCCGTGCACGTGAGGGTGGTGTGCTGGAACGCGCTGGCCACACCGAGGCCGCAGTGGATCTTGCGCGCCTCTCAGGGCTCTTTCCGGCCGGCGTGATCTGCGAGATCATGAACCCTGACGGCACGATGGCACGGCGTACTGAGCTTGAGGCCGTCGCAGCCGAGCACGGTCTCAAGATGGTGACAGTAGAGGACCTTATCCGGTACCGTCGCCGCACGGAGAAGCTCGTGGAGCGCGTGGCCGAGGTCACGCTGCCCACGGCGTTCGGCACCTTCACGGGAATCGGCTACCGCTCCCTCGTGGATGACTCCACCCATCTTGCGCTCGTGGTGGGCGATGTTGCCGGCGCACACGATGTCCTCGTGCGCGTGCACTCGGAGTGCCTGACGGGCGACGTGTTCCACTCACGGCGCTGCGACTGTGGCGACCAGCTCGAAGAGGCGCTCAGACGCGTACAGGCCGAGGGTCGGGGCGTCGTGCTGTACCTCGTCGGTCACGAAGGGCGTGGCATCGGGCTGGCCAACAAGCTCCGCGCGTACCTGCTGCAGGAGCACGGTGCCGACACGGTCGAGGCCAACGAGGCTCTCGGCTTCCCGGCCGACCTGCGCGACTACGGCATCGGCGCGCAGATCCTCGCGGATCTCGGCCTCACGTCGGTGCGTCTGCTCACCAACAACCCGCGGAAGCTCGTGGGGCTCGAAGGATACGGTCTCACCGTGAGCGAGGTCGTGCCGCTACAGCTGGCATGCACGCCCGAGAATCTCACGTACCTGCGCACCAAGAAGGAGAAGCTGGCTCACCGGCTCGACCTGCCGGATGAGCGATGACGAGAGGAGCGTCCGTGACTACGTACGAAGGTGACCTGATCGGGACCGGCCTGAAGGTCGGCATCTGCGTGAGCCGGTTCAACGAACTGCTGTCATCGCGCCTGCTCGGCGGCGCCACCGACGCGCTCACCCGGCACGGCGTGGCCGAGGGCGACATCGACGTCGCCTGGGTTCCCGGCGCGTTTGAGATCCCGCTCGTGACGCAGACGATGGTCGCGTCCGGGCGGTACGACGTGGTGCTCGCGCTCGGTGTCGTGATCCGTGGCGGCACGCCGCACTTCGACTACGTGGCCGCCGAAGTCTCCAAGGGCGTCGCGAAGGTGTCGCTCGACGCGGGCGTACCGGTGATGTTCGGCGTCATCACGGCCGACACGATCGAGCAGGCAGTCGAGCGTGCCGGTACCAAGCACGGCAACAAGGGCTGGGATGCGGCGCTCGCCGGTATCGAGAGCGCGAAGCTGCTGCAGAGCCTGAAGGGTTAGGGGCGGTCCCGGTCCTGCGCGCATCCCCGCGCGGGGAGCGTCTCGCAGGAGAACGCCCGGTCTGCCGTCTCCAGCGACCGGGCGTTCCGCTGGGCAATCCAGAGGGTTCTCGCCACCCTGTGGCTGTCAACCGTGGACGTCCTGTCTGCGGCCTCCGGAGCTTCTGGGGCTCCGAGGGGGAAGGCCACCATACCAAACGCTCCGGGCACGGACAAGCGACCCTTTGTTCGATTTGACGAACGGTCGCTTCCTGGTGGCAGGCGGCCGGACACCAGGGCCGTGAGGCATCCGTATGCTTCACGACGGTAGTGCAGTCGGGGTACCCTGGGCGTGGCACGCGCGTGCCGAGAGGAGGTTTGATGTCCAACCGCTTCGCATCGTCTGGCGACCACGAGCGCGCGGGGGCATCCGGGCCTTTCGGGGGCCGCGTGTACCTCGACTACGCTGCCACCACACCCACCGACCCGCGGGTGATCGAGGCGCTTGCACGTTCGCTCCGCGCAGCACCGGGTAACCCCAGCTCGCTGTACGCGGAGGGCGTCGAGGCGCGCCGGACGCTCGAGACGGCGCGGGCCGAGATGTCGCAACGGATCGGCGCAGCCCATGCGGACGAGGTCGTCTTCTGCGGTTCCGGAACCGAGTCTGACAACGCCGCCGTCATCGGCATCGCCCGGGCAGCGGTTGCTGTAGGTCGGGGACGGCACATCGTGATATCGGCTTTCGAGCACCACGCGGTGTTTGAGGCCGCGAGGGTACTCGAAGCCGACGGGTTCGCGGTGGATCGCGTGCCGCCGACACCGGACGGCGTGATTCAGCCCGGGGCGGTGGCGACGGTCGTGACGGACGCTACGGCCCTGGTGTCGGTCATGCATGCGAACAACGAGATCGGGACGGTGCAGGACGTCGCGGCCATCACAGAGGTCGCGCACCGAGCCGGAGCGCTCATGCACACGGACGCTGCCCAGTCGCTCGGTAAGATCGATTTCGACGTACAGGACCTCGGCGTGGATGCAGCGTCGTTCGCGGCACACAAGATCTATGCGCCCAAGGGGATCGGCGCTCTGTATCTCCGGAGGGGCACTCCCTTCGTGCCGCAGGTCGTCGGCGGCGGGCAGGAGAGCGGTCGGCGCAGCGGTACTGAGGACGTGGCGGGGGCAGTGGGGTTTGCGACGGCGCTCGCGCTCATGGATGCCGAGCGTCCGGAAGAGATGCCGCGGCTGGTGACCTTGCGTGATCGCATCGAGGATGCGATGACGGAACTCGGCGGAGTGTCGGTCCATGGGGCCGGCGCACCGCGTCTGCCGCATCTCAGCAACATTGGGATCGTAGGCGTTGACGCACACGAGCTCGTGCTCGCCTTAGACGAGGCGGGGTACGCGGTCTCGTCGGGCAGCGCATGTTCCGCAGGGGCGTCGGCGCCCAGCCATGTGCTTCAGGCGATCGGCGCGGCGGACTCTGGGGTGGCGTCGCTGCGGGTGACGGTGGGGCGGTTCACAACAGCCAACGACGTGGACGGCTTCATTGCAGCGGTCCGGGCAATCGTAGAGCGACTGAGGGGGCACGGCCGATGATCGACCTGCACGTGCATACGTGGCGGTGTCGCCATGCGTGCGGCGAGCCAGATGAGTACGTGCGCGCGGCGGCCGAGCGCGGCGTGCGCACGCTCGCGTTCACCGAACACCTGCCGCTCGCCCCGGCCCTCGCAGCGCTCGTTCCCGGTGCCGAGAAGTACGCCATGCCGGCCGAGGAACTCCCCTCATACGTCGCCGATGTCTCCTCAGCGCGGGACCTGGGTGAGACGCTCGGCGTGGAGGTCCTGCTCGGAATCGAGGCAGACCTCGTGCCGCCCGCAGTGGAGTACGCGCGCGCCACCATCGCCGAGTACCCATTCGACATAGTGTTGGGTTCGATCCATATGATCGACGATTGGGCATTCGACGACCCGGACCGCGTCGCGCGCTACGCCGAGTGGGACATCGAGGACCTGTGGGAGCGCTACTTCGCTGAGCTTGGAGCGGCGGCTGCGACCGGCGTCGCCGATGTGATCGCCCACGCGGACCTCGTGAAGAAGTTCCGGTACGTGCCGACGACGCCACTCGACGACCTCTACCGTCGCGTGGCTAACACCCTCGCACGCACGGGCGTGGCGGTTGAAGTCAACACTGCGGGTCTTCGCAAGCCGTGCGCGGAACTCTATCCCGCCCCCGCACTGCTCGCCGAACTGCATCGGGCAGGCGTGCCGGTCACGATCGGCTCCGACGCGCACGACCCTGCGGACGTGGGTGCCGGCCACAACGAGGCGCTCACTGCGCTGCGTGGGGTGGGCTACCGTTCCGTTCTGGTCTACCGCCAGCGCGTTGCCGAGGAGGTCGGTCTCGATGATCTCTGAGCCCGGGATGACAATCGGTGCTCTCAGTGATGCTCTGGATGCGCGCTTCCCATTTGCAACCGCCGAAGCGTGGGACCGTGTCGGTCTGGTCATCGGCGAGCGCTCCCGTGTGCTCACGGGAGTCCTGGTGACGCTCGATGCCACGGCCGAGGCAGTGGCCCGGGCACACGATGCCGGCGCGAACCTGCTCCTCACGCACCACCCACCCTTTCTCGAGGTAAGCGACGTCCCGCATGCGGGCGCGGGGCCTGCCGGAACGCTCGAGGCAGCACTGCGGCTCGGCGTCGGCGTTCTGTCGCTGCACACGAACCTCGACCGCGCACCGGCAGGCGCCGAAGCGCTCCCGACGCTGCTCGGTTTCGGCTGCATCGGGCCGCTCGAGGTGGGGACCGAGGAGTGCTCATTGGTGGTGACCTATGCTCCCGAGGACGCTGCCGACGGGGTGCGCGTCGCCATGGCGGCCGTGGGGGCAGGCAGGCTCGGGGCGTACGAGCAGTGTGCGTTCATGAGTACCGGGACGGGCAGGTTCGTCGCCCGTGCCGAGGCCGTACCGGAGCAGCCCGATCCAGGCACCGGCATCGCGGAGGTCCGGATCGAGATGGTCGCACCCCGTGACCGAGCGAGGACCGTCGTCGAGGCCGCACGGGCCGCGCACCCGTACGAGGAGCCCGTGGTCGTGGCGACCGACGGCGTCCGAGCGCGCGGATCGGCTCGGCTGGGAAGGGTGTGCACCTGGCACGAAGGCGCCACGGTCGGCACGCTCGCCGAGCACGTGTCCTCGACGCTCGGTGTGAGTGTCCGGGTGTGGGGCGAGGGTTCACGATCGGTGAGACGTATCGCCGTAGCGAACGGATCGGCCGGCTCGCTCATTCCCACGGCGCTGACGACCGCGGATGTCCTGGTGGCCGGCGAGGTGCGCTATCATGACGCCCTGGACGGCATGTCCCGGGGTCTGGCGATCATTGAGGCAGGCCACGACATGACCGAGTGGCCGCTCGTTGCGGTCCTTGCAGACGCAGTTCGGGCCGCCGCACCCGGTCTGCCGCTATCGGTGGAGACGGCACGGCCCGCGTGGCGGACCTTGGAGGCGATGCATGACCGACGGTGACATCCTGATCGCTCTCGGCGAGCACGACCTCGCCATCGCCCGCGCCGAGAAGGCGCTCGACGAACTCCCGGAGAAGAAGGCGATCCTCCAGTTGCGTCACCGTATCCGGGAACTCGCGGGCGTGCGGGAGAAGGCTGCCGCCTACCAGCACAAGGCCGCGGCGCTCGTTGCGCGTTCGAGCGATGAGATCGCGTCGGTCCAGGAGAAGATCGACGCCGAGCAGGCAAAGGTCCTGTCCGGAGCAGTCACCAACCCCAAGGAGCTGCAGAACCTCACGCGCGAGATCGACTCGCTCGCACGCAGGAAGAACACGCTCGAGCGCGAGACCCTCGGCCTGATGGAGAAGGCGGAGTCCGGCGAGGCGCAGGTTGCCAAGGTCGACGCGGCGCTGGCCGAGGGAGGCGTGAAGGAAGCCGAGCTCATCGAGCGCTTCAGGCAGCGTGGCGGTCAGGTGCAGGCGGACCTTGAGCGACTGAAGGCCGAGCGTGCGCTGCTGGCAGATCGGCTACCCGGGGAGCTGCTTGAGCGCTACGAGCGGATACGGGTAGCCAAGCACGGCATCGGCGTGGGCGTGCTGACCGACGGCATGTGTAGCGCCTGCCGAACGAGTCTTCCGGCGGACAGCGCGCAGCGTATTGAGTCCGGCCCCGAGATCGCTCTGTGCACCAACTGCAGACGCCTGCTCGTCGTTCGGCCCGGGTCCGGGGCATGAGCAGCGGCTGGATCGTGAACACCGACGGCGGCGCGCGCGGGAATCCGGGTCCGGCCGGCGTCGGCATCGTGCTCAGGTCGCCCGACGGGGCCGTCTCGGCCGAGGGTGGCGCGTATCTCGGCGAGACCACCAACAACGTCGCCGAGTACGAAGCGGTGCTCTGGGGTCTGCGCGCCGCTCTGGCGGCGGGCGCTTCGTGCGTGGAGGTGCGGGCCGACAGCGAACTCGTGGTCAAGCAGATGAACGGCGCGTACCGCGTGAAGAGCCCCGGGCTTCGACCCCTGTTCCTCGAGGCGCAGCAGCTGCGGCGCCGGTTCGAGCGGGTGGACTTCGTCCACGTGCGCCGGGAGGCCAATGCCGAGGCGGACGCACTTGCGAACCAAGCCATGGATACCCGGGCCGTCATCGGTGACGCACCCGCGCCGCCGGTGCACGCGGCGCGCACGCTCTTCGAGTAGGCAGGTGACGATGTGTACGAGCTCATGATCAAAGGACACTTCGACGCCGCGCACGCACTGCACGGCTATCCCGGACAGTGCCGCAACCTCCACGGTCACACGTGGGATGTCGAGGTGGTCGTCCTGGGGAGCGAGCTCGACGAGCTCGGCATCGTCTACGACTTCACGACACTCAAGGCGGACCTCGCTTCGGTGCTCGAGCCGCTCGATCACGCCTACCTGAATGACGTGCCGCCCTTTGACGCCGAGAACCCGACTGCCGAGAACCTCTCACGCTACATCTTCGAGCGGCTGCAGATGAAGGTGGGGGAGCGCGTCACGGTGCGCGAGGTGTCCGTGTGGGAGTCGCCGATTGCGCGGATCACGTACCGGCCCGACGCCTGAGCGCCGCTTAGGCCGCGCGCGCGGAGCTGGAGATAGAGGTGTCCCGAGAAACCTCGCCCACGTGATTCCCTAGTCCTCAGCTTCCCGTTTCTTACTCTCAGAGACTCCGCGCGGTCCGGCCAGCTTGCGCTGAACCCTTCCACGGGGGCCCCATCGAGCAGCTACTGGTACGCTGGCTTTCAGGATCCGCCTGGTCCGACTTCTCGGGACGCGTTCGACGATACGGGAGGTCGCGTGGCGGGTCAAGCCCCCAACGGCTCCATTTCGACGTAGCTGCCGGACGGGGCTCTGGCACGCGCGAGCGGTGCATTTCAGACCACAAGCGGTGTCAGTGCGGACGTCCTGGGAGATGGACGGCACGTGGGGCATCGCGCCTTCGCGTGGACGAACACTTGAGGGGCACCTATACTCACCGCATCACTTCGTGCATCCGTTGCAGCACCGGACCCGGGAGCAAACCATGCCGAGTGCGACCCTCGAAGAGTACCTCGAAGCGATCTACAAGGCGGGCGAACACGGTGAGGTTCGGCCCGGCCAACTGGCTGAAGCGCTCGGCGTCTCGGCACCCACGGTCACTGCTACGCTCGGTCGCCTGCAGGCGCGCGGGCTCATCGAACGCCCGGGCGGCGGGGTGGTGCTCACCACAGCCGGTCGTCAGGCCGCGCTCGACATTATCAGGCGCCACCGTCTCGCCGAGCGGTTCCTCGTCGACGCGCTCGGCCTGAGCTGGGAAGAGGTTCACGACGAGGCATGCCTGCTGGAACACGCACTCTCGCCTCGGGTGCAGGAGGCGCTCGAGGTCTTCCTCGAGAATCCCGAGGTCTGCCCGCACGGTCATCCGATCCCCACCGCGGATGGCGAGATCGCCGAGCAGGCGGGCGCTCCACTGTGCAGCGCTGGCTCGGGTGCCGAAGTCGAGATCGTCCGCGTTGAAGACGAGGATGGCGAACTTCTCTCGTACCTCGCGTCGCTCGGCATGTTCCCCGGCACGGCCGTGAAGGTATGTGACGTGGCGCCCTTCAAGGGCCCGCTGCTCGTGGAGGTCGGAGACTCCCGCTACGCGCTCGGCAGAGACGTGGCTGAGAAGATCGTCGTGACCGAGCCGGACGGCCCGCGGGGTCGCGGCACGGGTAACCGCCGGTGAGCCGTTCGTGTGACGAGCGGGCCGCCGGGCCGCTCGAGCGTCCTGCCGGCGACATCGTCATTGCGCTCGCCGGCAACCCGAACGTCGGCAAGTCGACGCTGTTCAACGCCCTCACCGGCCTCGGCGTGTCCACAGCGCACTATCCCGGCACCACCCGGGAGGTCTCGGTCGCCACCGCACGGGCAGGGGAGCGCTTGATCGGTGTGATCGACCTGCCGTGATCGTACGGTCTCGGTGGCGCCGCGGAGGAGGAGCGGGTCGCCCGGCGGGCGCTCCTCGATCTTGCTCCCGACGTGGTCGTGGTGCTCCTCGACCCCACCAACCTCGCCCGGACGCTCTTCCTTGCGCTCGAGGTCATGGACCTCGGCTTCCGCGTGGTGCTGGCCGTCAACCTCGCCGATGAGGCGCGGCGCGCGGGTGTGCGGGTGGACTGCGAGCGTCTGTCGGAGATCACCGGTGTGCCGGCGGTCGAGACGGTCGCGACCCAGGGGGTGGGCGTGAGTGCACTCGTTGAGCGTGCGATCGCTGCCGCTGCCGCCCCGCTGCCCGAACCGCGGACCTACGGTCCTGACTTCGAGGCGCTCGTGGAGCCACTGGTCCGCCGCTGGGAGGGCGAGGCCTGCATTCCCCTCGGGCTCACGCCCCGCGCGGCGGCTCTCGGCGTCCTCGAGGAGCGCGACGAGATCGTGGAGGCCGCCCCCGAGTCCATCAGGCGCGATGGTGCGCGCATCAGGCGAGCGGTCGCGTCCCACTTCGGCGAGAGCGTGCGGGTGCACGTGGCACGCGAGCGGCACGGTCTGGCGGGGCTCATCGGCGAGCAGGTGGTCGCACGAACGCCCCGGCGGGGAGGACTCCTGCCGCATGACCTGTGGGCGCTCACGACGTGGCCGTGGACGGGTGTGCCGCTGGTCGTGCTCGTCGCTGCGTCGATCTTCGGGTTCCTGTTCTTCGTCGGAGAGTTCCTGGCGGGGTCGTTCTCGGCGCTCTGGGAACGGTGGGCGTCGCCGCTCATCACTGCGGGCGTGGGCTCGGTTGCGGGTGATGGAGTGCTCGCGCGGGTGCTGCTGTGGGGGTTCGATGCGGGGATCGAGGCCTCGCTTGCCATCGGACTGCCATACATCCTGACGTTCTACTTCCTGCTCGGGCTGCTGGAAGACACCGGCTATCTGAACTCGCTCGCGTTCCGCACCGACCGCGTTATGCACCGCTTCGGGCTCCACGGACGTGCGGTGGTGCCACTCGTGGCGGCGGCGGGCTGCAGCGTGCCGGCGCTCGTGGCCGCCGGCGACCTTCCCACGCGGCGCGAGCGCCTCATCGCATCCACGCTCGTGGTTTTCGTGCCGTGCAGCGCGCGGACTGCGGTGATCATGGGGTCGGTGGGACACTTCCTCGGCTGGCGCCCGACGTTGCTCGTGCTCGGAGTGGTGGTGCTCGTCTGGTTGGCGATGGCGTTCGCCCTTCAGCGGCTGATACCCGGAGACTCACGCGGTCTCGTGATGGAGATGTTTCCGTTCAGGCGCCCGTCGATCAAAGGCGTCGCCGGTAAGGCATGGACGCAGTTCAGGGAGTTCCTGTTCGTGGCGACGCCCATCGTGATTGTGGGGAGTCTTGTGCTCGGAGGGCTCTACGAGACCGGCTGGCTGATGGCGTTGAGTGGTCCGCTCGAGCCGGTCGTTGAGGGACTCCTGGGGCTGCCGGCCATCGCCGGCCTCACGCTCATCGTGGGCATGCTCCGCAAGGAGCTTTCACTCCAGCTCCTCGTGGCGCTCGCGGTGGCCACAACCGGGTTCGCCGGTGCGTCGCTGGCGGGGTTGCTCTCCGAGACGGACATCGTCGTCTACGCCCTCGTGAACACCATCGCGCTGCCGTGCATCTCTTCGGTGGCGGTGTACTGGCGCCGCCACGGATGGACGCCCACCCTCGCGGTCCTCGGCGCAAGCGTGGCCATCGCGCTCGCCGTGGGGGCTGTCGCGGCGCGAGTCGTTCCGCTGCTCGGACTGCAGTAGTCCACGGGGGGCGCTGCTTTCGGGTGCAGGGTCCGGCACGCTGCCAGCTGCTGAGCACTTCTCCCCACGCATCGTTTCGCAGCTCGTTCCTAGTGTCAGAGACGTCTTGTATATCGAACATACGTTCGATATACTAGGCATGCCGGGTGTGGACCCCTGAAGCTCCTTCCACACCCGGTCTCCTTCCCTCAAAGGACGTCTCCCATGGGCCGGAACCGCGCGATCAAGGTGTTCGATCCCCGCACGACGGGGGAGCCGCTCGATCTGTTCACCGAAACCGACACGCGCGCGCCGGTGATCGTCGAACTGCTGAAGAGTCCCTGGATCCTGCGGGCGTCGGAACTCGTGTCGCCGGGTGGTTCGGGCGGTGCGGGCAAGCGCCGGGAGCGCGAGGTCCAGGTCGTCTGGGACGCATCGCGCGGCGCCCCGCGGTCGTTCGTGCTCGAAGGGCGGCGGTATCCGGTCGATGCCGTCGTGCAGGCGTGGGCTGTCGAGCGCGCGTGGTGGGACCCCCGGCGGCGGTTGAGCCGCCGGTGTTTCCGCGTGCTCACACGCGGTGGCCTCTACGATCTCGGGTACGACCGCATCGGCGATCGGTGGCTGCTCACCGGCGTCGTGGACTAGGTGCGCCATGGCCGGATTCGTGCATCTCCACGTGCACTCGCACTTCAGCTTCATGGACGGCGCCTCGGCACCCGACGTCTTGCTCGCGCGTGCCGCGGCGCTCGGCATGGACACGCTCGCGCTCACCGATCACCAGGGACTCTACGGCGCGATCCGCTTCTACCGGGCCGCACTCGCCGCAGGCGTGAAGCCGATCGTCGGCGCTGAGATCGTCGTCGAGGCGGCCGGTCTCGAAGACGGCGCCATCATCGAGGGCGATCTGCCGCCGAACCGACGCCTCGGCTGCCCCGCACCGGTCGGCTTCGGGCGGGCGGCGGGCGCGGGGTTCCACCTCACGCTGCTCGCGACAGGCATCACCGGCTACCGCAACCTCTGCCGGCTGCTTGCACACACGCACGTGCGGACGGGCGACGAACCGTCGGTCGTCACGCTCGCCGATCTCGAGCAGTGCGCCGAGGGCCTCATCGGGCTCTCGGGCTGTCCGTGCGGTGAGGCAGGCGCCGCCGTGCTCGCGGGGCTCGGCGCGCGGGCCGAGCGGGCGCTGCTGCGCCTTGCGCACTGCTTCGCCCCCGGCGACTTCTACGTGGAGCTCATGCACCTCATGACCCCGGAGAGTCCACGGTACGTCGCCGGTCTCGTCGCGCTTGCCGGGCGGTGCGGGCTCCCCGTGGTCGCCACCAACAACGTGCACTACGCCGAGCGGTCCGGCTTCCGCATCCACGATGTGCTCGCCTCGGCCGGGGCCCGCACGTCGCTCCCGGGGCCGTACGACCGCCCCAACGCCGAGCTGTGGCTCAAGCCCGCCGGCGAGATGCGGCGCCTCTTCGCCGACGTACCTCGCGCGTGCGGCGCCACCCTCGAAATCGCGGAGCGGTGCACCCTCGACCTCGGGCTCGGCTCTTTCCACTTCCCGGCAGCCGATGTGCCGAAGGGGGAGACCGCGTACTCCGTCCTCTCAAAGGCCGCCTGGCATGGACTGGAGCAGCGCTACCGGCCGGTCACGCCCGAGGTGGTCAGACGCCTCCAGTACGAGCTCTCGGTCATCCAGGATCTCGGATTCCCCGAGTACTTCCTCACCGTGAAGGACATCGTGGACTTCGCAAAACGCGAGGATATCCGCTGCAGCGGGCGGGGGAGCGCAGGGGATTCGATCGTCACGTACGTCCTCGGCATCACCGACGCGGATCCCATCGCGCACGACCTGCTCTTCGAGCGGTTCTTGAACCCCGAGCGGCGGCAGATGCCCGATATCGATGTGGACTTCGACTCGCGCCGCCGTGATGAGGTGATCGCCTACATCTACGACCGCTTCGGGCACGACCACGTGGCGATGGTGGCGACCGTCAACACCATGACCGCCAGAAGCGCCGTGCGCACCGCGGCCAAAGCACTCGGCCACACGCCCGATGAGGTGAACGCGCTCTCGCGCTACCTGCCGTGGGTGAGCGCGCACCGGCTCCCCGAGGTGCTCATCACCTACCCCGAGTGCCGGGAGCACCCGCTGCTCAAGCCCGAACACGCGCTGCTCGTGGAGCTTGCTACCGAGCTCGATCACACGCCCATGCACCTCGGCACGCACCTCGGCGGCTTCATCATCACGCGCGAGCCCATCGAGACGTGGATGCCGCTCCAGTGGGCTGCCAAGGGTGTGGTGGTTTCGCAGTACGACAAGGACGACATCGAGGCACTCGGCCTCGTGAAGATGGACATCCTGGGGCTCCGCACCCACTCGGCGATCAGCGACACCGTGCGCATGGCACGCGAGCGTGTGGGCGAGGACGCGGTGCCTGAGCCGTTCGACCTGCCGCACGACGACTCGCGCGTCTACGCCACGATCGCCGCGGCCGACACGGTGGGGATGTTCCAGCTCGAAAGTAGCGGGCAGCGCAACCTCGCGCTCCGCCTCAAGGAGCGCGACTTCGAGGACATCATCGCGGCGATCTCGCTCTTCCGCCCCGGCCCGCTTGAGGCCGAGATGATCACGCCGTTCATCCGCCGCAGGCACGGTCTGGAGCCGGTTATCGTGCCACATCCCGCAATGGGTGAGGTTCTGCGCTCGAGCTACGGCGTGATCGTCTACCAGGAGCAGGTGCTGCAGGTGGCCAAGGCCGTGGCCGGATTCACGCTCGCCGAGGCCGATTCACTGCGCCGCGCGATGACCAAGGGCCGCAGCCGTGCGGCGATGGAGGCCATCAAGGCGCACTTCGTGGAGCGTGCGTGTGGGCTCGGCGTAAAGCGTGAGGTGGCCGAGGAGGTCTTCCGGCAGCTCGAGGGGTTCGCCGCCTATGGCTTCTGCAAGGCGCACGCGGCGTGCTTCGCGGTGGTCTCCTACGCTACCGCCTGGCTCAAGACCTACTATCCGGCCGAGTTCGCGGCCGCCATCCTCAACAACGAGCCGATGGGCTTCTACAGCCCGCGCCTCGTGCTCGACGACGTGCGGCGCCACGGCATCGCGATGCTGCCGCCGCACATCAACGCATCTTCGGCGGAGTTCACGGTGGAGCGGGACGGGGGCGCGGTTCGCGTCGGCCTCGGGAGCCTGCTTCACATGACCTCGCGCCTGCTGACGGTGATGGAGGCCGAGCGGGCGGTGCGCCCCTTTGCCGACCTCGCCGACTTTCTCAAGCGGACGCGCGCCGAAGAGCCGGCCGCAGGGAGCCTCATACGCGTGGGAGCTCTCGATGGCCTGGGGATGACCGATGCCGGACGCCCGCCGACGCGCGACGAGATGCTCGCGCTCCTGCCGGAGCTCAAGGCGGTCATCGCCAGGCAGGGCGTGGCCGGTGACGACACGCTGCTGATCGCACCTGCGCGTGCGCGGGGGCCTGTCGACACC
>JAFGUS010000077.1 GCA_016938395.1 Coriobacteriia bacterium | reverse complement strand
GGTGTCGACAGGCCCCCGCGCACGCGCAGGTGCGATCAGCAGCGTGTCGTCACCGGCCACGCCCTGCCTGGCGATGACCGCCTTGAGTTCCGGCAACAGCGCGAGCATCTCGTCGCGCGTTGGCGGGCGTCGGGCATCGGTCACCCCCAGACCGTCGAGAGCCCCCACGCGAATGAGGCTCCGTGCGGCCGGCTCTTCGGCGCGCGTCCGCTTGAGGAGGTCGGCGAGGTCGGCAAAGGGGCGCACCGCTCGCTCGGCTTCCAGCACAGATAGCAGGCGCGAGGTCATGGAGAGCAGGCTCCCGAGGCCGACGCGCACGGCGCCCCCGTCCCGCTCCACCGTGAACTCCGCCGAAGAGGCGTTGATGTGCGGCGGCAGCACCGCGATGCCGTGACGCCGCACGTCGTCGAGCACGAGGCGCGGGCTGTAGAAGCCCATCGGCTCGTTGTTGAGGATCGAGGCCGCGAACTCGGCCGGATAGTACGTCTTGAGCCAGGCGGTGGCGTAGGAGACCACCGCGAAGCACGCCGCGTGCGCCTTGCAGAACCCGTAGGCGGCGAACCCCTCGAGCTGCCGGAAGACCTCTTCGGCAACGACGCACTCCACGCCAAGGCCGCATGCGCGCTCCACGAAGTGCGCCTTGATGGCCTCCATCGCCTCGCGGCTGCGGCCCTTGGTCATCGCGCGGCGCAGGCTGTCGGCCTCGGCGAGTGTGAATCCGGCCACGGCCTTGGCGACCTGCAGCACCTGCTCCTGGTAGACGATCACCCCGTAGCTCGAGCGCAGGATCTCGCCCATCACGGGATGCGGCACGATGACCGGCTCCAGGCCGTGCCGACGGCGGATGAAGGGTGTGATCATCTCAGCCTCGAGCGGTCCGGGACGGAAGAGTGAGATCGCGGCGATGATGTCTTCGAAGTCGCGTTCCTTAAGGCGGAGCGCGAGGTTGCGCTGGCCGCTGCTCTCGAGCTGGAACATCCCCACGGTGTCGGCCGCGGCGATCGTGGCGTACACGCGAGGGTCGTCGTGCGGCAGGTCGAATGGCTCGGGCACTGCCGCCTCCCCCACCCGCTCTCTCGCCATGCGCACGGTATCGCTGATCGCCGAGTGGGTGCGCAGCCCCAGGATGTCCATCTTCACCAGGCCGAGCGCCTCGACGTCGTCCTTGTCGTACTGCGAGACCACCACGCCCTTGGCCGCCCACTGGAGCGGCATCCACGCCTCGATGGGCTCACGCGTGATGATGAAGCCGCCGAGGTGCGTACCGAGGTGCATGGGTGTGTGATCGAGTTCGGTGGCGAGCTCCACAACCAGCGCATGCTCAGGCTTGAGCAGCGGGTGGTCGCGACACTCGGGATACGTGGCGAGTACCTCGGGAAGCCGGTGCGCGCTCACCCATGGCAGGTAGCGCGAGAACGCGTTGATCTCATCGGGTGAGTGCCCGAGCGCCTTGGCCGCGGTGCGCACGGCGCTTCTGGCGGTCATCGTGTTGACCGTGGCCACCATCGCCACATGGTCGTGCCCGAAGCGGTCGTAGATGTAGGCGATCACCTCGTCGCGACGACGCGAGTCAAAGTCCACGTCGATATCGGGCATCTGCCGGCGCTCGGGGTTCAAGAACCGCTCGAAGAGCAGGTCGTGCGCGATGGGGTCGGCGTCGGTGATACCGAGCAGGTAGGTGACGATCGAGTCTCCCGCGCTCCCCCGCCCGCTGCAACGGATGCCTTCGCGCTTTGCGAAGTCCACGATGTCCTTCACCGTAAGGAAGTACTCCGGGAAGCCGAGGTCCTGGATCACCGAGAGCTCGTACTGCAGGCGCCGTACCGCCTCGGGTGTGACCGGCCGGTAGCGCTCCTCCAGCCCCCGCCAGGCTGCCTTGGAGAGCACCGAGTATGCGGTCTCGCCTTTCGGCACATCGGCCGACGGGAAGTGGAACGAGCCGAGACCCAGGTCGAGCGTGCACCGCTCCGCGATCTCGAGCGTGGCGTCGCACGCCTGCGGCACGTCGGCGAACAGCCGCCGCATCTCGCCTGCGGGCTTCAGCCACAGCTCGGCGTT
The DNA here is from genome assembly GCA_016938395.1 of Coriobacteriia bacterium. Next base: position 7,227 of record JAFGUS010000077.1, on the reverse strand, counting down.
GGGGCGGTCGTACGGGCCGGGGAGCGTGGTGCGTGCTCCCGCCGAGGCGAGCACGTCGTGGATGCGGAAGTCACGTCGCTCGGCATAGTGGACATCGTTGGTGGCCACAACCGGAAGCCCGCAACGCTCCGCGAGCGCCACGAGCGTCGCGACATACCGCGGGGAGTCGGGCGTCATGAGGTGCATGAGCTCCACGTAGAAGTCACCGGGAGCAAAGCAGCGCGAAAGGCGCAGCAGCGCCCGCTCGGCCCGCGCGCCGAGGCCCGCGAGCACGGCGGCGCCAGCCTCGCCGTTGGGACAACCCGACAGCCCGATGAGCCCCTCGGTGCACCGCTCAAGGTCGGTGAGGACGACCACCGAGGGGTCGTCCCCCGTGCGGACGTGCGTACGCGAGAGCAGCCGGCAGAGGTTGCGGTAGCCGGTGATGTCCTTCGCGAGGAGCGTGAGATGGAACCCCGCGCCCGCGGCCCGGCCGAAGCCCACGGGTGGCGAGAGCGGCAACCGGCCATCCGGTGGCAGGTCGCCCTCGATGATAGCGGGACCCTCGAGTCCGGCCGCCTCGATCACGACCTCCGTACCGATGATCGGTTTGATACCCGCCTCGAGCGCCGCCCGGTAGAAACGGATGGCGCCGTAGAGTCCCTGGTGGTCGGTGAGCGCAAGGGCGTCCATACCGTAGCCCGCACCGCGCTCGAGGAGCGCCGCGGGCGACGCGACACCGTCCATGAAGCTGAAGTGCGAATGCACGTGAAGATGCACGAATCCGGACATGGCTGCTCTAATCGACGATGCCGGTGAGCAACCAGCAATCGGCGATGCGGTCGTAGGCAAGGTCATAGAGGCCGCCACGTGCGAGCACGCGGTAGCAGCGACGGCTCAAGCGCTTGCGCGGGTCCCACCAGGCGCGCTCGACCGCCCATGACTGCACCACCGCGTCGACCGTGTACCGCCGGGTGCCAGCCACGAACGAGCGTGGCGCACCGCGTGACGCATCCCAGACGACCTCGATCTCGTGCTCTCGCCGTTTGCCCGCAAGGCCTGAGACGCCGCCGCCGAGATCGGATCCCCGCACGATCCATGGGCTCCTCAAGAGCTCCAGGATCACCGGGGCGCGCGTGTCACTGGCGGTGAACAGATCGAGCGGTTGCCCCGTCGTGCGGGGATCGTACTGTCTGATCGCGCGGTTACGGCCCATGGGAGACGTCCTTTGAGAGAGGTGCCGGGTGTGGAAGGAGCTTCAGGGGTCCACACCCGGCGTGTTCAGTATATCGAACACATGTTCGGTATACAAGACGCCTCTGACATCGGGCGATGCCTACTCGGGTAGACTGTGGAGCAGGGACCCACCGCCCCGCGGACGACCCTGATAGTCCGTGTCATCGGACGGAGTGATCGTGTGTCAGCGCCACGAGAACCGGTCAAACGCTTCATACGCGCCGTAGAAGGCGTGCTCGGCGACGCCGCCAAGGGATGGGCCGACCATGGGGCCCCGCAGATCGCCGCTGCCCTCTCCTACTACGCACTGCTCTCCGTGGCACCGCTCCTACTCGTCGTGGTCACCATCGCAGGACGCTTCGTGAGCACGCGAGCAGCCACCGCTGAACTCCTCACCGCCGCCGACCGGCTCGCCGGCGAACTCGGCACGTCGATCGTCGAAGAGCTGCTCGCTTCGGCATCTCTGCCGAGCACCGGCACGCTTCTGAGCGGCATCGCGGTCGTCCTCGCGATCTTCGGCGCCATGCGCCTGTTCGGTGCCATGCGAAGTGCCTTCGACCGCATCTGGGACACACCGCCCGAGCGCGCCGAGGGCACCTCGTTCTGGGACGGCGTACGCTTCACGCTCCGCGCCTTCGCCGTCCACAACCTCCGCGCGTTCCTGATGGTGATCGTCGTGGGCGTGCTGCTCATCGCCACCCTCGCGCTCAACGCGCTTGCGGTAGCGATCACCTCGGAGTGGATCGGCGTCGACCTCTCCGCCCGGACCGTCCAGGCGCTCGACATCCTCATCTCACTCATCGTGCTCTGGGCGCTCTTCGCCGCCGTCTATCTGGTGCTTCCCCGCCTGCGTCTGGGCTGGAGCGACGTCGCCGTCGGTGCCGCGATGACCGCCGGACTCTTCACGTTCGGACGCTGGCTCCTCGGCCTGTACCTCTCGAGTTCGTCGATCGGCACCGCTTTCGGGGCCGCAGGCTCGGTGGTGGTCTTCCTCGTGTGGCTCAACTACAGCGCACAGATCGTCCTGCTCGGCGCCGAGATGACGCGCGCGTGGACGTACCGCTTCGGCTCGAAGGCCGCCACGGAGACGGCCGGGGACGCGTGATCCAGCCAGCTCGGGCGATGCGCGCTACGCGCCCATCCCGATAAGCGGCAGCACGCGGGCGAGAACGCCGCCCACCACGAGTGCGATGACGACCGTCGCCCCCAGCGCGATCGCCGTGGTCGGCAGGCCGTTGCGCCTCCAGTACACGGTCATGGTGGATATGCACGGCAGCATGATCGCGTTCACCACCGCGAACACCACGATGTCCGTCGCGCTCATGAGCTCGGTCAGCTCGGCGCCGGCAAACCCCGCCGTGGCCACCGCAAGCGCCACGAGCAGCTGCAGCGAGAGCTCCTTGCGCAGGAATCCGAGAAGCAGCGTAAGGCCAGCGATAGCTGGCAGCCCGAGCCATCCCTCGACGACCGGCGCGAGTGGATCGCTAAGCTTCACCAGCCAGCCGGTCTCATACAGACCGCCCAGCACCAGGCTGCCGACGATCACGATCGGCGTGGCTATGAACAGGAACTCCTTGAACTGCCCCCACGCCTTGGCCGCGACTCGCTTGACCGACGGACGGCGGAACGGGAACATCTCCATGACGAGCCCGCGCGACGTCCCGGGGACCATCTTCTGAAGGCTCAGGCCCACGCCGAGCCACACGGCCACCAGGATGCCGAGCACGAGCAGCGTCGGCTGCCAGCCAAGGTAGTGACCGACCGCACCGAGGATCACGGCGGTCCGCGCGCTGCACGGCACGAAGAGCACGAGCGTGGAGGCGATCACGCGCTCGCGCTTGCTCGGCAGCTGACCCGCCGCCATGAGCGCCGGCACGTTGCAGCCGGCCGAGGCGACCATCGGCACGATGGCCCGCCCGTGCAGGCCGAAGCGGTGCATCAGGCGATCCGTGAGGAATGCGAGCGAGTTGAGATAGCCAGTGTCCTCGAGGAAGCCGATCAGGAAGTAGAACGTGAGGATGTACGGCAGGCCGATCGAGAGCGACGCCTCGATACCCGCGTCAAAACCCCAGAGCAGCACGCGCGAGAGCACACCCTCGCCCACGAGCGACGTGATGGTCGAGGTGATCGCCGGTGAGGCGAACGCCCCCCAAAGGCTGGAGAATCCACGAGCAAGTAGATCGCCGAAGAAGAAGAGGAACCCGAAGATACCGGCCGCCACGAGCACCACGAGCGGCACGCCCGTCCACGGCCACGTCGTGAGAGACCACGCGTCACGAGGTAGCCAGTGCCGCTCCTTTCGCCGCACCGCCTCCTCACCCAGGAGCCCTGCCAGACCGTGACGTTCGCGCGCCAGGTGCGTCGCCCCACTCTCCCCGAAGTGCGACCGCATGGAGCTCCGGACCTGCCTGAGCGCGGCATCGATCCCTGCCGGACGCTCCTGCTCTGGGCCGCCGGGAACGCTCAGCATCTCGAGTGCTGCTCCGCGCGCACTCCGCCCGCACGGGAGGCACACAGCCTCGCTGCAGGCAGAGACGAGCGGCTCGAGCAACGCCTCGAAGTCAGGACCGTAGCCCGGGGGCTCGGGGACGGGCCCCTCCGCCACGCGGAAGCACGCATCGACCACATCGCTCACGCCTATACCCTGCGTCGCGACCGTCGGGATCACCGGGATGCCGAGTGCCGTGGCAAGCGCTCCGCTGTCGACTTCCAGACCCGAGCGGCGCGCCTCGTCGACCAGGTTCACCGCGAGCACGACACGATAGCCGAGGTCGATGGCTTCGAGCGCGAGATAGAGTGTGCGGCCGAGTGTGGTGGGGTCAACGACCACGACGACCACGTCGGGCTCGAGGTCCTCCAGCGCCCTCAGCGCAACAACATCCTCCTCGGCGACACCGGTGAACCCGTAGCTGCCCGGGAGGTCTATGACACCGACCGAACGCTCACCGGCACGCGCGATACCGGTGAAGACCTCGCGCGTGGTGCCGGGATAGTGCGCCGTCTCGACCCCGAGGCCGGTCAGCGCGTTGAACAGGCTCGACTTGCCGACGTTCGGGTTACCCGCGAGCGCAATCACCAGTTCGGCGTCCGGCCGCCCCATGAACGCCTCGCGACCGTCGTGGCATGGCGCACTCACCGGCGCCCGCCGCGCTTACCGCGTCTCCGGTGTCCACCCTCGCCCTCTACCACGATCTTCTCGGCCACCTCGCGTCCGAGCGCGTAGCGCGCGTCGCCGACCTCCACCATCAGCGGTCCCTTGAAGGGCGCGACATCGCAGACCCGGACCGACGTGCCCGGGAACATGCCGAGTGACGAGAGATACGACAGCAGCTCACCGTCCTCATCCTCGATGCGTACGATCCGCACCTCTTCGCCCGCACCGATCTGGCACAGGGGACCACCCTCCTGCACCGCGATCGCACCGTCCGCGCTCGGGATGGGATGGCCGTGAGGACACACGTCCGGGTTGTCCATGAACCGTTCGAGCGCCTCCTGGACCTTCGGGGAGAGCGCATGCTCGAGCTCGCAAGCCTCGTCATGCACCTCGTCCCACGACAGACCCAGAACGTCGACGAGGAACCGTTCCGCGAGGCGATGACGGCGGATGATGTCCAGTGCACCCTGACGACCGCTCAGCGTGAGTTCGACGGCACCATCCCCGGAACGGTTGATGAGTCCGCGCGCTTGGAGCCGTCCGAGCGTCGCGGTTACGGTCGGTGCGGAGACACCCATGGCATCGGCGATCTGACCCGGACGCACGGCAGCGCGCTCCGCGAGCTTGTAGATGGCCTCCAGGTACTCCTCGAGTGTCGCGCTGGGCATACAGTCACCTCATCACCGTTCAACGGGCGTCATCGTTCGCGTGAGTATACACGTCGAGACGTGGTTAATAAAGGCTAAGAGTGACCGATGACGTCCCGCCGGCCGACGTTGACCATGTGGGCCGCCCATCTTCGGTCAGGTCCATCCGAGGACCGTTCATCATGCATATAGGTCCGCCCAGCGGGCAACTCATACCGCTCATCAGCTCCCATGAACTTTGTCGGAGAAAGCCTTGACCCCGTGTCAGGTGACTCGTACAGTGAGTCGTGTCCCGAGAGGTCGGGCCGAGCGGAACCGGAAAGTCAGCGTACCAGTAGCTGCCTGACGGGAGCCTCGAAGGTGGGTCAAGCGCAAGCGGGACCGTGCCGGGCGGGTTCTACGATGGTAAGAAACGGGAAGCTGAGGACTACGGATGAGGCTGGCCGGGTTTCTCGGGACACCTCTGTTTCCAGGACCATCCTCGCGTCCGGAGACTACACCTCGGGCCGATAGGTGATCTTGGCGATCGGCGACTCCCACACGGCGACCTCCACGACCGTCACGGCCTCTCCCACCGTCTCGGCAAGCGACTCGAAGATGAACCGCGAGAGGTTCTCCGCCGTCGGGTTCAGCTCGTTGAACGGCGGCACATCGTTGAGATACGCGTGATCGAGAGGTTCGAGCACCCCGGCCAGGTCGGCCTTGAGCGTCTTGAAGTCGTAGACGATGCCCACCTCGTCGAGCTCGGATCCGCGTACGACGACTTCGATGTCCCAGGTGTGGCCGTGGAGCTTGCAGCACTCGCCCGGGTAGCCGTGGAGCGCATGCGCAGCGTCGAAGTGTCCGCGGATCATCAGGTCGTACATCGCTAGACCTCCCGGCCGAAGAGCGTGCCCGTGCACGCACCAGGCGCCTCAGGCGCGTCGCCCACGTCGCTCCGCGCATCCATGGCCTCGTTCGCCAGGGCGTCCGCCTCGACGTTCGCCTCGCGGCGCACGTGCTCGAACTCCACGTGCGCGAACGCGCGTACGAGCGCCTGCGCCTGCAGGAACAGCGGCTTGAGCCCTTCGTTCTTGACACGATACTCGCCACGCATCTGCTTAACGACGAGTTCGCTATCGGCACGCATCCGCACCGACTCCGCACCGAGGGCCCGTGCGGCGCGCATCCCCCACAGGACGCCCTCGTACTCGGCGACGTTGTTGGTGACCTCGCCGAGGTAACTCCCACCACGCGCGACGATCTGGCCGGACGCGTCGCGCACGACGATCCCGGCCGCACCGGGCCCGGGATTGCCCCGCGAGCCGCCGTCGCTGTTGACCGTCCAGACCCCGCTCACAAGCCCTCCGGGCGGACGATGATCATCCGCTTGCAGTTGGGGCATTCTCCGACCTCGGGACCGGCCAGGAGCACCTGGCACTGGCCTGCCGGGATCTCGGTCCTGCAAGCGCTGCAGAGCGCGCCCTGCAAGATGCCGACCGCCACGCCGCGCTTGGTCTCCCTGAGTCTCTCGTACCGGGCGAGCAACCGCGGGTCGAACCTGGCGGCCATCGCCTCGCGGCCTGCCTTCAACCGGGCGATCTCGGTCTGCATCTCTCCACCGTGCGCCTTGAACTCCTCGATGAGCGAGGCCTCCCGGGCGCGGCCCTCCGCAAGCGTGGCTTCGATCCGCGCCACCTGTGCCTCACCTGCCTCGGCCTTCTCCATCAGGTTCAGCTCCTCGCGTTCGAGCTGGTCCTTCCGCCGGGCGAGCGAGTCGATCTCACGCGTCAGGTTCTGGAGCTCCTTGGGATCGGTGACCCTGCCCGAGAGCACCTTGGCCTGCTCGGCATCGATCTTGGCCTGGACCGTGGCGACCTCGTCGGCCGCGCGGGCGACCATCGCGTTCGCACTCTTCAGGTAGGCTCGGGCCTTGTCGGCCACACCCTCGATCTCCTTGAGCCGGTGGCGCAACTTCAGGATCGCCTGCTTCTCGGGCAGCTCATCGAGCGTCTTGATGGCCCGGTCGAGTGTTCGGTCCTGCTCCATCAACGCGATGAGCATCTCACCCTCGGTCATGCGCATCCTCCAGCGTCTGCCACGCGAGGCGTGGCGTCTCTGCGATCACGGGCAGATCAGGGCCGGCGTATCGCCTGACTTCCTCGGCCAGCACACGCACGAGCGGCCATTCCGATGCGTCGTGGCCGACCTCGATGATCGCCAGGCCACGCG
>JAFGUS010000076.1 GCA_016938395.1 Coriobacteriia bacterium | reverse complement strand
TGCTCGACTACGGCTACCACCCGCCGACGGTGTACTTCCCGCTCATCGTGGACGAGGCGCTCATGATCGAGCCCACCGAGACCGAGGGCAAGGCAACGCTCGACCGCTTCGCCGAGGTGATGCGCGCGATCGCCGCCGAAGCGGAGGCCGCCCCGGAACTCCTCCACGGCGCGCCGTACACGACGCCCGTGCGGCGTCTGGACGAGGCGGCCGCCGTGAAGCACCCCGACCTGGCATGGCGTCCGCCCGGGGAGGCAGGCGCGTAGCGCGTGAGCACCTGGCGGCTCATCATCGACGGCCCAGCCGATGGCGCCTGGAACATGGCGGTCGACCGGGCCGTGCTCATCTCGCACGAGGCCGGCGACGCGCCGCCAACGTTACGGCTCTACCGCTGGGACCGCCCGACGGTCTCACTCGGCAGGTTCCAGGCCGTCGAGGACGTGGATGCGGCGTACTGCAAGGCCAGCGGCATCGGTATGTGCCGCAGGCCCACCGGCGGGCGTGGCGTGCTCCACGATGACGAGCTCACGTACTCGGTGGTGGCGGGCGTGCGCGACGGGCTGCCCCGCGGGGTGAGCGCGAGCTACCGCGTGCTCTGCGGCGCGCTCGTGGAGGCGTACCGGTCACTCGGCATCGATGCGGTGCTCACCTCGCGTGAGCGGGGGAGCAGGGGGGCGGGCGCGTGCTACCTGCATGCCACGCACGCCGATCTCTCGCTCGGGGCCGCCAAGCTCTCCGGCAGCGCGCAGGTGTGGAAGGGGTCGTCATGCCTCCAGCACGGCTCGTTCGTGGTCTCGCGCGAGGTGGAGCGCGAGGCACGGGTGTTCAGGCTCGACGAAGCGGCGGCTTCCGCACTCGACGAGGGCACCGTCACCATCGAGCGGGTGACGGGTACGCGGCCAGCCGAGGCCACGCTCGTCAAGGCGGTGCGAAGCGGCTTCGAGCGGGCGTTTGGTGCCGGGTTCGTGCCCGGACGCCTCACCGACGCCGAGGAGGCTGCGGCCCGGGCGTTCGTGGCCGAGCACACCGTGAACCTGGGTGACGCGCCACCCGCAACGCTGTGACCTGCGCGGATGCGCTGGCACACGCGTGCGACGCCCCGAGTGGCACACCGCAGATCACAGGTCGACGTCGAGTCGAGGTACAGTCACCGGTGTCACCTGCGTCTGATACAATGAGCGCTGGTACAACGCGTGGTCTCGACTCGAGTGGAGGGGCCCAGTGAGCGACAAGGAAGCTGCCGACGGCGGCCTGGTGAACCTGCACGAGCGCTCGCTCGATGAACTCCGGACGCTTCTCGACGATCTGTATGCCGAGGAGCAGAAGGTCAGCTACCGGCGGCGCGTGTTGCACGGCAAGATTGACATCCTGCGCGCGGAACTCGTCCGCCGCCTCAAAGAGGACCGCGAGGCGGGTAAGGACGTCTTCTCCGGCGGGGACATCGAGCGGCTCATCGACATCCTGGCCAACGACCTGCACGGTGTTTCCCGTTTCGACGTGACCGCCGATGACGACGAGGACGACGAATCGGACGAGTAGCGGCCGGTGCGGCCGGGCTCGCCCGTACGAAGGAGGCATCAGTGGCGACGATCGCCGAGAAGATCAGCGAGTTTCTCAACGACATCGCTATCGACGCCGTCGAGGAGCG
>JAFGUS010000075.1 GCA_016938395.1 Coriobacteriia bacterium | reverse complement strand
TGTGAACACCACCGACGGGTGCGGCAGACCGAGGTCCTCGAGCCCCTGCGCGATCTCCGGCGTGTGCCGGTGCGAGCCGACCTTGTAGGCCGCCACCGACTCGTTGGCGGCGACGAAGTGACTCACCGGACCGGGCGTGCGCCCCGCCCCCGAGACGCCGGAGATGGCATCGACGATGACCCGGCTTGAGATGACGATGTCGGCACGAATCGCGGGTGCCGATGCCAGGAGCGCGGCGGTGGGATAGCAGCCCGGGCAGGCTACGAGGCGCGCGCCCGGTATATGCGCACGCCAGAGCTCCGGAAGCCCGTAGACGGCCTCGGCGATTAGCTCGGGCGCCGTGTGCGGCGTGGCGTACCACGCGGCGAAGAGGTCGGGGCTCCGCAGCCGGAAGTCCGCCGAGGCGTCGATCACGGTGAGGCCCGCGTCGAGCAGCGCGGGCGCCATCGCCATCGCAGCGGTATGCGGTACGGCCAGGAAGGCGACCTCGGCGTGCGCCGCAACCGCGGCCGCATCGTGGGGAGCATACACCAGAGTGCATCCGGCGAGCGCGGGGTAGAGATCGGAGACGCGCTTGCCCTCGTCGGCCGCCGAGGTGACGAGCGCGAGGTCGAAGTCCGGATGCCCGAGCAGCAGCCGCGTGAGCTCAGCTCCCGCGTATCCCGCTGCCCCCACGATGGCCGCCCGTGTCATAATCGCGTCCTCCGATACTGATGGAGACGCGACTATACACCTTGATTGCATACAGGTCAAATGTGATTCAATATTAGGCGATAAATACGCCGATTAGAACCGTTCTGGCTGCGTATCGGGTGCCTACGACCGCACCTCAGCACTCACCGCCCTGCATACCTTCTCGATCACCCGCTCGTGCACGGGGCGCACGTCCGCGTCGGCAAGCGTGCGATCCGGCGCGCGGTACGTGAGCGCGAACGCGAGGCTCTTCGTGCCCGCGGGCAGCCGCCGGTCGGCCTCGGCCGCGCCTGCGGCGTCACGGTACACGTCGAACAGACTCACGGACTCCAACAGCGCACCTCCCGCCTTGCGAATGGCCGCGGCCACGTCGCCCGCGGCGACGTCCTCGCCCACCACGAGCGCGAGGTCGAGTGCCACCGCGGGATACCGCGGAATCTCCTCGTAGGTGACCGAGCCGCGCGACGCCGCCTTCACGAGATGGGACACCGAGAGCTCGAAGAGCACAACGGGACCTGACAGCTCGTACGCATCGAGCACATCGTGGGCCGCCTCACCGATCCAACCCACCACGTCACCGGCAACCACCACGTCAGCACTGCGTCCCGGCTGGAGCCAAGGACGCTCGCCTGCGCGGACCGCCCAGCGCGGGACGCCCAGCGACTCGAGCAGCGACTCGAGCGCGCCCTTGCCATCGAAGAAGTCGAGCGTACGCGAGAGCTCGCTCCAGTGCGGGCCGGACCACGACCCCGTCAGCGCGCCCGCCACCATGAGCCGCTCCTTGGGCTGCTTACGGCCTTCCGACGTGACGAACACCGTCCCCATCTCATAGAGGTGCACGTCGGCCACACCGCGACGGCGGTTGTGGGAGACGGCGCGAAGCAGGCTCGGCACGAGCGTCCAGCGCATAACCGCCTGCTCCTCGGACATCGGGTTGATGAGCTCCACAAGCGTCTCGTCGGGCGCGAGCTCCCAGCCCAGCCGCTCCAGGTCGACCGCGTCGCCGAACGAGTAACCCACGTGCTCGTCGAGCCCGGCCGCGCGAAGCGCTGCACCCATGCGGGCCCGGAAGCGCTGCGCCGGCGTCCTGCCGCCGATACGCTCGCGGCCGCCCGGCCGCGTGGAGGCGATGTTCTCCAGGCCGAAGAGCCGCGCAACCTCTTCGACCAGGTCGATCTCGCGCTCCAGGTCGGGACGGAAGGTCGGCACGGTAGCGGCGAGCGTGTCACCATCGGCCACTGCCTCGATGCCGAGGCCACGAAGCATCCCGGCGATTTCATCGGTGCCGAGGTTCGTGCCAAGTACGTCGTTCACGCGCTCGGCCCGCAGCTGCAGCTTGAGCGGCTCTCGGCTGCCGGGGTATTCGTCCACGATTCCCGGCGCCACAGTGCCGCCCGCGACCTCGGCCATGAGCGCGGCAGCGCGGTCGGCGGCACGCGCACAGCCGTTGGGGTCCACGCCGCGCTCGAAGCGCAGGGACGACTCGGAGATCAGGCCGAGACGACGGCTCGTGCGGCTGATCGAGCGCGTGTCGAAGCAGGCCGACTCGAGCAGCACGTCGGTGGTGGCCGCCGAGACCTCGGTGGACTCGCCACCCATGACGCCCGCGAGCGCGACCGGCCCGGACGGGTCGCAGATGAGCAGCGCGTCAGTTGCCAGCGCGCGGTCCTGGCCGTCAAGGGTGCGGATGGTCTCGCTCTCACCCGCCGGACGCACGGTGATCTCGACCGCTCCCTCGCGCGTGTCGAGCCGCCCCAGATCGAAGGCGTGCAGCGGCTGGCCGAGCTCGTACATCACGTAGTTGGTGATGTCCACGATGTTGTTCACGGGACGCGCGCCCGCGGCGATGACCCGCTCGGCGAGCCAGTCGGGCGAGGGGCCGATCTTCACGTTGCGGATGACGCGCGCGGTATAGCGCGGGCAGAGCTCGGCGTCCTTGATGGCGACGCGCACCGCGGTGGCGGCAGGCTCGCCCGCCTCTTCCGGTGCGCCTTCGGGGACCGTGTACGGGACGCCGGTCACCGCGGCCACCTCACGGGCTACGCCCACCATCGACAGGCAGTCGGGCCGGTTGGGCGTGACCTCGAGCTCGAGGATGGTATCGGCCATGCCGTGGTAGGCGTCGAACGGCTGACCGACCGGTGCGTCAGCCGGCAGGATCAGCAGGCCGCTCGCGTCGCCGCCGACGCCGATCTCGGTCGGCGAGCACATCATGCCCTGCGACTCGAGCCCCCGGAGCTTCGCGCGCTTGATGGTCATGCCGTTCGGCAGCGTGGCGCCCACGCACGCGACGGGAACCTTGTCACCGACGCTGAAGTTGGTGGCACCGCATACGATCTTGAGCGGCTCGCCGACGCCGATGTCCACCGAGCAGTATGAGAGCTTGTCGGCATCGGGATGCTGCTCCTTGGTGAGCACCTGGCCGATCACCACGCCGGGAAGCGATGCGCCGGTGGTGTGGACGGCCTCCACCTTGGTACCGGTCATGTCGAGACGGTCGCTGAGCTGCTCGACGGGCAGCGTGACATCGACGAGGTCCTTGAGCCACTTGAGCGATACGCGCATCGCTGGTCCTTCCGATCGGGCGGTCGTCCGGGGCGGGTCGTGCGGTCGTGGGCGCATACGCCCTCGGTACTCAGAACTGGTGCAGGAAGCGCGTGTCTCCCTCGATGAACAGACGCAGGTCGGGCACACCGTACTTCAGGCCGGCGATGCGCTCGGCACCCATGCCGAAAGCGAACCCGGTGTAGCGCTCCGGATCGATGCCCACGTAGCCGAAGACGTTGGGGTCGACCATGCCGCAGCCGAGAATCTCAAGCCACCCCTCGCCGCCACAGGAACGGCACCCGCTGCCGCCGCAGATGGCGCACGAGACGTCGACCTCGGCCGAGGGCTCCGTGAACGGGAAGAAGTGCGGCCGCAGCCGCACCTTGCGCTCGGGACCGAACATCTCGTGCACGAAGTGCTCGAGCGTACCCTTCAGGTCGCCGAAGGTGATGCCCTCGTCCACCACAAGACCCTCGATCTGCGTGAACTGCGGCAGGTGGCTCGGGTCGGCCACGTCGCGGCGGTAGACCTTGCCGGGCGCAAGCACGTAGATCGGCGGCTTCTGCGTCTCCATCACGTGCACCTGTACCGGCGAGGTGTGCGTGCGCAGCAGCACGTCGCTCTCGCCCTCCACGACCGCGCGGTCACCCGAGAGGTCGCGCACGTAGAAGGTGTCCTGCAGCGCCCGCGCGGGGTGATCCGGCGGATGATTGAGCGCCGTGAAGTTGTAGTAGTCGAGCTCAACCTCGGGGCCTTCTGCGATCTGATAGCCGAGACCGGCGAAGATCTCCACGATCTCGTCCACGATCTGGTGGAGCACGTGCTGCCTGCCGAGCGGACGGCGGCGACCGGGGAGCGTCACGTCCACCGCCTCGGCCACGATGCGGCTCTCGCGGGCCACCGCCTCGAGCGCGCCCCGCTTGTCCTCAAGCGCTGCTTCGAGCGCGGCACGCACCTCGTTGGAGACGCGGCCGGCTTCAGGCCGCTCCTCGGCGCCGAGCGCACCCAGACCGCGCAGGACCGCGGTGAGCGAGCCCTTCTTCCCCAGATAGCCGACACGCACCGTCTCAAGCGCGTCGAGGGTGCCGGCCGCATCCACCGCGGCCAGCGCCTCAGCCTCGAGCGCCCGAAGGTCACCGGCGATCGTCATGTGCCTCACATCTCCTTCGCGATACAGAGAAGGGAGCCGCCCACGCCCTTGTCGTCACAAGGACGGGAACGGCTCCCGCGGTACCACCTTGTTTGGCCGGCCGAGCCGACCCTCTCGTCTCCACGGGGACCCGAAAGTCCGCGCGGACCGGACCATCTCGGTCCGTTGTGCCCGGTAACGGGGGCTCCGGCTTCCCTACTGCGGCCCTTCGGCCGGTTCAGGTCGCAGCTGTTGGAGTGAACCGTGACGCCGCCGCCCGGGGCCCTTCCAGTCAGCGGGACCCCTCCCTGACGAGCGAGCGCTTGGTGCGCCACGCCTCTCCGTCATCGCCATCTGTGCGATTGAGACGACAGTCTAGCATCACCGTGCCGAGGCGACCAGGCGGCTCACCAGACGACCGGTGGGCAGCGTCAGAATGACTTCGCCCATCACAGCCGATGGCTCGACCGCTCCGCCATCGAGAGACGCGTTGGCGTCGCCCCGCGTGCGCAATGTCCCGTCGCGCAGAACGCCTGCGACGCGATGCACCACCGGCACCCCACCGTGCTCGAACACCACGAGGTCACCTACCCCGGGGGCGGCACCGGCGCGGCGGTACACGATCATGTCGCCTGCGCTCAAGGCGGGCTCCATGGAGCCGCCCTCGACGTACAGCACACCGTACGCCCAGCCGCACGCGACGATCACAAGCGCGAGTGCGATTCCGAGCACGCGCTGCGTCCGGCGGAACGGCTCGCTATCGGACTTGCTCGGCATCGACGTACAGCGACGCGCGGACGTAGTCGCCCTGGAGGTCGTTGCCGGCCTCCGGCGGAAGGCCGATCGCGTAGTCCACCTGTGCCGTGGCACCGGGCGCCACCCGCACCGGCCTGGTCAGCATCGTGGCGAGCGGCCCATCGTAGAGCTCGATCCCCTCGCAGGTGACCCGGCACACGAGCGCATTCCACAGATCGGTGTAGCCAGCCTTCTTCGCAACGGTGGTGACCGCGTCGAACGCGAGCGCACCCGTGTTCGTCACGTCCACCGTACGGATGACGGTCTCGCCCGGGGCGAGCGGGGCGATGCTCAGCGCGGCCACGGTGGGCTCCACGGATGCGGCAACCGTCCCCGCGGTGATCACGTTGTCCTTGACCTCGGTCTGCGCGGTGAAGTACGCGCGCGCTCCCCCGGCAGACAAGATGGCAGCCACCACTGCCGCCACCGCAAGCATGCGTTTCATCTCTTCTCCTCCTTGACGTGTGCGCCGCCGAGGGGAGAACGGCACGATGATCCGGACATGCGGGGCCCCGCAGGCGCATCATGCACCCTGACGCTTACCCGGATCGAAACCCGATGTGCGAAGTGTCTGAACGCAGAAGACCCCGCGGCTGCGGGGTCTTCGGGATCGTGCTGAGCGTTCGTGTCGTGGGCCTGTGCGGGCCAGCGGGACGCTATGCCGCCTGCGCCTCGCGGGCCATGTCGGCGAGCTTGGCGAACGCTGCCGGATCGCTCACTGCCATGTCGGCGAGCACCTTGCGGTCGAGCGTGACGCCGGCCTTCTTGAGGCCGTTCATGAACACCGAATACGACAGACCGTTGATACGCGCCGCGGCGTTGATGCGCGTGATCCAGAGACGACGGATCTCGCGCTTCTTGTTGCGACGGTCACGGTACGCATACTGGAGCGAGTGCTGCACCTGCTCCTTGGCGATCTTGTACCGGCGGCTGCGATCGCCGTAGTACCCCTTCGCCTGCGTCAGAACGGTGCGGCGCTTCTTCTTGGCGGTGACTGCACGCTTCACCCTGGGCATCTTCGATCACTCCTTGGAAAACGGGCGAGCTTCGGACTAGCCGATGCCCAGCTGCTTCTTGATAACCTTCACGTCCGACTCGTGCACGAGCCCGTCCTGGCGAAAGCCGCGCTTGCGCTTGGGGCTCTTCTTCTCGAGGATGTGGCTCTTGAACGCCTTCGCGCGCTTGATCTTGCCGGTACCCGTGAGCTTGAAGCGCTTGGCAGTACCTTTGTGCGTCCTCATCTTCGGCATGGCTTCATCTCCTACTCTTCAGCGGCCGACGCAGTGTCCGCCGCTTCGTCTGCATCCTCGGCCGTGGCCGGCTTCGCCTTGACCGGCTCCTTCTTGTGCGGAGCGATGAGCATGAACATATTGCGCCCCTCGAGCTTCGGCTTGCTCTCCACGAATCCGAGTTCGGTGATCTCACCCTCGAGGCGCTCGAGGATGGCCAGCCCGCGCTCGGCATGCACCATCTCCCTGCCGCGGAACATGATGGTCACCTTGACCTTGGCGCCGCTCTCGAGGAAGCGGACCACGTGCTTCTTCTTGGTCTCGTAGTCGTGCTTGTCGATCTTGGGACGGAACTTGATCTCTTTGATCTCGATCCGTGTCTGGTGCTTGCGGGCCTTCTTGGCCTTCTGCTCCATCTCGTACTTGTACTTGCCGTAGTCCATGATCTTGCAGACCGGCGGCTCGGCGTTCGGCGCGATCTCGACGAGGTCGAGCCCCTCCTCATCCGCCATCCGCATGGCATCCGGCAGCATGAAGATGCCGAGCTGCTCGCCATCGTCGGCTATGAGCCGGCACCGCTGGGCCCTGATGCGATCGTTGAGCCTGGGCTCTGTCGTGCTGATACGCTTCACCTCCGGTGAACGGGGGCTCCATGCCCCGAAATCACAAGACGCCCCGCGGCGCTGCCGTCAGGACGTCTGAACGGGCGGGACGCCTGGTGCGTCCGCTCGCTCCTTCGGTACCAGACAGCTGCACTACCCGTGCGCCGGCAGGTGGGGACCGTTTCTCGACCCCGAGGGGCGGGGTCCCGCTTCATCTCTATATGGTTGTAAGCCCGCCGAGTATAACGGGAGGTCCGAGCCGTGTCCAGCGCCCTACGGCCGCTCGGCAGCCACCGTGGCCGCGAACTCGTCCACGCCCATCGCGCCGATGTCACCGGCGGTCCGCTCACGCACGCCGACGGTGTCCGCCTCAATCTCCTTGTCGCCCACGACGAGCATGTAGGGCACCTTCTGCTGCTGCGCCTTGGCGATCTTCACGCGCATCGGCTCGTTCTCGGCGTAGACCTCGGCGCGCACGCCCGCCTTCGCGAGACGCCTGCGCACACCATCGCAGTGCTCGAGATGCCGATCGGCGATCGGGATGATCACGGCCTGTATCGGTGCAAGCCAGCTCGGCAGCGCACCCGCGGTGTGCTCGAGCAGGATGCCGAAGAACCGCTCCATCGAGCCGAAGATCGCCCGGTGGAGCATGAATGGCCGCTCCTCGGTGTTGTCCGTGGTGCGGTAGGTGATGTCGAAGCGCTCGGGGTTGTTGAAGTCCACCTGGATCGTGGAGAGTTGCCAGATGCGGCCGATGGCGTCTTTGACCTTGATGTCGATCTTGGGACCGTAGAACGCGCCGTCGCCCTCGTTCACCTGGTACGGCAGGCCCCACTCCTCGAGGGCGGTCATGAGTGCGCGCGTGGCGAGCTCCCAGTCCTCCTCGCGACCCACCGACTTCTCCGGCCGCGTTGACACCTCGGCGGTGTACTCGAACCCGAAGGTGTCCATGATGAACTTCACGATGTCGAGCATCGCCTTGACTTCGGGGACGATCTGCTCGCCCGTGCAGAAGATGTGCGCGTCGTCCTGCGTGAAGCCGCGCGCGCGCATCAGGCCGTGCACCACGCCGCTCTTCTCGTGGCGGTATACGGTGCCGAACTCGAAGAGGCGCATCGGCAGGTCGCGGTAGGAGCGCACATCGGCGCGGTACACGAGAAGCGCGCCCGGGCAGTTCATCGGCTTGACCGCGTAGTCGGTCGGCTCCTTGCCCTCCCCTTCGTCAACCTGGAAGGGGTACATGTTCTCGCGGTAGTAGTCCCAGTGGCCGCTGGTCTTCCACACATCGGCGCGGTAGATGTGCGGCGTGCGGATCTCCTCGTAGCCGCGCTCGTAGAGGTCGGCCGCGAGCCACTCGATGAGCTCGTGGAGCACCCGCGCGCCCTTGGGGTGGTAGAGCACGAGGCCGGAGCCGGCAAGCTCGTCGAAGTGGAACAGGTCGAGCTCCTTGCCGAGCTTGCGGTGGTCGCGCTTCTCGGCCTCCTCGAGGCGCGTGAGGTACGCGTCCAGGTCCTTCTGCGAGAACCACGCGGTGCCGTAGATGCGCTGCAGCATCGGCCGCTCTGAGTCGCCGCGCCAGTACGCCCCGGCGACCTTCATGAGCTTGAACGCCTTGATCCAGCCGGTGTGCGGCACGTGCGGCCCGCGACAGAGGTCCGTGAAGATGCCCGAGGTGTACGCCGAGATGACCTCGCTGTCCGGCAGCTCCCTGATGAGTTCGAGCTTGTACGGCTGTCCGTCGAACACGCGCAGCGCGTCGAGCCGGCTGAGCTCGGCACGCGCGAACGGCTGCTCCTCGGCGATGATGGCGGTCATCCGCTCCTCGATCGCGCCGAGGTCCTCAGGCGTGAAGGTGCGGTCGATCTCGATGTCGTAGTAGAAGCCATCCTCGATGGCAGGGCCGATGCCGAAGCGCGCGAGCGGGAAGAGCTGCTTGATCGCCTCGGCCATCACGTGCGCTGCCGAGTGACGGAGCAGATGCAGGGCCTCGGGATCGCGTTCGGTGACGATCTCGACCTGCGCACCATCGGGGGCGAGCGCCCACGTGTCCACGAGCCTGCCGTCGATGCGCCCGGCAAGCGCGGCGGCCGCCAGACGCGTGCCGATGGATGCGGCCACGTCGTGGATCGTGGACCCCTCGGGGACGCTCAAGGAGCTGCCGTCCGGCAGCACGACGGAGATCTGGGGCATCGGTAGCCGCATCCTCTCGCGACCGGCGTCGCCCGCTCAGCGCGGGCGCGCGGTCACTGCTTGGTCTTGCAGTACGGGCAGACGGTCCACTCGAGCTTGAGTGGCCGCTCGCAGTTGATGCACTCCTTGCGGAGCTTCTTCATGCACGTGGGGCAGATGAGGTAGTCGGGGTCTATCGGCCTCTGGCACGACGGGCACGTCGCGCCGCCCCGCATGAGTTCGATCTCCTTGGCGCGGATCTCGAGTTCGCGCTCGTGTGCGTCATCGGCGAACTCGGGCGGTCTGACCACCATGTAGATGGCCCAGCCGGCGACGTTGAACAGCACGACCACGAGCGCCCAGAACCACGGCATCGCGCCACGCCGTTCGGCATCGCGCCACGTCCAGAAGACGAGCGCCGCCCACAGGACGACAAGGAACAGCGTCATCAGGTTCTTGATGAGGGCCACGAGCGGATGGCTCAGGATCGGGCCAAGCACCTCACCGATGAGTTCTTCCATGCCATCCCCTTCCGGACGGGACATCGTCGTGCCGGACGTCCGCCGTGTATCCACGCGTGCGGACTAACGGGATTCTAGCAGATGGAAGTGAGCATCAAGCCTGCTTCTCTGGCCGCGACAGCGGGAGCCAAGGGTGATCGCGACGGGCTACGCTGACGCATCGGGCTGACAGCGTGTATCATGTGCGGACGAAAGGCCCCGAACCGAACGGACACGCCACGATGATCCGGCGCATGCTCAAGAGCAAGATCCACCGGGCGACGCTCACAGACGCTAACGTGGACTACGAGGGCAGCATCACCATCGATGCCGAGCTCATGATGGCGGCCGACATCTTCGAGCACGAGGCCGTGATGGTGTGGGACGTGACCAATGGCAGCCGGTTCGAGACCTATGCCATCACAGGCGAACCCGGCTCGGGCGTCATGTGCGTGAACGGCGCTGCGGCGCACCTGGTGTCGGTGGGGGACCTCGTCATCGTGGCGACCTTTGCGGACATGGCCGACGAGGCGGCGCGCGCATGGCAGCCCATCGTCGTGAAGGTCGACGGGGACAACCGCCCGGTCTCCTAGGCGGGCATCCCGACGGGCCGGTCAACCGCTGCGGCCCTTCCAGCCTCGCTCATCTCACCTAACGCCGGCGGCGCCGAACAGTGCGCGCACCGCACCAGCGGTGTACAGGCTGCCGGTGACTACCACTCCCGGGGCCCCCCCGGCGGCAACCTCGACCGCTTCGGCCAGGTTCGGCACTACGTTCGGCATGGTGCCGGTCACGCTCTCCACCACTGCGGTGAGTACGTCGGCAGGCAGGCAGCGCGGCGAACCGTTCTCGGTCACCACGAACCGCCCCGCCACCGGCGTGAGCGCTCGCACGATACCTTCGGCGTCCTTGTCGGCGAGAATGGCCAGCACGAGGCTCGGGCAAGATGCCCCGAAGGCTTCGGCGATCGCGCCCGCGAGCACTTCGGCGGCCTGGGGGTTATGCGCGCCATCGATGACGAGCGGCGGCTCGGCCCTCAGGAGTTCGAAGCGACCGGGTACGACGCACGCCGCGAGGGCGGCTCGTACGGCGTCGGGATCGAGCGCCCTGTCGAGCGCCGCCTCTGCCGCGGCAACGGCGGTTGCCGCGTTGGGCGCCTGGTACGAGGGTGCGCTGAGCGTGATGTCGTCGTAGCGGCCGTGGATGCCGATGACATCGAGACGGGTCGCGCCACCGGGTGCGTCCGGGCGCGCTGTGACCTCCCAGGTCACGTCGTCCTCTCCCCGCCCGACCCGAACGGTGGGCGCGCCCACCGCAAGCGCCCGCTCGAAGAAGATGTCCTCCACGCCGACGCAGCCCGGCCCGAGCACGGCCACCGAGCCCGGCTTGATGATGTGCGCCTTGTCCGCGGCGATCGTCTCGCGCGTTGGCCCGAGCCGCTCGGTGTGGTCGAGCCCAACGCCGGTGACGACCGCGACGGCCGGCATCACCACGCTTGTGGCGTCCCAGCGCCCGCCCATGCCCACCTCGAGGACCGCCCAGGCGACGCCCTCGCGGGCGAAGTGCTCGAGCGCCGCGGCGGTGAGCAGCTCGAACTCGGTGTAGGCCTCTGCATCGCCAGCCGCGTCAAGCGCGGTCGCCACCGCCTCGGCAAAGCCCTCCTCGGCGATCCGACGCCCGTCCACCGTGATCCGCTCGGTGTATGAGACGAGGTGCGGGCTCGTGTACGTCCCGCACCTGAGCCCGTGGGCCGCCAGCAGCGCACCCGTCATGAGCGTCACGGACGTCTTGCCGTTGGTGCCGGTCACCTGGAGGGATGCGTACGAATCCTGAGGACGGCCGAGCGCGCACGTGAGCGCCTCGATGCCCTCCAGCGACGGATTGATGCCGAAGGTCAGGGCGCGCTCGAGTTCCGTGACCGCCTCGGCATAGGTGAGCCGACGGCCGGCCACGCTCAGTCCGCGAGCTCGGCGAGCTGCGCGCTCAGCTTGGCGACCGTTGCGCCGAGGTCGGCCGCCTTGGCACGGTCCTTCTCGACGATCTCGGGTGCGGCTTTCGCGAGGAAGCCTTCGTTGGTGAGCTTCTTCGTGACGCGCGACAGTTCGGTCTCGGCCTTCTCGAGCTCGGATGCCACGCGCTTGCGCTCGGCGGCGAAATCGACGAGACCCTCGAGCGAGACGTAGACCTCGCTTCCCGCGGCAACGGCGACGGCCGCATGCGGCGGCCGCGCGAGGTCGGCGCCGACGCTCAGTTCGGCCACGCCGGCGAGTGAGCGGATGTCGCCCGCCATCGACGAGAGCACCATACCCTCGGCGTCGGGCGCCTTGACGACCACGTCGAGGCGCGCCTTTGGCGACACGCCGTAGCGTGCACGCACGGCACGCACGGCCGTGACCAGCTCCTGCAGGAGCGAGATCGAGCGCTCGGCGTCCTCGTCGCGGAAGCGCGCAAGGGAAGCCGGATCGGGCCATGCGGCGACCATGAGCGCGGGGGCCTCCGCGCCGTCCGGGCGCGGAAGACGGCCCCAGATCTCCTCGGTCACGAACGGCATCATGGGGTGGAGCAACCGAAGCGCACTGTCCAGCACGAAGACGAGGTTCCGGAGCACCGTCTGCCGCGCCGCGCCGCCGGCGCCCAGCCGGGGCTTGGCGAGCTCGATGTACCAGTCACAGAACTCGCTCCAGAAGAAGTCGTAGAG
>JAFGUS010000008.1 GCA_016938395.1 Coriobacteriia bacterium | reverse complement strand
GGTGCGGGAGAGCTACGACGATCCGATCGCCCTGTTCTATCAGGACGTTCCGCCGGAGCTGGCGTCCGAGGCATTGAAGCGGGGTCGAGAGCAGTCCGAGGCCCGGATGGGAGAGGCATCGCCACTCAGGTCGTGGCCCGACGTCCCCACCAGGGTGCTGCTCTGCCGCGAGGACCGCCTGTTCCTCCCCGCCTACCTCCGCCGCGTGGCTCGGGAGCGCCTGGGCATCACCCCCGACGAGATCGACGGCGGGCACGCCCCGGCGCTCAGCCGCCCGAAGGAGCTGGCCGAGCGCCTCGAGGCATTCGCCGCCGAGGCAGGCGTGATCTCCGGCTGACGCCATGCGCTCGGGACTGTGGTTTCCGCTGTTCGAGGAGCTTGCCGACCCGGGCGCCGTCGCTCGCCTGGCCGCCGAGGCGGAGGAGCGGGGTTGGCACGGGGTTTTCGTTTGGGACCATGTGCGCTGGCGTGAGCCGATCCGCGAGGTAGCCGATCCATGGATCACGCTCACGGCGATCGCGACTGCTACCGAAAGGGTGATGTTGGGACCGATGGTCACCCCGCTTGCTCGTCGACGACCCGCCAAGGTCGCAAGGGAGACCGCCACGCTGGACCGGCTCAGCGGTGGCCGTCTCATCCTCGGGATCGGTTTGGGCAGCGACAGGTTTGGGGCTGAGTTCTCAAAGATGGGCGAGCAGCTCGATGATCGCGCGCGCGGCGAGATGCTCGACGAAGCGCTCGAGATCCTCAAGGCCGCTTGGTCCGGCGAGCCGGTCAACCATCACGGAAAGCACTACCTTATCGACGACGTGCAGTTCCTTCCTCGGCCGGTTCAACGACCGGGAGTGCCTGTGTGGGCCGCCGCTTACCCAGGAAACGTCAAGCCGTTGCGGCGGGCGGCCCGCTGCGACGGTTTCTTTCCGGTCGGCCTCGAGAGCGTGGATCAGTTCGCTCAGGCTGTGGCGGCCGTCCGCGACCTACGCGGCGATACCTCGGAGCCTTATGACATCACTGTTGAACTGCCTCCCGGAAGCGATGTCACCCCCTATGCCGAGGCGGGCGCCACTTGGTGGATGACCGGGATTGAACCAGGCGCGTCACTGGACGAGGTGCGAAGCGTGATTCGAGAAGGCCCGGCGGTATGAGGCGTCATGTGCGTGCACCACTAACCCAAACGTGGAGCGCAGTTGAGAACGGGCGATCCATGCGGATGAGTGGAGGTGACGTGCATTGACGGGAGAACCCGTATCCGCGCACCCGATGCTCGGCGGGGGCTCGACCGCGGGGGAGTGGTGGGGCGGGGGCTCGACCGCGGGGGAGTGGGAAACGGCGCGCCAGATCGTG
>JAFGUS010000074.1 GCA_016938395.1 Coriobacteriia bacterium | reverse complement strand
AGCTCGAGGTAGTGAGCCACGGTGGTGGTGTTGCCAGCGTCCTGCAGCTGCCCGAGCATCTTCTCGTAGGTGAGTTCACGTCCGGCGTACTCGCACGCCAGGTGGAAGACCCTCCTCAGTAATGCCGGCTTCTCCACGCGGGTCATGAGCAGGACGTCGCGCGACACCGTGGTCTCCACGATCGAGTCGAGGATGTACGCGCGCCAGCGGTCCTCGTCACCGATCAGCGAGGCGGCGCCGGGGTATCCCCCGTAGAAGACGAAGGTGTCGAGATCCCACCCGAAGGCGTCGCGGCACTCCGGCCAACTCCAGTGGGTCACCGGGATGATCTCGAAGCGCCCCGCGAGGCTCTCCGAGAGTCCTTGCTGCATCAGCAGTGGCGAGGAGCCGGTGAGCACCACCCGCACGTCGCGCTCCGCGAATGAGTCCTCATCCCAGAGGCGCTTCACCCACGACGACCACTGCGCGATCTTCTGGATCTCATCGATCGCGAGGACTGCGGGCGTGTCTTCCGCCACCGCTTTCTCACGCGCGATGAGCCACTGCTCCTCGAGCCACGTCGGAGACTGCAGAGTCGCGGTGTCCGCTGTCGCATAGTGATGCGGCATGGGCAGGTCCGCCAGCACCTGCCGCACGGATGTCGTCTTGCCGACCTGCCGTGGGCCGAGGAGTACCTGGATGAAACGCCGCTCCTCGGCGATCCGCTGACGGAGCGTGGTGTTGACGGCTCGCTGGTACATCGTTTCTCCTGGTGCGGAATGTTATCTCAGAGCGTTGAGTTATTTATCTCAGCGTCTTGAGATACTGTCAAGAGGGCCCGCGGCTCACAGCTCGCGTGCGGTGCGATCCCTGAATCCCGCGACGAAGCGCATGAAGCGCCAGGCGTCACCGAAGTCCGATGAGATGCCGAACGAGACCCTGATCGTGTTGGGCACCTTGCCGGTGTGGTCGTGGATGATGCGCTGGCAGTCTCCGAGCGTCACCGGCACGCCGGGCGTGTCGAAGCAGGTCGCCATCTCGTCGGGGGTTATCTCGTGGGCCACCTCGCCATCACCCGGGTTGCAGAAGCAGCCCGTGCGAAGCGAGATCCCCTCGGCGCCGGCGAGTCGCTCCACGCGCTCCACGTCGTACACCTCGCCGTCCGGATCGAGCAGGTAGAACGCGATCGTAGCCCCACGCGCGTCGGTCGTCTCCGGACCGAAGATCCGCACGAGCGGCGCACCGCCGGTGTGCCGGGTAACCGTCATCTCGCCGAGCAGCCAGCCGGTGAGGGCGAGCACCCGCTCGTGGATGCGGTCGAGCCCCACGCGGGCGAGGTGCTCGAGGCCGATGGTGATCGCCGGAAGTCCGAGGAAGTCCACCGTGCCGTCCTCGAACCCGGTGTGACCGGGCGCGAGGCGGAACCACCCCTCACCCTGCACGGATGCGAGGGTGATGGTGCCGCCCGCGAACCACGGCCGGCGCAGCGCCGCGAGCGCGTCGTGTCGGGTGAGGAGCGCGCCCGCGCCCGTGGGGTAGCCGAACATCTTGTAGAAGGACAGCGTGACGAAGTCGGGCCGCACCTCCGACAGATCGAGGCGCGACGTCGGCACGTAGGCGGCGGCGTCGAGCACCACCGTCCATCCCGCGGCACGCGCCCGCGCCACGACATCGAGCGGATGCCTGACGCCCGTGAAATTCGACTGCGCCGGGAACACGAACAGGTT
>JAFGUS010000073.1 GCA_016938395.1 Coriobacteriia bacterium | reverse complement strand
CTACGCGATCGTCGACGAGGTGGACTCGATCCTCATCGACGAGGCGCGCACCCCGCTCATCATCTCTGGCGCCGGCACCCGCTCGGCAGACACCTACAAGTCCTTCGCCAAGATCGCGCCGCGCCTCAAGATCGACGAGGACTTCGAGCTCGACGAGGCCAAGCGCACCGTCGCCCCCACCGAGTCGGGTATCGCGCGCGTCGAGCAGCTCCTCGGCATCGAGGACCTCTACGCCGACCCCTCGGGCCAGATGGTCAACCACCTGCAGCAGGCCCTCAAGGCGCAGTACCTCTTCCACCGCGACGTGGAGTACGTGGTCAAAGACGGCGAGGTGCTCATCGTCGATGAGTTCACCGGCCGCATCATGTACGGCCGCCGCTGGTCCGACGGCCTGCACCAGGCGGTGGAGGCCAAGGAACACGTGCACGTGCGCGAGGAGAACCAGACGCTCGCCACCATCACGCTGCAGAACTTCTTCCGCCTCTACACCAAGCTCGCCGGCATGACCGGTACGGCGGTCACAGAAGACGCCGAGTTCCGGGAGATCTACAACCTGCCCGTCGTGGTGATCCCGCCCAACCGCCCGATGGTGCGTGACGACCGCAACGACCTCATCTACCGCACCATCGACGCCAAGTTCGCCGCCGTGGCCGAGGAGATAGCCGAACGACACGCCGCCGGACAGCCGTGCCTGGTGGGCACCATCTCCATCGAGAACTCCGAGCGCCTCTCGGCGTTGCTCAAGAAGCGGGGCATCCCGCACAACGTGCTGAACGCCAAGTTCCACGAGATGGAGGCGCACATCATCGCGCAGGCGGGCCGCAAGGGCGCCGTCACCATCGCCACCAACATGGCCGGCCGTGGTACCGACATCATCCTCGGCGGTAACCCCGACGCGCTTGCCGACGAGCTCCTGCGCGCACGCGGTATCGACCCCGCCGAGGCTACCGACGATCAGCGCGCCGACGCACTTGGAGAGGCCAAGCGCGTGTGCGCGGCCGAGCACGAAGCGGTCGTCGAGGCGGGCGGCCTTGCCGTCGTGGGCACCGAGCGCCACGATTCACGCCGTATCGACAACCAGCTCCGTGGTCGTTCCGGTCGTCAGGGCGACCCGGGTCTCTCTCAGTTCTACCTTTCGCTCGAAGACGACCTCATGCGCCTGTTCGGCGGCGGCAAGATGGACCGCATCGGCGCGTTCATGGCCAAGACCGACATCCCGGACGACATGCCCATCCAGGCGGGCATGGTCTCCAAGGCCATCGAGAGCGCACAGCGCCAGGTTGAGGCGCAGAACTTCGCCAGCCGCAAGTACGTGCTCGAGTACGACGACGTGATGAACAAGCAACGCCAGGTGATCTACGCCGAGCGCAACCTCATCCTCGACGGCAAGGACATCCGCAGCCGCGTGGAAGAGATGATCGAGGAGACCGTCGCGGGTGTGGTGGCGGAGTTCTGCCCGGAGAAGGCCTACTCCGAGGAGTGGGACTGGGACGGCCTCGCCGAGCAGCTGCACGAGATTACGGGGCACTCGCTGATCGATGCCGAAGCGCGCGCGGTGGAGAACCCCTTCGAGCTCGCCAACGTACTCTCGGCCAAGGTGCTCGGGCTCTACGAGGCCAAGGAGGCCTCGCTCGGCGGCGACCAGGTCCGTGCGCTGGAGCGGCATGTGATGCTGCGAGTGATCGATGCGCGCTGGATGAACCACCTGCTCGAGATGGACTACCTGCGCGATGGCATCGGACTGCGTGCGATCGGTCAGCGCGATCCGCTCGTGGAGTACAAGAACGAGGCCTACGACGCCTTCAAGTTCCTCGTGGGCGAGATCAGCCGCGACTTCCTGCGCACGCTCATGCACATCCAGATTGTGCTCGAGCCGGCTCCCGCCGCGCCCGAGGTCAGCCGCGTCACGTACTCGGCGCCTACCGAGTCCACGATCTTCGGTGGTGCGCGCGAACAGGCTGCAGCAGGCATGCAGGCTGCCGCGGCGGCCGTGGGCGGTGGGGCGAGCGAGGCA
The DNA here is from genome assembly GCA_016938395.1 of Coriobacteriia bacterium. The sequence goes on along the minus strand of JAFGUS010000073.1, from coordinate 3,299 downwards.
ATGGCCCAGGCCGCAGCCGCGGGCGCCAAGCGCACTTCCGCACCGGGTGCCGCGACCGTGGTCAAGGACAAGTCCGATCCGTACGCTAACGTGGGCCGTAACGAGCCGTGCCCCTGCGGCAGCGGCAAGAAGTTCAAGCACTGCCACGGGGCCAACGCGTAGCTGTCCCGCGCCTCGGTCACCGCATGCGGAAGTGGCACAAACTGACCTTGCTGCCGCTTACCCCGTCACGCGATAGTGGATGCGTACGGGGGACACCGTTACCGGGGGGAACAGGTGGAAGCAGCGGGGGCTGTCCGGGTACTCATCGTCGACGACGACTTCTACGCGCGTGATGCGCTCTCATCGCTCGTCGCCCGCGATCCGCGGACGCGTGTCTGGGCCGCGGTGGAGAGCGTACCTGCGGCGTTGACCGAGTTGGGAACATCGGCAAGCCGTCTCTCCCATCCGGACGTGGTCCTCCTCGACGTCCGGCTCGAAGAGGGGGAGCGGGCCGGCATCGAGGGAATCGCGGCGATCCGCCGCGCAATCCCCGCCGCCCGTATCCTGATCACCAGCGTCTCCTCGGACGAGGTGACCGTGCAGGCTGCAGTCGCAGCGGGTGCGGACGGCTACATCTGGAAGAACGAAGCCGCCGAGCGCATCGCAACCGCGGTGGTCCGCGCTGCCGAGGGCCGCTTCGTGCTCTCCAAGCGCATCGCCGAGCGGCTGATTGAGACCCTCGGCGACGTAGGCCGTTACTCCGCCGAGGTGCTGCCGGAGGGCGTGCAGGGCGTCGAGCTCACCGAGGCCGTGCGCAAGACCGTCTACCTCTTCTGCGTGGCAGGGCTCTCGGCACGTGAGATCGCCGACGAGCTTCAGATCTCGGTGAGTACCGTCAACAAGCGCATCGCGGCCGCGTACGCCGCACTCGGCGCCACAAGCCGTTCGGAGGCGTTCCGACGCCTGGTCGAGGGGGCGGCATCGTGAAGAAGGCGATACTGCGCTACCGGCTGCTACAGCTCTCGCCACTCATCATCGCGGCGCTGATCGCGGCCCTGTGGTTCTCGTTCCCGATCGAGGCGCGACATCGGTCGCTGGACCCGGTCTGGACCATCGTCTCGCACCCCGATGGCGTAGACGCGATCGACATGTCCGGTGTGCAGGTATCGGTGATGGAGTCCTTGCTCCGGCAGAAACGCGGCCTCGAGCCGTACGAGGACGTCTTCGGCAGCTCCGGGGTACGGGCGCTTGATGGTGCAGCGGCGCGTACTGCCGGTGCGCTCTTCCGGGCAGAGCCCGAGGTGTGCGATGAGAACGGCGTACCGCGGCTGCTCACAGCAGACGAGCAGTCCACACTCTTCTCCGACCTGGAGCAGTTCGAGGAGCTCTACGACGCGTCGGTGATGGTCTACGTGATATCGAGCGACCCCGAACCCCCTGTTGCGTTGTCGTCGATCGGCGAGGAGTCGGTGCTCACGACGGCCGAGCTGGCGGCCGTGAGAGGGGAGGGGAGCGTCGCGTCGCTCAGGCGCGAGGTCCTCGAGCGCCCGACCGGGCCGCTGTGGGTCGACCTCCAGATGCTGAACGGCGGGCAGGCCGACATCAGGGGCGACCGCTTCATCGGCTGGAGCACGTTACTGCTCGACGGACGGCTGTGGGAGGCATACACGGTCGCCGCGGCCGACTCGTTCGGTGACGTGCTCACCGGCGGTACCTGGGAGTCGCTGAGCGACACCGATCTCATGCGGTCGGCGGAGAACATCGCGCGTTCCTCCGATGGGGCGGTCCTTGTCGTCGGGCCGGTGGACGCCGGGCGCCATGTCGTGCGCCCCGCGAACGCACGTGTCGATGAGACCGAGCTCTGGGACCTCGCCACTCGCACATCCGCGCATCAGGCGCTCTGGCAGCCGGTCCCGCTTCGTGGTGAGGAGCGCAAGATCGCAGGAGGAGCGCGCCTGATGGAGCTGGCGTTCGCCGGCTCCGGTGTCACGCCGAGGGTCGCGCTGGTGGCGCTCTACGACAACGCGCCACAGGCACGTAAGCTCTGGTCCGCGCTCGGGCGTTCGCCGCTCACGGTCGTGCGCGTATGGGTCGGCACGTATCTGTCGGTGTTGATGGTCACTCTCGGCATCGCGTTGATCGCATCGTTTGCGGCGTCACCGCTCGCGTTCAGGGCCGAGCGCATCTACCGCGAAGAGCGCGAGGCGTTGCGTGAGCGTGCGCGCGTGCAGCGCGAGGCCGAGCTCCGGGTCGTGAGCAAGCTTGGCGAGCTCTCGACGCGTGTGGAAGCTGTACGGGACCACGCCTCGGTGGCCACCTCCACGAGCGTTTCAGGTGTGGCCGAGGACATCGACTCCACCGTGGCCGAGCTTCGGCGCATCCTGGGCGATGTCGCGAGAGAGGAAAGTCACGATGAGTGACCCGCGCACCCACCGGTGGCCGCTGCGCCTTGCCAAGGCATCTCCGCTGATCGTCGCAGCGCTGCTGTTGTTCCTGGGGCTCTCGTTGCCGCTGCCGTTCCCGTATTCGGTGATGACGCTCGCATATCCGCCGATGCATTTCATGGGCAACGGCACGGCGGAGCCCGGCATGGAGGACGCCACCCTGGATCTCAGAGCCGCCGAGCAGGCGAACATCATCGCCTATACTCCTGAGCCGGAGCCCGAGATGTTCGTCAGCGCTGCTGAGGAGACCTGGGCCCGGGTCAACACGGATCCTGTCGAACTCTTCTCAGGTGACACGTTCGTGAGTGTTCCGTTCTCGCATGATGACGAGGTCTACGAGCCGATCGTCGCGTGGGAGGACGCAAACGACGCCGTGGTGTGGGCGTGGATCGTGACCACCCCCGATATGCCGCCGATCGTCGCTTCGGCCCGGGGCAGGGACGGCGTGATCATCGCACCGCAGCCGGTATGGGTGCCGTCCGCGGACCCCCAGGACGTCGAGCCTCGCGAGCCGGATGTCGTCGATGACGGTGCCGATGCCATCGCTCCCTGGCTGTGGCGTGAGCCCCACGCGTCCGACTCTGTGGTTCCCGCGCTCGACACGAGCATGTTCAGGCGCGGGATCGGCGGAGGCGCGGGCAGCGGAGTGGACGTCCGCTTTGCCTCCACGATCGTCGCCGACGGCGTGGCATGGCGCGCGATCACGCTCTTCACGATAGAGGATCCCGACGATGTCGCTGAATGGCCGACAGTGCCGGTCGAGCTGGTGAGCAAAGACCCGCGTGCTGCCGGGTATGACGCATGGCTCAAGGATCTCGCCGACGAGCATGAGATGGATGTCTGGATCTTCGGACCGCTGGAGTCCGACGCGAT
>JAFGUS010000072.1 GCA_016938395.1 Coriobacteriia bacterium | reverse complement strand
CCGAGCGCCCGGTCCCACACCGGCGCCTCCACCTTGCGGAGCGCCACATCGATCGCGCGGCTCTTCGCGATGAGCGTGACGCTCAGGCCGAGCACGATAGCGGCCATCCCGAGAGACGGTACGGCCAGCGCCACGCCGACCGAGGCGAACAGCACGACTGTGGAGATCTGCTCGAAGACCGCAGCGCCCCAGTCGCCCTTGCGGGCCAGATCCCATGCGGAGACGAGCACTCCGAAGAGGACCTGTGCGAGGCCGAGCCCGGCCGTGAACAGCAAGAACTCGGGCAGTTTCTCCATCGGGTTGATGATCCTGAGGTTCTCGAGCACCGGAGGGAGCGCCAGGTCCCACGCGAAGTACGACCCGAACGCCACGCCCGCGATGATCGCGGCCACGCCGCCGAACATGAACAGGTCCATCAGCTTCTTCACGCCCGGCGCGACGTCGAGCTTGTTCTTGATCAGCCACGACGCCGCGATGAGCATGAACCCGTAGCCCACGTCGCCGATGCAGATGCCGAAGAAGATGAAGAAGAACGGCGCCAGAAGCGGCGTGGGATCCACCTCGTCGTACTTGGGACGGCCGTAGAGCTCGGTGAGCACCTCGAACGGCCGCAGCAGCTTCGGGTTCTCGAGCTCCACGGGTGGGCGGTCGCCCGGAGCCGGATCGTCGTAGGTGATATCAAGCGCTTCTCCAAACGGCGCGAGCGCGCGGTCGAGATCGTCACGACGCTTCGCGCTCACCCATCCGCGGATCACGAACGTCCGGTCCGTGGCCCCGAAGCGCTCGCGCACGGTGACCGCGTCCAGGTCCGCGTCGATGGCAGCGACGATCGACACAGAGTCGGCGTAGTACTGCTCCGAGAGCGCGGCTCCGCGCTCATCAAGCTCGGCAAGCTCGGCATCGATCGCCTCGATGCGCTCGAGCGCCACAGCACGTTCCTCGGCGGGATAGTCGCTCAGGCCGGGGAACGTCACGTCCACGAAGTCCGTCCCGGCGAGCGCCGCGCGCACCTCGTCGACCACGGAGTGATGCGCCATCACGACCCACGCCGCACGCCCCGCGACCGAGGAGAGTTCTT
>JAFGUS010000071.1 GCA_016938395.1 Coriobacteriia bacterium | reverse complement strand
TCGGCGATGATGTAGCCGCCCGCGTCCCCACCCTCCGGGCCGAGGTCGATGAGCCAGTCGGCGGTCTTGACCACGTCCAGGTTGTGCTCGATGACGACGACGGTGTTGCCCGCGTCGGTGAGACGGTGCAGCACGTCCAGCAGCTTCTGGATGTCGGCGAAGTGCAGGCCCGTCGTCGGCTCGTCGAGGATGTAGACGGTGCGCCCGGTGGCGACGCGGCTCAGTTCTTTTGCCAGCTTCACGCGCTGCGCTTCGCCGCCGCTCAACGTCGTCGCCGCCTGCCCCAGCTTGATGTAGTCCAGCCCCACGTCGTGCAACGTCTGCAACTGCCGTGAGAGCTTCGGGTGGTTGGCGAAGAAGTCCAGCGCCTCCTGCACGTCCATATCCAGCACCTCGGCGATGTTCTTGCCCTTGTAGCGGATCTGCAACGTCTCGCGGTTGAAGCGCGTGCCCTTGCACTCCTTGCACGTCACCCACACGTCGGGCAGGAAGTGCATCTCGATGCGCCGTAGACCGTGCCCCTTGCACGCCTCACAGCGCCCACCCTTCACGTTGAAGCTGAAGCGCCCTGACCCGTAGCCACGCATCTTCGCCTCCGGTGTGGCTGCAAACACCTGCCGGATCTCGTCGAACACGCCCACGTAGGTCGCCGGGTTCGAGCGCGGCGTGCGCCCAATCGGGTCTTGCGTGATGTCGATGACCTTGTCCAGATGCTCCAGGCCTTCCAGGCGCGCGTAGGGACCGGGGCGCGTCTCGGCGCGGTTGAGATCGCGGGCCAGCGCCGGGTACAGCGTCTCGGCGACGAGGCTGCTTTTGCCGCTGCCGCTCACGCCGGTGACGCAGGTGAACACGCCGAGCGGGAAGCGCGCGTCCACGCACTTGAGATTGTGCAACGTCGCGCCGCGCAAGGTCAAACTGCCGTTTTGCGGGGTGCGCCGCCCGCCGTTCGGCGAGACCACTGCCAGCTCGCCGCTCAGGTAGCGCCCCGTGAGTGATTGTGGATTTGCGGCAATCTCCTGTGGCGTCCCATCCGCCACCACGAGGCCGCCCAACACGCCCGCACCCGGCCCCAGGTCAACGATCCAATCGGCGTCAAGCATCGTCTCGTGATCGTGCTCCACCACGAGCACAGTGTTGCCCAT
>JAFGUS010000007.1 GCA_016938395.1 Coriobacteriia bacterium | reverse complement strand
TCTGATGGTCGGGATGGCGGGATTCGAACCCACGACCTCTGCGTCCCGAACGCAGCGCTCTACCAAGCTGAGCCACATCCCGACGAGGTGCCATGATACATGGTCACCGCACCAAGGGCAAAGCGATTCTGAAACCACCTCGAGCGCAACGTCCGCGTCAGCCTGAGAACACCGGGCGCGTGGCCTGGCTGCATCCTTCGATGCGAACGAAGAGGGCCCGGTCGGATGGTCCGACCGAGCCCTCTGTCAGTGCGACAGGATCGTCGCGCCGCTCTCTACAGCCTCACGTGGCAGTAGGAGCAGAACGTCGGCTCGTGGCACTCGAAGCACGGCTGTGCGCCGTCCTGCTTCACGATGCTCGGATGGTACGTGCGCCACGGCTGCTGCTGGACACTGCCGGGGTGGTGGCACGCATCGCAGAAGTACTGGCTGTGGCAGTTCTCGCACACGGCCTTCGTGTACTTCTTGGCCTCGAAATCAGCCTTGTGCGCCTGATCGAAGCCGTCGGGATGCGGCATCTCAAGCTTGTGGCAGCTCGTGCAGAACTGCGCGGTCACGCCGCCGTCACCATGGCAGTAGTCACACGAATCCTGCGCTTCCTTGTACGCCACCTGATGCTTGGCCGGCTGATCCTCGGCTGTACGCCGCGTCCAGTCGTTGGCCTCGTGCGAGGTCGGCACCGCGTTCAGCGTCGTGTGGCAGTCCACGCAGAACTGCTTGTTCTCGTGGCACTTCTCGAAGCAGGGGTTGGCACCCGTGGCGGCAACCGTCACCGGGTGCTGCTTCGTCGTCCACGGGACGCCGTCCTTGGCACCCTCGTGATGGCAGTCGGAGCAGAGCTCCTTCTGACGGTGGCAGTTCGCACACAGGGCAGGTGTGTTCCGACCCGATACGTGGTTGGTCTTGAACGTGTCGGGGTGCGGGATCTCCATGCCGTGGCAGTCCTTGCAGAACTTCGCCTCCACACCGCCGGGGCCGTGACACACATCGCAGCTCTCAATGGACTTCTGCGCGTTGATCGCGTGCGATGCCGACGCGACCGCCGGAGTGTCCGGGTACTTCGTGACCGTCAGGTCCTTATGCAGCCAGTCCGAAGCCTTGTGCGACGTGGGAACGGGCTGCAGCTTGGTGTGACAGTCGACGCAGTACTGCTGCTCGTGGCAAGCGCCGAGGCACGGGGTGACGCCCTTCTCCACTACCGTCTGCGCGTGCTGCGTCTGCCATTCGATCGCCGGATCGTAGGTCCAGTCGACCTGCGTACCGTGATGGCAGGAGTCGCAGAAGAACGTCTCGGACTGCTTGTGGCACAGCTCGCACTTATCGATCTTGGTCTCGACGAGTTCGGGGTGCGTCTTTGTCTTGAACTCCTCGGGGTGCGGCATCTCCATGCCGTGGCAGTCCATGCAGAACGTCTCTTTGACGTGACACGTTGCGCAGTAGTCGACCGACTGGACATCCACGAGATGGATGGCGTGATCGTCGGCGCTCGGCGTGTAACCCGACGCCTCATGCTCATCGGTACCCGCAGGGCCGATGTAGCCCTCGCCGTGCTTGTACGGACGCTGGATGTCCTCGCCCGGACGACCGGTCACGTGGTCGACCTCAAGCATCGCAAGGTCGGCGTGGCCGGCGGGATAGAAGCCCGACTCCTTGTGGTTGGCCGGCTTCAGATCGAAGTCGGACGGGTGACACACGGAGCACTTGCCCGGCGCCACGTACTCCTCGCCGGACGGCGACTCACCCGTGAGCGTGTGACACCGGAAGCATGCGGTCATCGTCATGAAGTCTGCATGGCGGGCAGCCGTCGTGCCGTCTTCGGGGTTGACCGTCGTGATCTCGATGTCGGCCTCGGGGTGCGCGACACGGTTGTGACACACCGTGCAGTGGATGTGTTCTTCCGAGTGGATGTCGTGATCGATGATCATGCCCGCACTCGGCGTGATCGTGCGGTTCTCCATGCTGTGGCACTGCGTGCACTGTCCCTCGCCCATATGGCCCGCATCGAGCGCGAGATGGCTCACCGGGTTCAGCGGCACGTGGTAGGTCTTCGTCGCAAGTTCGTACGCCCCCACGATGCCCGCATGCGCCTTGTGGTACAGGAACGTGACCGGATCGCCGTTGACCGGCAGGTGGCACGACACACAGGCGACCATGTTGTGTGAGCCGTTGTCGTACGCCGCGACCGCGTCAAGCTGGACCGAGTGGCAGAAGCCTCCGCAGAACCAGTAGCTCGACGTCGCACCGAGTGCGACGATCAGCACGGTGGCCAGGCTTATCGCCGCCACCGCAACCCAGATCAGGTACCTGGGCCTGCGGACCGGGTCCTTGAACCCGGCTAACGAGATCTTCGCCATACGCATCTCTCCTCGCTCACGTCCCAAGGTTCCCTGCCCCATCCAAGCTCAGACGGCACCCCCGCCGCCTGCACTCAAACGATAGCCGAAGCCTTGTGAAGGGACAAGACAAACCAGCACGGTCAGAAGAGGGCTTGGCCCTCACGGTGGTGATTCGCCGGAACGAGCTCCATTCCTGCCGAGTTTCCTCGTCAGGACACCTCGAGCACGACGGAGACCTCAACAGGCGCACCAAGCGGCAGCGCGGCCACGCCCACGGCCTCACGGGCATGAGCGCCCGACTCGCCGAAGGCGGCCTTCATCACCGCACTCGCGGCGTCGATGACGGCGGGCTGCGCGTCGAATCCAGCTGACGAGGCAACATAGCCGGTGACCTTGACGACGCGGACGACCGAATCGAGATCGGCCACCGACGCCGCAGCTGCGAGTGCGCGCAGGGCGCACTCCGTCGCGCACTGCTGTGCCGTCTCGACCGAGACCTCCGCATCGACGGTGCCGCGCGCGACGAGCTCCCCATCCACCACGGGCAGCTGACCTGAAGTGAACACGAGCGCGCCGCTGCGCGCAGCAGGCACGTACGCACCAACCGCCGCAGGCGTGGGGGGCAGCGAAAGACCGGCGGCCGCAAGGCGACCCTTCACCATCTCGCGCATCAGCGCACAACCATCGAGTCGGCAAGCTTGTTGAGCTCGATGATCGCCGCCGTGATCTGGCGTGATGTCTCGGCAGCCTGTTGCGAGACCAGCGCGACCTCCTTCATCGACACGACGACCTGGTCGGAGGCGGTGCGCTGCTGCTGCGTGGCGATCGAGATCTGCTTGGCGGCATCGGTGGTCTCCTCAACCTGTGCCACGATGCGCTGCAGCTCGGTGGCGGTGTTGATGGCGAGGTCCTGACCTTCGGTGACCTTCTTGGCCGCTTTCTCCGTCTGCATGATGAGCGCCGAGGTCGACGCCTGGATCTCGCGCACGACCCGGCCGATCTCCTGCGTGGACTCGGTGACCGAGTCGGCGAGCTTGCGAATCTCCTCGGCAACGACCGAGAAGCCCTTGCCCGCATCGCCGGCGCGCGCCGCCTCGATGGCCGCGTTCAGGGCGAGGATCTTCGTCTGCTCGGCGATCTCGTCGATGATCGAGAGCACGCGGCCGATCTCCTGGCTGCGCTCGCCGAGCGCCAGGATCCGGTCCGAGGACTGCATGGTGGTCTCGTGGATCTCCTCGATGCCCGAGGCAGTGTTGCTCACCGCGGTCATGCCCTCCTCGGCACTAGCGAGCGTCTTCTCGGCGATGCGCACCACCGCCTCGGCGTTGTCGGCGATCTGGCTCGAGGTCTGCGCGAGCTCCTCAACGGTTGCGGAGGTCTGGGTGACGGCAGCCGCCTGCTCGGCGGCACCCGACGCCTGTTGTTCGGTGGCTGCAAGCACCTCGGTCGTGACGGCCTTGATACTGGCGTTGCTCGACCGGATCTGCTCGAGCAGGCTCTGCACGTTGGCGAACACCCGCTCGATCTCGGCCGAGATGCCATCGATGCCCCGCGCCTCCCGCGCCGATATGCCGAGCGACGAACTGACATCCGTCAGCACGGTCATCAGCGTCCGTTCCGAGATGCGAGCCGAAAGGTAGTAGCAGCCGATGCCGAGACCGACGCCGGCAACGATCGAGAGCGCCCACAGGCCGATCGCGGCCGCCGTACTCTCCGGGGTGACGAACAGCGTGACCACGAGGGGGTAGAGTACGCCGACGAGAAGGCCGGCACCCACCATGTACCACAGCGTCCCCTGCACCTTCGTGCCGCTCAGTACCTTCGGTCCCATGTCGTCCTGCCTTTGCCGAGGCTGTCACATCGTGAACGCTGCTCCAATCCTACCAGCAGCAGGCGGTGGTGTGTGGGTACAGGTGCACGGGAGGTCCGGGTGAGGGACGAACGCCGCCGAGGCTGCGGGGTCGGCGACCGGAGAGAAGACGCTGTCCGGTCTTGCACCGTATACCCACAGGGGTATATAATCGCGTGCTGGAAGACAGCGACGAGCGGAAGGGACGCACGTGGCACGCGTTAGCATCGAGATGTCGGCCTGTGACCGGTCGCCCGGTTGCCCTGCGCGCAGGGTGTGCCCTCGAGGGGCGATCCGCCCCGCACCCGGAGGCAGCTACCCCGGAGCCAACGGTTACGAGGTCGATGAGGCACGATGCACCGGCTGTGCCGTTTGCGCTCGCTTCTGCCCCAGCGGAGCCGTCCGCATCGGATAGGAGAAGCCATGCCCGATCCCATGATCACCATAGAGGTGTTCGACTTCCCCGCCGACACGGCATGCTGGGGAGGCGGTTGAGGTCCCTCGTGGACTCCGGAGGAGATCACGGCCATCATCCGCGCCGAGGTACAGCACCGTTTTGGCGACAGCGCGATCATCACGTATCACGACACAAGTCGGCCTGAGGTCGTTGCCCAGCACGCCGACATGGTTCGACGCATCCAGGAACAGGGACTCATCTACCCCGTGACCGCAATAGACGGAGAACCCGTCTACGACGGGGCAGTCTCGTACCCCGCGATTCTGCGCGCCGTGCAGCAGAGGGTCACCTCGGCCTGCTAGGTGCCTCTAGCCGGGGACGTTCCGGTCCATAGCGCACCATCAGAGAAGCCCGGGCATGCGCCCGGGCTTCTGCGCTACGTATCAGTGTGAGAGCGAACAGACTCCCGGTGGGATGGAGGCCTCGTCGAGGAGCACCGTCACGGTCTCGGGACAGCGCGGCGTGGCGAGCAGGAAGCTGTCCATGCAGATGGTGACCTCCCGCTGGCCCCGGTCCCTTGAGGCCGCCGCATCCGGGTCCGCGACAGCGCCAGCGGCCAGCGGCACGGCCTGCTCCATGAACCGCTTCCATATCGAGGCCGGGTAGCTCCCTCCGGTCACCTTGATCCCCCGAACATCGGTCATGGCAATCTGGCCCTCAGCGTGTCCCACCCATACCGCCGTGGTCAGCCTACCTGCATAGCCGACGAACCAGGCATCGCGCCACTGCTGGGTCGTGCCGGTCTTGCCGGCGGCCCATGTCCCGATACCGGCGCCCCGTCCCGTACCCTGCTCGATGACGTCGTGGAGCATGAGCGACGCACGGGCGGCCACCTGCTCGCTCAGAGCGCGCTCGCGAACCCGAGGCGCCTCCCACACCGTCTCGCCGACGTCATCGGTGACGCGGATGACACCCGTGGGCGCGACGTGCATCCCTGCGGCGGCGATGGTCCCGTAGGCCGATGCCATCTCGAGCGGACTCACCCCGGTGGTGAGACCGCCGAGCGCGATGGCCGGGTTCGGCTCGAGCGGGCTCGTGATGCCCATGCGTTTGGCGGTCTCGACAACGGCGTCGGGACCCACCTGCATGATCAGGCGCGCGTAGACCGCGTTCACCGACCAGTTCGTCGCGGCCGACAGTGTGAGTTCCCCCGCCGTCACCGAGTTCTCGTAGTTCTGGACCTTCCACACGCCGTCGGTCACGGCGACCTCGTAGGGCGCCGCCGAGAAGCGGTCGGTGGGCTGCACCCCCTGGTCAAGAGCAGTGACGAGCACGAACGTCTTGAACGCCGAGCCCGGCTGCCGTCTGCCCTGCACCGCCAGGTTGAACTTGTCCTCGGCGAAATCGCGCCCCCCCACCATCGCGACCACCTCACCGGTCTCGTGGTCGATGCAGACGAGTGCCACGTCGGGGTCCTCCGGACGGTCGAGCGTGCCGAGCGCGGCCGCCTCGGCAGCCGACTGGAGATGGGGGTCGAGCGTCGTGTAGACCCGCAGCCCCCCGCCGTACACCGCCTCGAAACCGAGATCCTCGATGAGCGTCTGCCGCACGTACTCTACGAAGTAGGGAGCGATCACCGGCTCGTCGGAGCGGTCCTTGATGGTCACCGAAACGCCGGCGGCTTCCGCGCGCTGTGCCGCCGAGATGTAGCCGAGTTCCCACATCTTGCGCAGCACCAGGTCCCGCCGCTGGCGAGCGACATCCTCATCGGCGCACGGCGAGTAGCGGGATGGAGCGCGTATGATGCCGGCGAGCAGCGCGGACTCCTCGAGCGTAAGCGTGCTCGCCGGATGCCCGAAGTAGCGCTGCGACGCAGCCTCCACCCCGTAGGCGCCCTCGCCGAAGTACACCAGGTTGAGGTACGTCTCCAGCACGAGGTCCTTGCTGGCCCTCGTCTCGAGCTCGAACGCCAGAAGGGCCTCGCGGATCTTGCGGCCCAGAGTGCGCTCGCCGTCTGTGAACAGCAGCTTGACCACCTGCTGCGTGATGGTGCTGCCGCCCTGGGCATACGCACCGGCCTCGGCGTTCACCCTGAGCGCGCGGGCGATCGCTTCGCCGTCCACACCGCTGTGTTCGTAGAAGCGCTCGTCCTCGATCGCGACGACCGCGTTGCGCATCGTGGAGGGGATGCTATCGAGCGTCACATACGTGCGGTCCTGCTCACCATGCCAACGCGCCAGGACGCTGCCGTCGGCCGCGTACACGACCGAAGTCCGCGCCTGGGAGAGCGCCGAGCGGTCGACGCCGATCTCGGGAAGCGTCGCCGAGACGCTGTAGAGGTACACGCCCGCCACCAGCAGCAGGACGAGAACGCCGGTGAGTGTCACGGCGGCCGCTTTGAGTATGGTCGTGAGACGGCTCAGGGCCACGCGCGGCCGCCCTCCTTCGCACCCGCGACACGTGAGACGGGCCGGTCTAGTAGACTCACTCGGTACGGGCACCGACCGACTGAGGAAGACGCGCACATGGTAGCACGCGACATGCCACCGACCGACCCTGTCGACTCACTGCGCGCGCTTCTCGGCGCGATCGCCGGAGGCCTGTTCCGGGGCTGGCGTCGCCTGCTCACGGCGCTGGTCTCGGGCACCCGGTGGACCGCCCGGGGCCTCGGCGATGCGGCCGCTCGGTGGGCGGCGCGCTGGCGCTACGAGGCACGATACATCCGCTCCCCCGTGGTGGCGTGGGCGGGCGGGGACGACACCGTACCCGCTACGGCTGCAGCGGTCGGCATCAGCTCTCTGGGCTTCGGCATCCTGGTGGGGGCAGGGATCGCACTGGCTTCGGGAGCGACACTTGCCGCGGCGGTCATCGCCGGACTGATCGAGTGCGCTTGGGCCGGGGCCCGCCTCGCTATCATCGTGCTTCTTCTGGACCGCGACGGGGCTCATCGCGGCCGCCTGAGGACCGCGTACCTCGCGGGGCTCGCACCGTACGCCATGGCGCTCACCGGCGGCCTGCGTCTCGTCGCGCTCGTGGCCTCGGCCTACCTCACGCACCGGGGCCTCGAGGGCGCGGGGATCGACCGCCGCGATGCAACGCTGGGTGTCGCATGGGCCTTCGGCGGGCAGCTCGCCGTCACGATGCTCGGCTACGCCGGCCGTGCCGTGGTCGCGCTGCTGGCCGGTGCCGCGGCATGAGGGGGAGGCCGACCGTCGCGTGGGCCGCGGCGTCCGTCGCGTGGATGGCGGTCATCTTCGGACTCTCGTCGTTGTCCGGCTCGGCGGTACCCCTCGGCGAGTTCGCCTCCCCCGGGCATTTCGTGCTCTACGCGACGCTCGGCGGTCTGTACTTCCTGACGCTCCGTACCGTGATGACCAGACCGAGCGCGCGTGTGGTGGCAGTCGTGCTCGCATCGCTGTATGGACTCACTGACGAGTTCCACCAGGCGTTCGTTCCGGGCCGTATGCCCGATCCGGCCGACTGGCTCGTCGATACCGCAGGAGCCGTCGTCGGCGTGCTGGTCGTGCACATCGCTCTCAAGAGGATGCGCCGAAACAGCGGATGATACGCGGCCTATGAAGGTCGAACCTAGTAGATGCCGCTCTGGGCCGCCTGCTCCGGCGTCACGCCGAGCTGGCGCACCTTGATCTTGAAGTCGTGCGCGTTGGCCGCCATCGCCGTCGCGTCATCGAGCGTGATGCGCCCGTCCTGATACAGCCGCAGCAGGCTCTGGTCGAACGTCTGCATCCCGTAGTACTCGCCCTCTTCCATCGCGTCCCGGATCATGTACGTCTTCTCCGAGTCCGTGATGTACTCGCGGATCGTGCCGGTCATCACCATGACCTCGACCGCAGGCACCAGCCCGCCGTTGATCGACGGGATCAGGCGCATCGAGACGATGCCTTTGAGCGTGGATGCGAGCATCAGGCGGATCTGCTTCTGCTGGTACGGGGGGAAGAAGTCGATGACGCGGTTGATGGTCTCCGTCGCGTCGATGGTGTGGAGCGTGGAGAGCACCAGGTTGCCGATCTCCGCCGCCGTGAGCGCCGCCGAGACGGTCTCGTGGTCACGCATCTCGCCGATGAGGACGACATCGGGATCCTGGCGCACGACATGCCGAAGCGCATCGGCGTAGCTCTCGGTGTCAATACCGATCTCGCGCTGGTTGATGATGCACTTCACGTCCTGGTGCAGGACCTCGATCGGGTCTTCGATCGTGACGATGTGCCCCTCACGGGTGTGATTGATGTGATCGATCATCGCCGCGAGCGTGGTGGTCTTACCCGAGCCGGCCGTGCCGGTCACAAGCACGAGGCCGCGCGGCTCCTCGGCGAGGCGGCGGACCACCGGCGGCAGCCCGAGCTCCTCGATGCCCGAGCGCTCGGTGGCCACGCGGCGCATGGTTATGCCCACGCTGCCGCGCTGGTGGAACACGTTCACCCGGAAGCGGCCCACGCCGGAGACGGAGTACGCGAAGTCCACTTCGCGATGGTTCTCGAAGGACTGCCGCTGCCGGTCGTCCATCATGCCGAGCGCCAGCTTCGCCGTCACGTCGGGCGTGAGCGACGGAAGATCCCGCAAGACGACGAGCCGACCGTTCAGGCGCACCGCCGGTGGGCTCCCGACCTTCAGATGAAGGTCCGAGCTGCCGCGGTCGGCCATCAGCTTCAGTAGTCCGTCGATCTCGGCCATCGGTGCCACCTTCGCAACAGTCGCCATCATCGCGCCGAGGAATCCCGAGGATGCGTCACCCCTGACCTGCACAGTCTACAGCACCGAGAACCCGAACGTCAGGCCACTCGCAGGTGGGGACGGGTGAAGCCGACGAGCGCGGCCGCAGCCACGATGCCGCTGAAGATGAGGATCGACTCGGTGATGCCCAGTTGCTCGACCAAGAAGCCGGCTCCCACGAACCCGACCACCGACAGCGCTCGGGAGAGCACCTGCTTGGCGGCAAGCGCACGTCCCCGCATCTCGGGGGCCGCCACGCTCTGCACGATGGCGGCCATCGGCACGTAGAAGTACATGTTCGCGATGCCGAGCAGGAAGAACAGCGGGATCAGCGACACGAGCGACGGGGCGAACGCCACGATGACGAAGAGCGCGGCGAAGACGAGCAGGCCGACGAGGAGCGTTCGCGACGCACGCGAAAGCTCGCTTCTCGCGACAGCGAAACTGCCGACGAGCAGGCCGACGGTGATGGCCGCATCCAGGCTGGCAAGCCCCGGCGCCCCGGCCGAGAACCGATCGAGCGCAAGGACGTAGATGAACATGACGGAGGCGGCCACGCCGGTCATGGCGGCCGCATACACGACGAGCAGATCCCTCAGGACCGGCTCGTGCGCGATGTAGCGTACGCCCGCCGTGGCGTCCCTCAGCACGTCCCGCCATGACGCCCCGCGCGGCCCCGGGCGCTGCGTTCGGTACGCGATGGTGAGGATGAACACCGCGGAGAGCAGGTACGTCGCGGCGTCGATGAAGAACGCCACCCGGTACCCCATCGCCGCGACCAGCCCGCCGGCGAACGCAAGGCCGAGCAGTTCAGACGCGGAGCTGCTCACGCTGTCGAGCGAATTGGCCGCCATGAGACGCTCGGAGCCCACCAGGTCCGGGATGAGCGAGAGTTTGGCCGGCTCGAAGAAGAGCGACACCGTGGCCACCGCAAGCGCGATCAGATAGACGAGCCACAGCCCGACATCGATGGCGAACGGGACCGAGAGCACGAGCCCCGCCCTGACCACATCGGCGACTATCATGGTCCGCCGACGGTCCCAGCGGTCCACGTATGCACCAGCCAGCATGCCGAAGAGTGCGGCGGGCAGCATGGAGATCGCCAGCATGATGCCCATCTGCAGGCCCGAGCCCGTCACCTCAAAGACGAGGATCCCAAGGGCGATCTGGTCGATCTTGTCGCCGATGACCGAGACGGTCTGCCCGAGCCATCGCCGTCGGTCGTCGGGCGCATCAAGCGGTGCCCACAGGCCGGTCGACACGATCCCCCCCTCGCCCCTTGATGCCCCCGTCGGCGCCGACCTACGGCCTCGTCGCCCCCACGTAGTCGCTTCGGGCCGCCAGGCTTGAGATCTTGACCACGTCGCCGGTGCTCGGCGCGTGAACGAAGTTGCCTCCCCCGATGTACATGCCGACGTGATGGATGCGCGGTCTCCCGAAGAACACCAGGTCGCCCGGGCGCAGGTCCGCACGGGAGACCCGCTGTCCGACACCCGCCTGAGCACGGGAGGAGTGCGGCAGACTCACGCCCACCTGGGCGTAGCACCACATCGTGAAACCGCTGCAGTCGAAGGAGTCCGGACCGGCCGCCGCCCACTTGTACGGACTGCCGAGCTTCGAGAGCGCGATCCTCACCACCTCGGAGCGTGACGCTGCCGTGCTGATGCTGGCGCGCGCTGCGGCCGCGGCGGCTGCTGCCCGGCGCCGCTCGGCCTCGGCCTGCTCGCGCAGGATCGCTGCGATCTCGGCCTTGATGCCCGCCAGGACGCGGTTACGCTCGGCGAGCTGCGCCTCGACCTCGGACTTCCGCGCCTCCATGTCCGCAAGCTCGAAGGCCGCCTCTTCCTGCTGTACGGAGAGTCGGGCCTGCGTCTCGCTCACCTGCGCACGCACCTGTTTGAGCTCGGCGATGCGCGCAGCGTCGTTGTCGTTCATGTCCTGCAGCAGGTCCCAGGTGGCCGCGAACTCCTCGAAGGTGGTCGAGCCGAGCAGCACCTCGAGGGCGCCGAGCGGCCCCTGCCGGTACATGCCCACCGCCCGCACGGCGAGATTCCCGACGAGCTCGCTCTGCCGCGCGGTGAGTCCCGCAAGACGCGCCTCAGTGTCCGCCACCTCGGCGCTGATGGCGTCGTAGCGGGCTTTGGCCTCGTTGTAGTCCTCCGCAGCGATCTCGAGCGCACCGTCGAGTTCGTCGATCTGCGCCTGGACCTCGGCCGCCTCGGCTCGCTTGTCGTCGACGGGCGCTGCCGCTGCCGGTACGGCCGTCAGCGCGAGCGCGAAAATCAGTGTGAGACCGCAGGCGCGGGTGATGAACGTTCTCAGGGCTTCTCGCCTCCTGTGTCGGTCGTTCGGTGGCGGAGCAAGCCGCGCGGTGCAAGCCGCGCTATGGTACCACAGCGGCCTACGGCCCGGACAGGAACGCGCAGAGTCCGTCCAGGATCCGGACGGCACACGCCTGTGCCACGTGCTCCGACTCCATGGCGTCCGCCGGGACGAGCACGAACACTCCGGTGACCGCGTCGGGTGCGCGCAGCGCGGCGATGAAGCGGCCCTCGGCAGGGACCTCAGCACCGAGCGTGATGATCGGGAGCCCGGAGGACGCGGCGCGCCCCGCGTCACAGGCCACATGGAGCACGAGCCCGCCGGGGGCCGGACACGGTTCCCCGGTGACGATGACGTGAGCGTCAGGTTCGCTGGCGAGCACCAGATTGGCGAGCCGCTCGGCCACGCCGCGTCCGCAGGGCTCGGACCAGCAGACCGTGAGTCGTGCACGCCTCAGAACGTCCGCAGCGCGCGCCGGAGCCACGACCAGAGCCGCGGGTGATGCGGGATCCTTACCCTCCCAGACATGGCGAAGCCGATCGAGCATGCGCACGGTGTCGGCGCCGGCGATGCCATCGACGGGAAGGCCGACGTTGGCCTGGAACTCGCGAACGGCGCGCTCGGTGAACGCCCCGAAGATGCCGTCAGGCACACCGCACGCAAAGCCCAGAACGTTGAGCGCGCCCTGAAGCCGCCGCACGTCCGCACCGTGCAGGTGCGGGAACCTGAGGTAGAGCAGACGATCGCCGAGGGTGAAGGTGGCGTCCACGAGCGCGGACCAGGTCCGCGGCCCGATGACCCCGTCCTCGTCCAGGTCGTGCGACTCCTGGAATGCACGGACCGCCGTGTCCGTGGCTCCGAAGAACACGCCGTCCACACCGGTCGGCCCCAGGTCGTACCCGAGGACGAGCAAACGTTGCTGGACGTCTTCGACCGCCGGTCCGCGGTCACCGGGTGTTATCGGCTCGAACACAGGCAGCTCCGCTTCGCGCCGCCCGCCTCGCTCGGAGGCGCGTCAGGACCCGTAGCGCTCCCTGAACCTGGCGACGTTGGTCTGAACATGACTCCGATGGTATTCGACACGTCGCACGAACGTGTCGATCTCGTAGTTGAGCGCGATATCCCCAACGTAGCGGTAGCGGTCGGATTCGCTGTCGAAGTCTAGCACGAACGCCTTCGCGAGTAGGGGCAGCAGCCGCCTGACGTGGCCCGGGTCGCCGCCGGTCTTCGTCTGCACGTCGGTCTCGTTCAGCCACTCGGAGGCATGGCGGCGGAACAGCAGGAGGACGTCGCGAAGGGTCCGCTCAATGGCCGCGTCATCCGGCAGACCGGCAAGCGCCCGCGCAAGGCTCACGTTCGCTCACCCCTCGATCCGATCGGACTCTACGACCGCCTCATTGTACTCCGCGCAACTCAGCTGGAGACACTCACCGTGTTCTTGCCGCGGCGCTTCGCATCGTACATGGCGATGTCCGCGGCCTCGACCAACCTGGCGGTCGTTGTGGCGTGCTGTGGGTAGGTCGCCACGCCGACCGAGATGGTCTGCACCACCGGCTCCATGCCGGGCCCCACGATGTGCTCGTAGGCCGCCATGCTGGTACGGATGCGCTCGGCCACTGCCACGGCACCCACGACGTCGGTCTCCGGAAGTACGATCACGAACTCCTCGCCACCGTACCGGGCCGCGACGTCGATTTCACGCAGGTTCTGGCGCACGATGGTGCTCACTGCACGCAGCACGGAGTCTCCCTTGGGATGTCCGTACCTGTCGTTGAACTGCTTGAAGTCGTCGATGTCGAGCATGATGACCGAGAGGTGGTGCCCGAAGCGCGCGGCGCGCTCGAGCTCCTCGTCGAGGCGCTGGTGCAGGTAGCCGTGATTGTAGAGATCGGTCAACCGGTCGGTGACCGAAAGCCGCTCGAGCTCCTCGTGAAGCAGGGCGTTTTGCAGCGCGAGCGACGACTGATTGGCGATGACCTGGAGCCGGTCCCACTCAGCGGGCGTGAGCTCCCGGTAGGTCGACGAGGCGATCATGAGGACGCCGATGACGGACTCCCCCGAGCGCAGTGGGACGGCGGCCTGCGAACGCACCTCCTCGGGACGTGTGGACCAGGCGGCCAGATCTGATCCCGGCGGGACGTCGCTCTGCTGGACGTAGCCGTCGCGGAATGCGGCGCCGAGGATCGTCTCAGAGACCGGGACCGCCTGCCGGAACATCTCCTCGGGCCGCCCCTGACTCGCACGCATGTGCAGCGTCCAGTCCTGCTGCTCGAAGAGATACACGGCCGACACCTCGGCGCCCAGGATGCCGTTCGCACCGTCGACGATGAGGCTGGCGACATCCTCAATCGAGCTGAAGGTCGTCAGTGCCTTGAAGAACTCGTGCGTGAAGAAGATCTCGGCGAGTCTGCCCTCGAGTTCTTCGTTGGCCTTCTCGAGCGCCTCCTTGCTCGACTGCAGGCGCCGCTCGTGGCTGCGGATCTTGTCGTAGGCGATCTGCAGCTCGACGAATATCTTCTCCTGCTCCTCGCTGCGCTTCTTGGCGACGAGTAGGTCCCAGACCAGCTCGGCGCCGCTACCGCCCACGACCACCACGCCATCCATCCGGCGTTGCTCGAGCGCTTGCTGCGTGGCGGGGTCGTTCGAGAGGTCGAGGACCAGGTCGAGCGGGACGAGCTGGTAGAGCTCCTCGAGCTCGGTAGTGGCGAAGACACCAAGATCGTCGGCGAGGCGCATGGCCGGCGCGGACCTGCTGGGGTCGTACACGGCCACGACCGCAAGGTTCTCGACGTCGTTGAGTAAGCGCAGGACAGAGGTCGCCCTCAGGCCACCTCCCGCGATCGCGATGCTGATATGTGCGGCCCGGGGCGACGCGCCGATGACGGCCGACCCGCTCCGTTCCTCCATCCACAAACCCCCTCACGACCCGCGGGCCATGAGCTTACCGTCTGTTCCCGGTTTCGACGACCCCGACGCTACCTCTTGAGTAGTTCGGGAGGTCCCTTACAGTTCCTTTATGCCATAGCGGTAGCTCCGCACGATCACGAGGCCCGTGTCCAGATGTAGCTCCATCGTCCGGGCGTGACCTCCCCCGGTATCTTCGGCAAGCAGCGGGATGCGCAGTAGTGCGAGCTGTCGCTTGACTTCCAGTATGTTCCTTTCACCGATGCTCGCGAAGCCTCCATCCCCACCGAACATCGTCGAGCCTCCCGATATCTTCGCCACCAGACGGCGCATGGTCGAACCCTCGGCGACCTCGGCGGCGAGCTGCGGGATGGCCACACTCGCGAAGCGCTCGGGTCGACCGATGACGCGCGATTCGGCCGGGGATGGCAGCATGATGTGGGCGAGTCCACCCCGACGGCGGCAGGCATCCCACAGCGCTATGCCGATGCAGGAGCCGAGCGCCGGCGTCACGATGACCTGCGGGTGCTCCCCCACCGCCAGTTCGCCCGTGCCCACGATGACGGCGTTGTCGTCGCCGCCGGCCCAAGGTCCTACTATGCCGTCGAGCGCCGTCACGGTTCAGACGATACCGAGACGGCCGAGCAGGACGTCCAGGCTGTCGGGGTCCGGCAGGAACAGCAGGGCCGCATCCACCGAGACGACCTCGGTCTCGAACCGGGTCAGGATGAGGATGGCGCTATCGGCCTGCATCCCCATCTCCGCTGTCACGACCTCGAGGATCGCTCCAAGCATGTCGAACGCGAACTGCGCCGGCGCGGGCAGGATCGAGAGCTCGGTGAAGCGTGCGATCGCCGCGGCGTACGCCGCCTGGAGTACGGACGCCGCATGCGTGAGCATGCCCTCTTCCTCGGCGCCCAACGACTTGGAGGTGCCCGGCGCGCGCGAACGCAACACGTCGGCCAGGGCGAGCAGATCGAGCCGTGGGGCGATGAACAGCAGCCCGCCGCTCAGGTCTCCGAGTAGCCGGCTGTAGACGGCCCCCACCAGGTTCTCCGGCCCGCCGAAGAAGCCCGGCACCTCGGTCACGGGCATGAGGCGGATGTCCGGTACGCCGATCTGGACTGCGCTTCCCGACAGCTGTGAGAGTGCGGTCGCGGCATGCCCGGCGCCGATGTTGCCGACCTCGCCAAGCGCGTCGAGCTGCAGTTCGGAGAGCCGTTGCGGGTCCATCTCACACCTCCGTCGTGAACAGCGAGCGTGGATCGAGGATCAGCGCCACACGGCCGTCACCGAGCACGGTGGCACCACCGATGCCGCGGATTCCCTTGAACAGGGGGGACAGCGGCTTGATGACGATCTCCCGTCGGCCGATGAGACGGGGCACGGCAAGCGCACGCAGCTGGTCGCCCGAGCGGATCACCACGATGTGCTCTTCCTTCGATGGCATCGCCCGCGACGCGCCGCCGGACTCCCAGAGTTCGTCGATGCGGTGCAGCGCCACGACCGAGCCGTCCCGGAGCATCGCTACCGGGCGGTTCTCGACCGTGCGGAGCCCAATCTCATCAAGCCCAAGGACCTCGTCGACGGCGCTGAGCGGTACGGCGAACACGTGCCCGTCTCCCGCCACGAGCAGCGCCTGGATGATAGCGAGCGTGAGCGGCAGGAGCAGCGAGATCGTGGTGCCCTCGCCGGGAGCCGTACGGATGGTGATCGTTCCCCCGAGATACTCGATCTTGCCCTTTACCACATCCATGCCCACGCCTCGTCCCGAGACGCGGGTGGCCTTGTCGACGGTGCTGAACCCCGGCGAACACACGAGCAGCAGGACGTCGTGCTCGGAGTACGAGCTGCGAGACGCGCTCTCCACAAGCCCCCGGGCTACCGCCGTCGACCAGATGCGCTCCACATCCATGCCGCGACCATCATCGGCCACCGTGATGCGTATCTGCTCCCGCTCGCGCTCGGCCGTCAGGCGCACGGTCCCGGCGGCCGGCTTGCCTGCCGCCTCGCGATCCGTGGGTAGCTCGATACCGTGGTCGACGCAGTTGCGGAGCAGGTGCACGATGGGGTCGCCGATCTCATCGAGCACGGTGCGGTCGAGCTCGATGTCCAGTCCCTCCGTCACCAGCGTGATGTCCTTGCCGAGGTCGCGAGACAGGTCCCGGACCATTCGGGGGAACCGGTTGAAGATGTTGCCGACCGGCACCATGCGCGTCTGCATGACCTCCTGCTGGAGCTCGCCGCTGACCCGCTCGAGCATATCGAGGGCATCGACGAGCTCCGGGATGTCCAGATCGGCCGCCACCCGCTCGAGTCGCGAACGGATGATGACGAGCTCGCCGACCAGGTTGACCATGGAGTCCAGGTGTCCGATGGAGATGCGGACCGTCTGTGTCTCGCTGAGTTTGGGAACCGCCCTGGTCGAGCCGGCTCGACGCTCCGACGTCACCGTCTCCGGGCCCGCGGAGGCGACCGGCTCCTCCAGCTGCCGGACCGCGACTTCCTCGACCTCGGTCACTGCAAGCACGGCGGTGCGGATGGCCTCCGGCGCGGATGGCGACCGGAAGACCACATCGAACGAACGGTCGAACTGCTCGTCCTCGATCGCACGGGCGTCGGGGCGTGTCTCGACGACGGTCCCCATGTGGCTGAGCCGCTTGATCGCCATGTACGCGCGAACGCCCTTGAGCACGCACCCGGCATCGAGGGTCACGCGCACCTCGAACAGCGCGCCCTCGCCGGCGGCTTCCGGCGATGCGGCCTTCTCGACCCGCTGTGGCGAAGACACCGCGCGGGTGGTCCGTGCGACGACCTCTTGGACCATACCCTCCGACGAGACTGACGCGGTGCCCGACGACTCGTCAGTGATCAGCTCGCGTACGACGTCGATGGCGCGCAGCATAAGATCGATGAGCGAGTGGTCGGCGGTCTGCGTGCGGTCGCGGACCGTGTCCATCAGCGACTCCATGCGATGGGTCAGTTCCTGCGTGCGCTCGTAGCCCATCGCCGCGGCCATGCCCTTGAGACTGTGCGCACCGCGGAAGACGGTCTCAACGGGCTCTAGGTCCGTCGGCTCGGCTTCGAGCGCGAGCAGCCCATCGGTCATCGCCTGCAGATACTCTGCGCTCTCGCTGAGGAACACATCGCGATAGGCCGACATGTCGTCACTCATGCGCCCACCACCCCCCGTGCCGCACGACGGATCTCGGCCGAGACGCGGCCGAGCGGCACCACGCGGTTGGCGGCGCCAGAGCGGGCCGAGGCGCCGGGCATGCCCCAGACGACACTCGTGTCCTCGTCCTGCGCGATCGTCTCCCCGCCGGCGTCCTTGATGGCCTGGAGTCCTCTGGCGCCGTCCGATCCCATCCCGGTCAAGACGACGCCGATGGCGCGCTCTGCAAAGTGCCGCGCGACGCTCTCCATCATGGGGTCCGCGGCGGGACGTACACCGTGCATGCTCGGTGCGTCGTCGAGCATCACCCGCGCTGTCTTACGCCCCTCTATCAGCATGTGCGACCCGTAGGGGGCGACGTACGCGGAGCCCGCCTGCAGCGCCATGCCGCTCTCCGCGGGCAGCACGGGAATGTCGGTCGTCCGGCCGAGCCGCCGTGCCAATGACTCGGTGAATCCGGCGGGAAGGTGCTGCACGATGAGATACGCGGCGGGAACTGACGAGTCGAGTCCCGAGAACACCGCCTCGAGCGCCGGCGGACCACCCGTGCTCGCCGCGAGCGCGACCACGTACTCGACCTCGCGACCCGATGCCGTGCGGGCCGCCGTGACGCGTTGCGACGACTCCCCCCCGACAAAGTCGCGCACGGCGAAGCGGTGTTCGGGTCTGACACGATACGCAGTCTTGATCTTCTTGATGACCGCCTCGGAAAGCTCGGACAGAGAGCTCGCGAAGCCACCCCTCGGCTTGACGATGAAGTCCGTAGCACCGAGCGACAGCGCGTGGTAGGTGGTGTCGGGGTCGTCCACCGCCGAGAGCATCACGACCCGCGCGGGCGTGGACTTGATGATGTGCGGCAACGCCTCGATGCCGGTGAGTTCGGGCATCTCGATGTCGAGCGTCACCACATCGGGCCGCAGGGTGAACGACTTCTCGATGGCGTCGACCCCGGTCTTGGCCGTGCCGATGACCTCGATGCCCGGATCGAGCGACAGGGCACGGGTCAGCATCTGCCGCGTGAGAGCGGAGTCGTCGACTACGAGTACCTTGACCGTGGAGCGCATGGGCCCCCGCTCAGCATCGAGGTAGCGACTGCAGGCACTTCTTCACGGTCTCGAGGACCTTGGTGGGCTGGAACGGCTTGACGAGGAAGTCCATGGCGCCGTACTCCAGCGCCTCGACGATCATCTTCTGCTGTCCCATCGCGCTCACGATCAGCACGCGCGCCGCAGGATCGTGCTCGCGGATGAGGCGGAGCGCCTCCAGGCCACTCATCTCGGGCATCGTGATGTCCATCGTGACGATATCGGGCGACAGCTCCCGGTACTTCTCCACCGCGTCCCTGCCGTTGACGGCCTCGTGGATGACGTAGCCTTCGCGCGCAAGGATGTCGCGGATCATCATGCGCATGAACGCGGCGTCATCGACGACCAGGACGGTCTTAGACATCTGACGCCTCCTCCCGCCGGGCGGCGATCGAAGCGGACACCGGTTTCGGCAGTGCCTTGTCGGGATCGAGCAGGATGACGAGCCTCTCTCCATAGCTGACGACACCCTCGAACGCATCGCTCGTCTCGGGACCGAGAACCTCGGCCGGGGCCGAGCGGATCTCGTCCTCCGCGAAGCCGGCGACCTCGCGCACGCTATCCACCGCCAGACCGACCGCACCTACGGCACCCTCAGTCACGATGATGCGGGCGGCAGGCGTGGGAACCAGCGGCACTCCGAGCAGAAGGCGGCCCAGATCGACGAGCGGGATCACCTGGCCCCGGAGATTGAACACGCCGTCCACCCCGGCCGGCGCCCTGGGTACCGACGTGGGCTCCTCGTACCGGATGATGCTTTGGACGCGCTTGATCGGGAGGCCGTACTCCTCGGCCCCGAGATGGAAGAGCACGTACTGGCGACGCTCCCCGATCACGACTCCGTCCATGAGGCCCCTTCGGCAAGGCGGAACATGTGCACCGACTCCTGGAGGCGATGTGCCATATCAGCGAGGTCTTGCGCCGAGGACGAGATCTCCTCCATGCAGGCCGTCTGCTGCTGGGCCGCGGCCGCGGTCTCCTCGGCACTCGCCGCGTTCTCCTCCACCACAGCGGCGATGTCGTGCATGGCGCGGTCGACATCGGTCGTGCGCGCCGCCTGGGCGGAGGTGGCGGCCGCGATCTCCTGTGCCAGACTCGCCGTACGGCTGACGGCTTCGTTTATCTGCCTGAGCGCATCGCCGGTACGACCCACCACGGTGGCGCCCACGGCGACCTCGTTCGTGCCGATCTGCATGTACTTGAGCGCCTTGGCCGTCTCCGCTTGAACGTCTTTGATGAGTTCGCCGATCTGCTCGGCGGCCTTGCCGGAGCCCTCCGCCAGCTTGCGGACCTCCTCGGCGACGACCGAGAAGCCACGACCCGACTCCCCCGCGCGAGCGGCCTCGATGGCCGCGTTGAGCGACAGCAGGTTCGTCTGGTCGGCGATGGTGGTGATGACGTCCACGATATTGCCGATCTCCTCCGAGCGCCGCCCGAGCGTCTCCACCGAGTCGGCGAGCGTGAGGATCGCATCGCGCACCTCGTTGATCTTGGCGATGGCCTCGTGTGTGGCCTGCTCGCCCGCCAGCGCCGCCTTCGCGGCCTCGCTGCTCGTCTGGCTCGCCTCACCCGCTTGGTCGGCCACCGCACAGATCGATTCCGAGATCGACTGCATGGCCGACGAGGTCTCCTCGACCTTGCGCGACTGCAGCTCTGCACCGTGCGCGATCTGCTGCACCGACGAACTGATCTCCATCGATGAAGCGTTGATCTCCTGAGACGATGCCGAGAGTTGGGTGGCGGCGTTGGTGACGGCTTCTGAGGACCGCCGCACCTGTGCGGCGATCTCCCCCAGAGACGCGATCAGGCTGTTGCACTCGATGACGAGGATGCCGATCTCGTCATCTTCCCTGAGTGCGACGGCCCGGACCGTGAGGTCGCCCGCTCCGGCCTCGGTCATCACCGCACCCAGGTCGCGCAGAGGCTCGAGCACCCGGCGCTTGAAAGCACGCCGCCATGCGTACGAGCCCGGTATCGCGCAGAGCGCCATCGCTATGGCGCCGAAGGCCGCGACCGCCGCGAGCGAGCCCGCGTCGAACTCGAGCACCAGGAGCGCGAACAGGCCGGTCGCCGTCAGCCCCGCCGCGACGGCGGGACCGATCGTCAGCCATGTCAGCATTGTGAACTCGAACGACAGACCCCGACGGACCTCACTTGACCGGTACGAACGATCCATCCGGTTCCTCCTCGACTCGGTCGGCGCTCGGCAGAGCACCTTCGGACCACGATAACAAACCGTACCGCCTGATGCAGTCAGGCGGGCTTGCGGTACACACGCTCCCTGCTGCTCACCAGTTCGAACCGCTCGGCCATTGACGGCGCGAGCCGCTCCGATCGTCCGAGGACGAGGTAGCCCCCGCGCGACAGCCCGTCCCAGAACACCTGCAGCATGCGCTCCTGCTCCTTGCGGTTGAAGTAGATGAACACGTTGCGGCAGAAGATGACGTCCACTCCGTGTATCGGCTCATCTTCGAACAGGTTGAGGTATCGGAGTCGAACGTGTCGCGTCACCTCGGGCCGGATGTGGAAGTGATCGCCCGTCACCTCGACGAAGCGGGCACGGTCCGCCTCGGGTATGTGCGCGAGTTGACCCACCGGATACACGGCCCGCCTGGCCGCCTCGAGCGCCGTGCGGTCGATGTCCGTGCCGATGACGGTCGGCAGGATGTTCCGCGACCGTGCGTGGCGCGTCTCATCGAGAACAGCCATCGCCAGCGAGTACGGCTCCTGCCCGGTGGCGCACCCCGCCGACCAGATCCTCACGATGCGCTGATGCCGCGCGGCCTTGGCAGCGAAGAGCGCGGGCAGCACCTCGGCTCTCAGGAACTCGAACACGGACGGGTCGCGGAAGAACTGCGTGACGTTGATGGTGAGGGCATCCAGGAGGCGCGGGTACTCGGCGGGGTCTGTGTCAAGCCGGGCCGAGTACTGCCGGTAGGTCTGCAGACCGAGCGCGTGCAACCGGGTGGCGACGCGGCGCTCGACGTACCGGGGGCGATACTGCGACAGGTCCAGGCCGCGGTCGGCCCGCACCTTCTCGAGGAGTCTCTCGAGACTGCCCCGAGTGAGACTGTCCTCCGGTCTTTGTTCCACACACCCCCCGACCGCCCGATGCTTGCGTCGCCATTGTAGAATATGCCGATACGGCCCGCACCAGCACGTACTTGGAGACTCCTCATGCAGCACGCATCCGCACCGGTCCGCATCCTGGCCCTCGTCGCCGCACTCATCTTATTCACCGCCGCCGGAGGCGGGGCGTTCGCCGTGGCCGACGACTACCTCGCGCGCGACGTGCTCCCCGAGGGCTCGCGCATCGCGGAGCTCGACGTAGCGGGCATGACGCTCGATGAGGCGCGGAACGTGGCGGCCGAGCGGATCGCCGTGCCGCTGGCCGCACCCGTCGAGGTCACCTACGGTGACCGGACGTTCACGCTCAACGCCGCCTCGCTCGTCTCCGTTGACGTGGACGCGATGATCGCCGAGGCGTTCAGCCCGAAGAAGTCCTCGGCCCTCGTCAGCCGGGTCGCGGACCGCACGCTCCGCCGGCCGGCCGGCGGAGCGGCAAGCGTGGACGTCAGCGTCGACGAGGCAGCGCTCGACCTGTGGGTCGCCTCGGTCGCGGAGATCGTGGACAGCGAGCCTGTCGAGGCCACCATGACCGTGGATGGCGACCGGCTCGTGCTCGTCCCCTCCCGTCCGGGCGAAACGGTCGACCAGACGGCCACACGCCAGAGCCTGCTCGGCGCCCTGCGGAACGGCTCCCGACAGATCGATCTTCAGGTCGAGCTGACCCAGCCGACGGTGAGCGAGAGCAGCCTCGGCCCGGCGATCCTCGTGGACATCTCCGAGCGCCGCTTGCTTCTGTACGAGCGCGGCGAGCTGGCCAAGGAGTACGGCGTCGCCGTCGGCACGCCGAGTCACCCGACACCACGCGGCGATTTCGTCATCACGCTCAAGCGCTATATGCCGACGTGGTCCAATCCCGGCTCGGCATGGGCCGCCGATATGCCGCGCACGATCGCCCCCGGGCCGAGCAACCCGCTGGGCACCCGGGCGCTCAATCTCAACGCGCCCGGCATCCGCATCCACGGCACGAGCGCCGACTACTCGATCGGCACGGCAGCCTCGCACGGCTGCATCCGGATGCATCGCTGGGATGTCGAGGAGCTCTACGAGCGGGTAGGGGTGGGCACGCCGGTCTACATCGTCCGCTAGCGCGGGCAGCCGGAGTCATTCGTCACCCCGGTCCTCGATCTCGATCTCACCCCGCGCACAGACGGCCGCCTCCGCGAGCGCTTCGCGTGTACGGCGGGCGTCCTCATGCGGCACGCGGGCAGCGAGTCCGCAGAGTGCCCCGAGAGCTCGCGGAGTGGGAATCAGGCGGACGCTGACGCCGCGCTCGAGCAGCACGCGCTCGGCACGCACCGCATCGTGCGTGGTCTCGAAGCCGAACACAGCGAACCGCGCTGAGCCTGCGGTCATCGGCAGATGTCCCGCATGGCCTCCAGGGCGACGTCCACGTCTGCCCCGGTCAGGCCATACCCGATGCCGAAGCGGACAGCACCGGTCTCGATCGTGCCGACCGTCTGGTGAGCCCACGGGCTGCAGTGAAGACCCGTCCGCACGGCGATGCCCGCGCGTCGCTCGAGTGCGAGCGCGATCTCATCCGGTGGTATGCGCTCGTGCACGACGCTCACCACCGGCGCCCGCTCCTCGGCGGGCGGAGGTCCGAGCACCCTGATGCCGGGAATCTCGACGAGCCCCTCATGGAGGCGCCGCGTGAGCGTGCACTCCAGATCCCTGAGTGCGTCACCGTGTTCGCGGAGATAGCGCGCCGCAGCGCCCAGACCTGCCGCCCCGGGCGTGTTGCCGGTGCCGCTCTCGTACCGGTCGGGACGGCGCGTGGGCTGCCCCGTATCGGCCGAGTCTCCCCCGCCACCACCCTCGATGAGCTCGCGGGGCTCGAACTCCGGCGAGAGGTAGAGGGCGCCGATACCTTGCGGACCGAGCAGACCCTTGTGTCCGGAACACGCGTATGCGTCCGGACCGAGCGCTCGCACGTCGACGGACAGATGACCTGCGGCCTGCGCCGCATCGACGATGAGCACCGCGCCGTGCGCGTGCGCCACGTCGGCCATATCCCCGACCGGCTGGATGGTTCCCGTGACGTTCGATGCGTGCTGGCAGATGACCGCGCGCGTCGGCGCCTCACGAACTGCGCTGTCCACGTCGTCCGGGTCTATCCGCCCCTCGCGGTCCGCCGCTACCACCACGACCTCCACGCCGGCAGCGGCCAGCACCGAGAGCGGGCGCACCACCGCGTTGTGCTCCATCGCCGAGACGACGACACGATCGCCGGGCCTAAGCGCACCTTTGAGCACGAGATTGAGCCCGTACGTGCAGCCGGGCGTGAAGATGAGGTCGCGCTCGTCGGGCACGCCCAGGAGAGCGCCGATCTCACCACGGGCGCTCGCGACAACCCGCGCCGCGGCGAGCGCCAGCGTGTGCGCCCCCCGGCCGGGATTGCCGCCCGCGTCTTCGATCGCGCGAACCATCGCATCGATGACTCCCGGCGGCTTGGGCCAGGAGGTGGCAGCGTGATCGAAGTACCGTATCGGGTGGTGCTCGGCCATGAGCTACCCGTGCCCTCCGCCGGCCATCATCTCAACGGCGTGCTCGAGCACATCGGCAACGAAACCGAACGACTCGCGCACTGCCTTCTCCGAGCCGGGGAGATTGATGATCAGGGTGCTGCCACGCTGACCGGCGGTCCCCCGGGACAGCATGGCGCGCGAGGTGATCTTGAGGCTTTCGCCCCTGATGACCTCCCCGATGCCGGGCACTTCCCGGTCCGCCACGGCACGCGTGGTCTCGGGCAGCACGTCGCGGGGGCCGATGCCCGTCCCTCCGGTGGTGAAGACGATGTCGCACGCATCGACATCGGCCATCTGTACGAGTGCGGCTGCGATGCGGTCGCGGTCGTCAGGCACGAGGTGGTAGGCCGCGATCTCCCAGCCGCGGGCCTCCGAGAGCCCGATAAGCGCCTTACCCGAGGTGTCCGCGGCCTTGCCAGCCGCACGAGTGTCCGACGAGGTGAGTACGCCGATGCGCACTGCGCACATCAGGCGCCCCCCTCCACGAGGACAACCGCGTCACCGACGGTGACGTCTCCACCCTCAACGACGATGGCGAAGATACCCTCCTTGGGCATCACGCAGTCGCCCGCCTGGTAGTAGATGGCGCACTTCGTGTGGCACTCCTTGCCGATCTGGCTGACCTCGAGGAGCGTGTCGCCCACGCGGATGCGCGCGCCCACCGGCAGTGAAACGAGGTCGATTCCGCGCGTCGTGATGTTCTCGGCAAAGTCGCCGGCATCCACATCGAGGCCCTTGGCCTGCATCTTGGCGATCGACTCCTCGGCGAGCAGGCTCACCTGACGGTGCCAGTCGCCGGCGTGCGCATCGCCCTCAAAGCCGCTGCCGACCACCAGAGTGCCGGAGGTGCCGGGGGTCTTGCGGACGGTCTTCTTGGCCGAAAGGTTCACCGAGGTGACGGTCGCAGGCATACGCTAGTCCTCCTTGTGGGTCTTCTCTTGAGTGTCATCGCGCGTCCACGTACCCGAAGCACCGCCCGCCTTCTCGAGGAGCCGCACGTCGGTGACCTCCATGCCACGGTCCACGGCTTTGCACATGTCGTAGAGTGCGAGCGCTGAGACCGCTGCAGCCGTGAGCGCTTCCATCTCGATGCCGGTCTTGCCATCGGTGGCACACGTCGCGGTGATCCGCACTGCGGCATCCGCAGGTGCGAGCTCGACGGACACCTTCGTGATCGGCAGCGGGTGACACAGCGGGATGAGGTCCGAGGTACGTTTAGCCGCCTGGATGCCGGCGATGCGAGCCACGGCGAACACGTCGCCCTTGGGCGCTCTGCCCTCCACGATCATCGCGAGAGTCTCCGGCTTCATCCGCACGACGGCCTCGGCCGTCGCCACACGGTGCGTCACGGGCTTGTCGCCCACGTCGACCATGTGCGCAGAGCCGTGCTCGTCGAGATGCGTGAGGCGTTCGTGTGCCATCTCACCCTCCGATCTGCGACATGCGCCGGACCGTACCGTGCTGCTGATTGTGTCCCGCCGGCTTGGCGGCGAGCGCCATGCGGATCACCTCACGGACGTCTTCATCGGTTCCGCCACGCAGCACGCTGCGCACGTCGATCTCGTCATCGGAGAACAGGCACGTCCGCAGCCGCCCGTCGGCGGTGAGGCGAAGGCGG
The DNA here is from genome assembly GCA_016938395.1 of Coriobacteriia bacterium. The sequence goes on along the minus strand of JAFGUS010000007.1, from coordinate 7,078 downwards.
TTGCACTCCCCGCAGAAGTGGTGCGACAGCGGGGAGATGACACCGAGCGTGCCCGGTGCCCCCGGGAACCGATAGTAGTGTGCGGGACCCCATCCGCCGGGCGCATCATCGCGCTCCACGGCGGCCAGTTCGCCGAGTCCGGCTGCCGCGCCCTCGGCAGACAGGTGCGTGAGGATCTCATCGGTCGAGACGTGGTCAGCCTCCGTCCAGCCGTCGGCTTCAGCACTCGTGCAGCTGTGCTCCCCCACGTCACCCACCGGCATGTACTCGATGAACCGCACGTGCACAGGGCGGTCGAGGGTCATGCGCGCGAAGCCGAGGAGATCCTGATCGAGTGAGCGCACCACCACCACGTTGAGCTTCACCGGATCCATACCCGCCTCGAACGCGGCCTCGAGGCCGGCGAGGACGTCCGAGAGCTGCCCGCCGCGCGTGACGCGGGCGTACACGTCGGGGTCGAGCGTGTCCAACGAGATGTTGATGCGCCGGAGGCCCGCCTCGGCCAGGTCAGCTGCGTATCGCGGCAGCAGCGTGCCATTGGTGGTGAGTGCGATCGCCTCGATGCCGGTCGTCTCGCGCAGACGCCGGACGTGACCCACGATGCCGTGACGCACGAGGGGCTCACCGCCCGTGAGCCGTATCTTGCCGATACCCTCGCCCGCCGCGACGCGGGCGAAGCGCTCGATCTCCTCGAACGACAGAATCTCATCGTGCGCTTTCCACTGAACGCCCTCGGGCGGCATGCAGTACACACACCGCAGGTTGCAGCGGTCCGTGACGCTGATGCGCAGGTAGTCGATGCGCCTGCCGAAGGCGTCAGTCGCCATCGCGGACCTCCCCGGACGGGCGGGCGGTGGGGAGTCCGGCGCTCAGACAGTCCTCGCCGGGGGCCCGCGGCGCCTGCGGGCGCTCCGCCCCCTCGGCGCCTTCCCCGGCTGCGGAACTCGCGGCGAACTCCCCACCGCCCGCCCCGCCCGTCGTACCCGCGAGGAACGTGCGCTCGACCAGGTCGGCCAGACCTTCGGCATCGTCCAGGCCGAACACGGGCACCTCGCCGACCGCGAGCTCGCCGTTGTCGGTCACGAGCGCGAAGAGTTCGGCTGCTTCGCAGACGAGTTCGGTCGACCGCGCACGCCGCGAGATCTCGATCCGCACATTACCTGCGCGCCTGTATCCCTCCGTGAGCAGGACGTCCACATCGTGCGCAAGCTCGAGGAGCTCATCCAGCGACGCCTCGTGGTCCATGACCCGTATCATGCCGAGCTTGGACGGGGAGCTGACGAGTGTGACCGCCGCTCCGGCCTTGGCGTGACGCCACGAGTCCTTGCCGGGAACGTCGATGTCGAAGTCGTGCACGTGATGCTTGACGCTGCCCACACGGTACCCGCGCTCGGTCAGCGCCCGGATGAGACGCTCCATGAGCGTCGTCTTGCCCGAGTCGCTCTTGCCGACAATCGAGACGACGGGTATGCGGCGTGTCGCGGTCACGCTAGAAGCATCCGAGATCGCAGTTGTGCACCCGCACGCCTGCCGCATCGGCAGCGGCGCCCGCGACTTTGTACGGCACGCCCGTGTCCTCGGCGAACTTGCGCAGTACCGGACACGTGATCTTGCCATCGACAGCCTTGGCTTTGATGGCGTCCATCATCTCGTCGGTCACCTGGGAGGCCCAACGCGGGTCGGTGAACTTCGCGGTCTCGCTGGTGCTCATGCCGTACCTTCTTCCATGTCGAGTCGGATACACATCACTTCGGTGCCGGCGGCGACGTACGACTCACCTTCCGGCAACGAGATCAGACAGTTCCCGCGGTACATCGCGGTCAGAAGTGCGGAGGACTGGTTGCCCGAGATGGCCACCGAGTAGCCGCCGTCCGCTCTACGCGTGAGGCGCCCCCGAAGGAAGTAGCGCCTGTCGGGTTGCTTCTTGGTGTCGTGCGCAAGCGTAGCAATCACGCGCGGCCGCACGAGTGTAGTGTAGCCGGCCATCTTGCGTATCGCCGGACGCACGAACATCTCGAATCCCACCATCGTGGAGGTGGGGTTGCCCGGAAGACCGAAGAAGGGGATACCACCGATGGTCCCGAACGTCTGCGGGGCACCGGGACGCATCGCCACGCGCCAGAAGTCGAGCTCCCCGATCTCCTCCAGAACCGACTTCACGACATCGAAGTCCCCCATGCTCACGCCGCCCGTGGTGATCATGAGATCGAACTCGGGCGCCCGGGAGAGGAGCGCTCGGGTATGTTCGGCGGTATCTTGCGCCACCCCGAGCATGTGTGGCTCGGCGCGAGCGTCGAGCACCTGGGCCGCGAGCGAGTAGGAGTTCGAGTTGCGGATCTTGCCGGGCCCGGGCTGCTCGGTCACGTCGACAAGTTCGTCGCCCGTCGAGACGATGGCCACGCGCGGTCGGCGGCGTACGACGAGTTCCGCGTGACCGACGGAGGCCGCCAGGCCGATCCCGGCCGGCCCCACCTGCTCACCGGCCAGCATCACAGCCTCTCCGGCCCGTACCTCCTCCGCACGATAGCGGACGTTCTCGCCGTGTGAGACCGGCGCGAGGATCTCCACCGTACCACCGACTCCGCCGTCGGCCTGAAGACCGAGCGTGCGCTCCACCATGACAACGGCGTCAGCCCCCTTGGGCAATGGAGCGCCGGTCATGATGCGTGAGGCCTGGCCCGGACCGACGGCCTCGGTGGGATAGACGCCGGCAGGAATGTGCTCGATAACGTTCAGCACCGCGGGACGGTCCTCAGACGCGCCGCTCACGTCCGCGGCACGCACAGCGTAGCCGTCCATCGCCGAGTTGTCGAAGGGCGCGACGTCGATGTCGGAGACCACGTCTTCGGCGAGCACGCGCCCGAGGGCGTCGAGCAGGCCGACACGCTCAGGCTCCAGCACCGCGATGCGAGTCAGCACCTGCTCGGTCGCTTCTTCGACCGTGATCATGACGACTCCTCCTCGGGCGCACATATCCGGTGCGGGTGGGTGTAGACAACCAGTTTACCGCCACGCGCATAGCCGACGAGCGTGATGCCGACTCGTTCGGCCACATCGGCAGCAAGATCGGTGACCGCAGTGCGCGACACCACGATGGGCACCTGGGCCTTTGCCGCCTTGACGGCCATCTCATAGCTGATGCGCCCGGTTGTGAGCAGGATCGCGTCTTTGGTGGGCGTACGGTCCAGCCACGCGCGCCCGAGCAGCTTGTCGAGCGCATTGTGCCGACCGACGTCCTCGCGAGCGATGGCGAGTTCGCCGCCGACGCCGAGGCCGCACGAGTGGATACCGCCCGTGTCCCGGTATGCTGCCGCCACGCGCGCCAGCCGGCCGATGAGGTCGTAGATCGTCTCCGAGTCCACTTCAGCGTCCGAATGCACCTCAGTCATGCCGCGCGCGTGCCCTACCGAGGAGAAGGTGATGCCCTTGCCGCAGCCGGACGTCACGTACCGCCGGCGCTCGGCCACGTCCGCGGGAGCCTTCTCCGAACTGCGCACGTAGACGAGGCCACGCCGGTGGTCGACGTCGACACCGTCGAGCGCCTCTCGGTCGGCGATGAAACCCTCGGACAGCAGGAACCCGACGCCGAGGTCGGCAAGATCGTCAGGACTGGCCTGCATAGTTGCGATCTCGTCATCGTTGAGGCAGACCGTCACCGGACGCTCGGAGGGCATGCCGCGCGCGCGCCGCGTTCCCACCTCGATGACGGAGACCCGGGGAACGACACCCTCGTCTGCCGCCGATGCCTCGTCGCGAGTCTCAAGCAGCTCCTGTGGCGTGTTCACGTTGACGAGGCTGCGCAGACTGGGATCCGCCACGCGCAGAGAGTCGAGCGGCACCTCGACCGTCTTGACTGCGGGAATCATCGCCACGAGTCGGCGGCGACCTGATGCGAGCACGCGGCGCGCCTCGGGCAGGCAGCTCGTATGGTAGAGCGCGAGAAGCGGCTCCGGACCCTTCTCCCCGACGGGGAGGACCATCTGCGCGCCATCCCGCGCATCCCAGAGCGTCTGTACGAGGGCTGGTGCGAGCCACGGCATGTCCGCGCCCACCGCCAGCACCCACTCGTCCTCGGCCACGTCGAGCGCGGTGATCAGCCCTCCGAGCGGACCCTGGTACGCCACCTCATCGGCGACGATTCTCACCGAGGCGGGCAACCCGGCGTCCGCCATCGCCTCAGGCCGGTTGGTGATCACGAGCACGTGCTCGCAGATCCCGCCCGCGATCTCGGCGACTCGCCGGACGAGCGGCTCACCATCAAAGAGCAGAAGCGTCTTGTCGACGCCCATGCGCTGAGACCGGCCGCCCGCGAGGACGGCGGCGGTGATCGGTAGGCGTATTCGCTCGGTCACGGGTGACTCCTTGGTCGCTGCCGGGCGATGCGTGAGTCGTGTGGGTGGCGTCCGTCCATCATACCCCTCCGGGTACCGATACCGCAGCCTCGACCCTGACGGACGTCGCCTTGAACAGCGCCGCCACCGTCGAGCCGGTCTCCAGGCCGAGATCACGCACCGCAGCACGGGACACGGCCGCCGCCAGACGCAGGCCGTTGGAGGTGAGGCTGACGCGGTCCGTGCTGCCGCGGCGCTCGATAGCCTCCACCCGCATATGCAGGTGGTTGCGCGCCGACGACGCGGGCAGCCCGTGGCTGGCCTCGAAGAGCATCACATCCTCCGGCCTGATGCCCACGAGCACCTCGATGCCGGGCGGGAGCGGCGTGGCGGCATATACGAGTTCCCCACCGATCGCGATCTCGGCGATGCCCTCTTCCGAGGCGGTAATCGTACCGCGCAGCGCGGCGTCCATCCCGATGAAGTCGGCCACCCATGCGTCGGTAGGCAGGCTCATGACCTCGTCCACGCCGCCGGTACGCACGACGCGACCTTCGTGCATGATGCTCACGCGGTCGGCCACTACCATGGCCTCGTCCTGGTCGTGCGTGACGTAGAGCGCCGTCACGCCCTCGGCAGAAAGGATCTCCGAGAAGTCGGCCACCAAACGCCGCTTGATGAGCGGATCGAGGTACGAGAGCGGTTCGTCGAGAAGCAGGATGCGCGGCTCGAGCACGAGCGCCCGGGCCAGGGCCACCCGCTGCGCCTCGCCGCCGGAGAGTCTGAGCGCCGAGGAGCGCTCGATGCCGACGAGGCCGACGCGGTCGAGCGCTCGCACGACGCGCTCGGCTCGCTCCGTCTTCGACACCCGTCTGAGCGCGAGCCCGTATGCCACGTTCTCCTCGACGGTACCCTTGAAGAGATACGGGTTCTGGAAGACGGCCGCCATCATCATGCGCGCCTTCTTGTTGCCCGCCTCGACTTCCTCGCCATCCAACAGAATGCGCCCCGATGCCGGGTGTTCGAGCAGACCGAGGATGCGCAAAAGTGTCGACTTACCCGACCCGGAGGGGCCGAGGACGACGTGAGTCTCACCGTCGCAGAGATCGAAATGGTGCACATCGAGCACCGTACGCCGGTGATAGCGCACCGCAAGCTGCTCGACGCGAATGATCGGGGTGCCGTCGCACCGCTCGGCGCTAACGCTCATAGCGGCTCCCCGACTGCTGCAGCCACGTCAGGCCGTTATTGATCACGAAGGCGATGCCGATCAGGATGAACCCGAGTGCAAGCGCCAGCCCGTAGTTGCCCTTCCGCGTCTCGAGCACGATCGCCGTGGTCATCACCCGGGTCGAACCCTCGATGTTGCCACCGACGATCATCACTGCCCCCACTTCGGAGATAATGCCGCCGAAGCCGGCGACCACCGCCGCCATCACGCCGCGGCGCGCCTCCTTGACCGTGAGTACCGCCTCCTGCCAGGCCGACGCCCCGAGCGAGCGGGCCTGGAGCCGGAGTTCGATGGGCACCGATCCGATGGCGGCTGCCGTGACCCCGGTGACGAGCGGTGTGGAGATGAGCACCTGGGCGACGAGCATCGCGCCCACTGTGAAGAGCATCCGTGGCTCGGGATGCGGCGCGCCGCCGGGACTCAGCGCGTTGGCGAGATTGACCCACACCTCGGCGACCGGGCCGCTCCGCGATAGGAACATGTACACGACGAGGCCCGCCACCACGGGCGGGAGGCCCATGCCGGTGTTCACCACCACCTGCACGAAGCGGCGGCCGACGAACCGCCGCGAGCCGATCAGGTAGCCGAGCGGGATGCCGATGCCCATCGCGATGAGGATGGAGATGCCGGACACCCGGAGTGAGAGGGCGATGATGCCCCAGACGCCGACCTCACCGGCGGCGAGCAACCGCACGGCCTCTTCCACAGCGTTGAAGATGATGTCCACAGCACCCCCTCTCGATGATCGGGGCGCCGCCGCGAGGGCGGCGCCCCGCCATGAGCGGTAGTGTACCTGTCCTTACTGAGCGTTCGGGAAGAAGAGCGGTGCCCCGAACTTGTCGACACCGTAGGTCTCTATGACGCCCTGGCCCTCGGCGCTCAGGATCCAGTCGGCGAACGCCTGCGCCCCCTCGGGATTCGCAGCGCCCGTCACAGGGATGACTCCGTACTGATTGAACAGTGAGGTATCGCCCTCGACGAGGATCTCGAGCGCGAGCGAATCCTTGAGGTTCAGGTAGGTGGCACGGTCGGTCATGGTGTAGCCCGGAGTCTCTGACGCGATCTGAAGCACGTCGCCCATGCCCTGACCGGCTGACATGTACCAGTCGCCCGCCGGCTCGATTCCCGCGTCTGTCCAGCGCGCCTTCTCAGCGGTGTGCGTGCCCGACTCGTCTCCGCGTGAGACGAACACCGACTCTGACTCGGCGATCTTGGTGAGTGCCTCCACGACCGTCAGTCCCTTGATCCCTGCGGAATCCGCAGCGGGGCCGACGAGGATGAAGTCGTTGTACATGACATCGTTGCGCTCGGTGCCGTACCCGTTGGCCACAAACTCCTCTTCAAGGGCCTTCGCGTGAACCAGAAGCACGTCGGCATCCTTGTTCTGGCCGAGTTCGAGCGCCTCACCGGTTCCGACAGCGATGACCTCCACCACATACTCCGGGTGGGCTGCCTCGAACGCCGGGATGAGCACGTCGAAGAGCCCCGAGTCCTGAGTGGAGGTCGTGGACGCGAG
>JAFGUS010000070.1 GCA_016938395.1 Coriobacteriia bacterium | reverse complement strand
CTCATGGGCAACTGGGACGTCGTGTTCTGCCGCAACGTGACCATCTACTTCCGGCTCGAGTCCACACGGCGTGTCGTGCGCAACTTCTTCGACAGCCTGAATGAGGGCGGCTACCTCTTCATCGGCCATTCCGAGACGCTGACCTCGATCAGCGACGACTTCGAGCCCGTCGACATGGGGGGCGTGTTCCTCTACCGCAAGCCCAAGACCAAGCGCATCTTCGGACTCGGACAGCATGTGGCAACCCCCGCCCGGACCGCCAAGGCGCCCAGCAAAGCGGTCGAGCCCGCCCGCAGCGCGCGGACTCCGGTGGCCGAGCCCCACTCCGAAGCGGTCGGCGAGCCGACGGAACAGGCGCCGAAGACGCCGCAGGACCTGCTCGAGCGTGCACGGGTGCACCTCAAGGAGGGACGTCCGCGGCAGGTCCTGGAACTCGTCGAGCGCGTTCTGGAGATCGATCCGAACAGCGCCGAGGCCCACCTGCTCTCCGCGTACGTCCATGCCGACTCCGGTGAGTACGACGACGCGCTCGCAGCATGCCACCGCGCGCTCGCCATCAACCCGCTGCTGCCGGTGGCGCGCTATATCCTCGGCATCATCTACCAGCGCCAGGGCGATACCGTGCGTGCGGTGAGCGAACTGAAGAAGACCATCTACATCGATGCGGACTTCGCGTTGGCCCACCTCAATCTGGCCAATATCTACAAAGCGCAGCGCAAGTGGCAGGCGGCGGCCAAGGAGTACGAGAACGCGCTCAAGGCGCTCAAGAAGAGTCCGGAGGGTGACTGGACCGAGTTCTCGGGCGGGTTCAAAGCGGACCTGCTGACCACGACGTGCGAACGCAGTCTGATAGAGTGTCGGAAAGCGATAGGCGCCGCCTAGGCGGGCGTGCGTCTATGGTCTTGTCGCAGGTACGGGTACGTGACTGCGACCGGTGATGCGGGAGGGAGACACGGGTATGGCAGGTGCGCGGATTCTGGCGGTGGACGACAGTCCCACCATCCTCGAGATGATCAAGGCCATTCTCGAAGCAGGAGGCTACGAGGTCATCACCGCGACCGATGGCGCCGAAGCTCTGGAGACCGCCCGGGCCGAGAAGCCCGACCTGATCCTCCTCGACGTCATGCTGCCGAAGCTCGACGGCTATCGCGTGTGCCGTCTGCTCAAGTTCGACCAGAACTACAAGGCTATCCCGATCATCATGCTCACGGCCAAGACCGAGGAGCAGGCGATGGCCACCGGCATCCGCACCGGTGCCAACCAGTACCTCACGAAGCCTGTCGATCCCGACACGCTGCTTGACGCGGTCGCCGAAGAGCTCGCGAAGGTCCAGGGCTAGGGAGCCTCGATGAGTCCGGAAAGCGGCATCACCGATCGGGTCCTCGACAGCCTCGCCACGGCGGGGCTGCTCACCGCCGAGCAGGTAGCGAGCGTTCGTGACGCCGCCGCAACGCGCGGTGTCTCGCCGGGCGTGGTTCTGACCGAGCGCGATCTGGTGGGTTCGCTCGATGTGGTCTCGGTGCTCGAGCACGACATGGGCGTCCCGCAGGTTGATCTCTCGAGCTATGCCCCCGAAGACGATGCGCTCGCGCTCGTTCCGGCTTCCGTCGCGCACGGGCGGCGCGTGCTCCCCCTCTTCGAGATCGAGGGGATGCTCACCGTGGCGATCGGCGACCCGATGGATGTCTTCATCCTCGATACGGTCGCAGCCGAGATCGGACTCGAGGTGGAGCCGGTTCTCGCTGACGCGGTTTCCTTTGCCGCCGCTCTCGGGCAGTACTACGCGGACGATGGTCCCGTCCCGGCGGACGTACCTGCCGCTGCGGCTCCGGCCGAGGACGTGGCTCCCGCTGTGGAGGTTGCCGACTTCTTCGAGGAGCCGGCTGATGCCACGCCGGCGGTCCCGGTCGCACCCGTGGCCGAGATGGCCGCAGTCGCCGCCGAAGCAGAGTCGCCGGCCGCGCCGACGATCCAAGAGGTTGTCTCCGCCGAGGCACACACGGCGGGACCGGCCGCGATCGACCTCGACGTACTGGCGGTGGCCGACGCGCGCAAGGTGGCCGTGCTCGTGCAGGACATACTCGAGCACGCGGTGAGCCGTGGCGCGAGCCGCATCCACCTGCTGCCGTACAAAGAGGACTTCTTCCTGGTGTACCGCGTGCAAGGCGCGCTCGAGAAGGTGGCGAGCGCACCGCTCTCGCTGCAGTCGTCCCTCGTGGACGGTTTCAAGCAGTACGCGAAGCTCGGCGGCGTCCCGGCATCGCGGCCGGCGCTCGGCCGCCAGCGGTCCCACATCGCCGACCGGGACCTCGTGCTCACGACCTCGGTGGTGCCCACCATCTCCGGCCAGCGCCTCGTGATCTCGCTCGCCGCGTTCAGACCGCAGCCGCGGGGACTCGAGGAGCTCGGCGTGTCGGAGGCAGAAGCGCGGGCGCTCCACGCGATGGTGGAGCGCGGTCGGGGCATCCTGCTCATCTGTGCGCCGGTTGCCGGTGGCTCATCCACGACGTACTACGCCCTGCTGGCGCACGCAGCGTCGACCGGCAAGACGGTGTACTCGGTGGAGCAGTCCATCGAGCACGAGATTCCGGCGGTCGCGCAGGTCATGACCGAGCCGGGCGGACCGTCTCCCGCCGCGTACATCGCCGCCGGCATGCGCCAGGATACCGATGTCATCGCCATCGACGGGCTTCGCACCGTCGAGGACGTTCACCTCGCCGTCGAGGCCGCGGGTCTCGGCAAACTGGTTCTGGCGACCTTCCCTGCTGCCGACATCGCGTCCGGTGTCCGGCGGATGCTCGACCTCGGAGCCGAGCCGCACAGCCTCGCCGCCGCGCTCACACTCGGGGTCGGCCAGCGTCTCGTACGGCTCAACTGCCCCAACTGCTCGGTTGAGACCGACGGTCGGCTCGCGGTGCGGATACCCGGAGCGCCGGGTGACATCGCGGACAAGGCGGGCACTGGCTGCCCCAACTGCGGCAAGACCGGATTCCGCGGTGCCACCGCCATCTACGAGGTGCTTCCATTCACCGAGCCGGTACGCGCCGCGGTGGGTCGGGGCGCCTCCGAAGACGAGATCGCGCAGTCTGCGGCCGCGGCCGGCATGCGTCCGCTCATGGTTTCCGGACTCGCAAGGGTCAAGTCCGGCGAGGTCAGTGCCGAGGAACTGAACCGAGTCCTTCGATACGCCGACTGACGGGAGCAACGGGTGCCGCGCAGGAAGAAGGAGTCGGGAGACACTCCGGCGCCCCCCGCCGCGGAGGGGGCCGCGACGCTGTCCGGGGCGGAGGCAGGCCCGGACGACAGTGCCGCCCCCCGCATCGCGGGACCCTCACGCGTGCTGACGTTCCGGCTGGATGAGCAACTCTACGGTCTGCCGATCGACAGTGTGCAGGAGATACAGCAGCTCGTCGAACTCATGCCGCTTCCCGACGCCGCGCCCTCACTCGTCGGCATGCTCGATGTCCGAGGACTCGTAGTGCCGGCTATCGACCTTCGCACCCTGGTGGGCATGGTCCGCCGTGAGTACACACTTGAGACACCCATGGTCTTCTGCCGCGCCCACGGGCGCATGGTGTGCCTCATCGTCGACGTTGTCGAGGACGTGGTCGAGGTGCCGCCGGGCTCCATACAGCCACCATCGAACCTCTACGGACTCGCAGATCGCATGCTCGGCGTGTGCCGTCTGGAGCAGGGGCTCGTCATGATCCTCGATCCGGAGCGGCTTATCCCGGACGCCGCGCTGCACGTGGTCGATGCCGTGACGGAGGTGCAGCCGTGAGCAACGGTGAGGGCACGCTCCTCGATCGGTTCCACCACTCACAGCAGCACGAGATCCTGCGGCGCCGGGCAGAGTCGCTCGCGCATGCCGAGGAGGAGCAGGGGGCCATCGAGACCTTCGGGCTCCTGCTGTTCCGGCTCGGCGAGGAGTGGTACGCGGTCAGGATCGACGGGGTACGCGAGATCTACAACGAATACGCAGTGACGCGCATCCCACGCGTGCCCGACTTCGTTCTCGGTGTGATCAACGTCCGAGGCGAGATCATCTCGGTCACCGATATCGCAACACTCATGCGCGTGCCGAGTCGCGCCGAACGGGATGTGAGCGAGGTCCTGCCCTCGGCCATCATCGTCACGAGTGACTCGTGCGTGAGTGCGATCGTGGTCGACGAGATCGGCGACATCGTGGACGTGCCGCGTGATGCGCTCGAACCGCCGCTGTCGACGCTCGACAAGTCGCAGGGCGACTACATCGCGGGTTCGGTGTACGTGGACGGACGACTCATCGGCGTTGTGAACCTGGACAAAGTGCTCGAGCCGGTCGGCGAGAACAGCTAGGAGAGACACATGCTCAAGAAACTCATCGACAGGATCCGCGGAAGCTTCCTGCTGAAGTACTCGCTCGTCATCATCGCGCTGGTACTCGTGGTGAACCTCGTGCAGCTTGTGGTGGCGTGGCTCGTCTTCGGGAGCTACCTCGAGGGGCAGCCGGGTCTGGCGGTCGATCTCGTGATCGTCATCGGGAGCTTCGTCGCGTCGCTCGTAGTGTTCCTCTACGTGTTCAGTCTCATTGGGCGGCGCATGATGGCCCCGCTGTCGCATGTCGTCGAGAGCGTGCGCGCCGCCTGCGACGGGGAGATCGGGCACAAGGTCGATCTGGACACCAAGGACGAGTTCGGTGTGCTGGCGCGCTCGTACAACCAGATGCTCGACCTCATCGTGTACCTCATCACACAGACGCAGGAGTCATCGAACCGGCTTGCGGGGGCCTCCTCGGAGATCCTCTCCTCCACGGAGCAGCAGGCGTCGGGTGCTGCCGAACAGGCGGCCTCGATCAGCCAGACCACCGCGACCATGGAGGAGTTGGCCGCCACCTACCGGCAGATCGCCGAGAACGCGAACCAGGTCGTGAGGATGGCCGAGACCTCGCTCGGCAGCGCGGAGTCGGGTCAGCAGGCGGTCATGAACACGCTCGAATCGATGGAGCAGATCAAGACCCGGACCCAGGCCTCGGCGAACAAGATCCTGCAACTGGGCGAGCG
>JAFGUS010000006.1 GCA_016938395.1 Coriobacteriia bacterium | reverse complement strand
GGCGTGCGGTTCCCGATACCCTTCGACGAGGTGGTCCACGCCATGGGCCAGGTGGGTCGCAGCCTGCCGCCGAGCCTACGCGAGACCGCGCTTGGCGGGCTTGCCGCAACACCCACAGGCCGAAGCCTCGGCGATCGTGCCTGCTCGGCCTTCCCCGCACCCGTCAGCGGGCCCGAGGAGGCGTGACGGCCCGTGGCTGAGAAGCGGCCCCGTCGCGACCTTCTCGCACGACTGCTCCCTGAGCGACTCTCCACGCGGCTCATCTCAAGCATGACGGTGGCCGCGTTCATGGTGTTCGCGATCATCGCCACAGCGATCGGCCTGGCCATCGCCTACCATGTCCGCACGCTCGGAACCGCCGAGGCGGTAAGCCAGCTTGGCGAGGGCCGTCTGGCGATCGAGCTCAGGGCCAGAGAACTCGACTCGTTCATCATCTCCTTCACCGAGTGGCAGGGGTTCTACGACCAGAGCACCAGCCCCGACCCCGCCTTCATCTCCGACGAGCTCGATCCATGGTTGCCCGACCGCGCCAACGCAAGCACGCTCGTGTGGACAGGACCCGACGGCGGCGCGATTCACACATATGGCGATGCGGCCGACGTGGAGGCGCTTCTCGACCTCACGCGCCTGGGCGCTGCCGCCGGTGTTGTGCGCCTCCCCTCGGGACCCGCCGTAGTGGCCATGCGCCCGATCGTCGGCTATCCCGAGAAGAAACCGGTCGGCACACTCGCGATCGCGCGGCCCCTGGCGGACAACCCCACATTGACGGCCCTCGCGCCGGGTGGGATCACCGACGGTGGAGATCCGGCAGCACCCGGGCGTGGCTGGACCGCGCAGCAGGCTCCATCTGGGTATGCATCGGTGGTAACCGATCTGCGGGACGGCGCCATCATCGCTCGGGGGTCGCTCACGGGCATCGACGGCGAGAGCGTGGCCGTTCTCGAGGTCGCGCGACCGGACCCATGGCTCGGCGAGGGGCGCGCGTGGCTCGTGATACTCGTCCCCGTGGCGCTCGGCCTGATCACCACCTCGGCGGCGTTCCTGCTCGGGACCGCCCTGTCGCGCAGTATCGAGCGACCGCTCGCGCAGTTCGTCACCTACCTGCGCGACCAGGGATACCTGGCGCTGCAAGGG
>JAFGUS010000069.1 GCA_016938395.1 Coriobacteriia bacterium | reverse complement strand
GGTGACGCACCTGCCGCAGGTCGCGGCGTACGCGGACAGCCAGGTCGTCGTTACCAAGGCCGAGGTTGAGGGGCGCACCGTGACGTCGGCCCGGATCATCGATCCCGACGAGCGCGTGAGTGAGATAGCACGCATGCTCGCCGGCTCGTCGTCTGAGACCGGTGTGGCGCACGCCCGCGAACTCCTGGCCGAGGCGGCCGCCGACCGCACCCGGGGAGCGTGAGCGCCATGCGGTTCAAAGGCACAGCGCGCCTCGATCGGCGCACCAAGGATCTCGTCAAGCGACTTGGTCCCGAGGACGTGGCGATCATCGACCACGCCGAGATGGACCGGGTGAGCGCGGAGGCCCTGCTCGAGACGGGCGTGGAGATCGTGGTGAATGCCGCACCGTCGGTCTCGAGCGCCTACCCTAACCTCGGCCCGCTCATCCTCGTGCGTGGTGGTGTGGCGGTCATCGACGAGGTGAGTCAGGGGGTTTTCGACCAGGTCGCCGAGGGCGATGAGATAGAGGTCGTCGGCGGTGACGTACTCTTAGACGGTCGCGTCGTGGCTTCGGGTACGCGGCTGACCGTCGATGCACTCGAGGAAGCGGTCACAGCGGCGACGGGCCGGCTCGATGAGCAACTGGACGCCTTTGCGCGCAACACCATCGAGTTTATCGAGAAGGAGCGAGAGCTCCTCACGGGAGCCGTGGCGGTGCCACACCTGCGCACACGCATCGACGGTCGTCACGTGCTCGTGGTCGTGCGTGGCTACGACTACAAGGAGGACTTGCGGACGCTGTTGCCGTACATCCGCGAGGTGCGCCCGGTGCTGCTCGGCGTTGACGGCGGTGCGGACGCACTGATTGCGCAGCGGCTCCGTCCCGACCTGATCGTGGGCGACATGGATTCGGTGAGTGACGAGGCGCTTCGCTCAGGGGCGGAACTCGTGGTGCATGCCTACATGGACGGACGATGTCCCGGTCGCGAACGGCTGCAGGCTCTGGGTCTGCACGGTATCGAGTGGCGAACACCCGGTACGAGTGAGGACCTGGCGCTCCTGCTCGCAGCAGAATCAGGGGCCGATCTGATCGTGGCGGTGGGCACTCACTGGAACCTGCTCGAACAGCTGGACAAAGGGCGCAAGGGCATGGCGTCGACGTTCCTCGTGCGCCTGCGCATCGGTGCCCGGCTCGTGGATGCCAAAGGAGTGAGCAAGCTCTACCGCGCCACCGTCAAACCGGGTCAGATGCTCGTGCTCGTTGCGGCGGGCCTCGCGGTGATCTCGGTCATCGTGCTGATCTCGCCGCCGGCGCGTTCTATGATCGCCCTCATGCTTCTGGCGCTTCGCGCCGCAGTCGGACTCTAGGAGGACGACCGATGTACAACCTGCGCTACCATGTCGCCTCGCTCATCGCCGTGTTCCTCGCACTTGCGGTCGGCCTGCTTCTCGGCACGGTCGTAGCCGAGCGCGGAATGATCACCGACCAGTCGAGTGCGCTCGTAGAGGATCTGCAACAGCGCTTCGACGAGATCAGCGCGGCCAACGATGAGCTACGGCTCGGACTCGAGCGTGATCGGACGTTCGCTGAAGACGCGGTCGAGGTCATGACTGAGAACCGGCTCGAAGGGCTGCGCGTTGTCGTGCTCGGCGGCACCGGCCGGGTGGACGGACAGCCGGCCGTCGAGCGCGCTGTGACCGAAGCGGGCGGTGAGGCGATACTCGTGACCGTGCGCGAGGTCGGACTCGGCCTGTTGACCACGGAGCCCGAGGGCCTGGCGGGCTACTTCGCCGGCCGCGATATGGAGATGGCCCCGGCAGGACCCGAGCTGGTCGAGCAGGTTGCGGGGTCACTTGCCGCCGAGTGGCGTGAAGGTGGAGAGCAGCCGCTGTCCGCGCTCCTGGCTGACGTGGGACTGATGGATGATCTGCCGAGCACCGAGGGTACGGTGACGGTCGATGGCATTGTGGTGATGGCTGCGGGTCCTGAAGGATGCGACCCGTTCGCGCTCGCGCTCGCGCGTGCCATCGTCGCAGACGGAGGTGTGTCGGTCGGCGCCGAGGCGGAGACGTCGTCGGCCGGCGTGGCCGCCAGCTGTGCAACCCAGGGGCTGCCCGCTGTCGGCCACATAGGGACGCCCCAGGGACGCGCGTCGCTGGTGTGGATACTCTCCGGCAGGGCGCGTGGTTACTACGGACCGGGAGACGACGCCGACGGGTACTACCCGGTCTTCGGACCGGCAGCCGACTGACGGCCGAGCGCCAGACGGACGAGCGTTCGTGCGACGGCGATGAACTGGCGGCCGCGGTGCATGAAGCCGGGTATGTCCCGGCCCGTTGCGGCGTGGCGCATGGCGGTTGGCACCTCGGCGATGGTCAGTCCGGCGCGCGCAACGTGCACCGTCAGCGCCACTTCGACCCCGAACCCGTCTGCGAACGGTGTTGCGGCTTCCCACGCTCTGCGTGAGAGTGCGCGTTGCCCCGAGAGGGGAGCCTGTGCATCGAAAGGACCGAGCCGCGCGATCCCCCAGCGGGCGAGTGTCTTGACGAGGCCGATACCCCCGGAGCCGGCAGGTCGCGGCAGAACTTCGATGGCCATGTCAGCCTGTCCGTCCAGCTCAGGCGACAGAAGGAGTGCGGCCTCGGAGGCGCTCTCGCCGAGGTCGGCGGCGAGGAGCACGAGGACGTCTGTGGCCTCCCGCACCAGGTCGAGGCCCGCTTGCAGTGCACCGCCTTTGCCGCGGTTCACGGGCACGCGTACGACCTCGGCGCCTGCCGCTGCGGCGACCACGGTGGTGTTATCCGTGGAGCCGTCATCGATGACCACCACGCGGTCGATCATCGGCACCGAGCGTGCGGCTGAGACGGTTGCACCCACCCGCTCCGCCTCGTTGTGAGCGGGGATGAGAGCGGTGACCGTCACGAGCGTCGACCGAACCGCTCGCGCAATCGGCGCGCGAAGGCCGCGAGCTCAGGCACGCCGAGGATCGTCATCGCCCCATACGAGGTCAGGAGGCCTGCGGTCCCTGCGATCAGCAGCTGCGCGATGAACCCGCCACTCATGGTGTCCAGAGCGGCCGTGGCGCGCATGACCACCCATGCGACGGCGGCGCCAGCGGTTGATGCGGCGGCCGTCTTGATGAACGTCACCGCTACCGAGCGGCCCTCGATGCCACCGATGCGGATGCGCAGGATGAGAAGGAGCACGGCGAGGTGCCCGAGGAAGAAGATGCCGTCGGCGATTGGGATGCCCGTGATCCCGAGCCCCTCCCAGGCGCCGAATCCTCTCGTGAGTACGGCGTACAGGAGCACGTGTACGGATGTGGCGGCGATGTTCGTGTACATCGGGGTCTTCGTGTCCTGCAGGGAGTAGAAGGACTTGAGCACGTACATGTAGCCGGCGAAGAAGATCAGACCGATCGCCCACCACGTGAGAACCCCGGCGACGACTGGGATGTCCTCGGCGGTGAAGCGGCCCGCGCGGTACAGCGTGATGACGGGGGTCGCGAGCGTGGCCAGGAGCGCCGCGAGCGGAACGATGAGTACGGTCGTGGCGCGCAGCCCGCGGGCAAACATGGCCCTGAAGCCTGGGATGTCACCCGCGTTGCCGCGTTCGGCCAGCTCGGGGAAGATCGCGGTGGCGAGCGCCACGGCGAAGATGCCGTACGGCAACTGGTAGAACTGCCACGCGTAGCGCAGCGCGGCCTGACCGCCCTCGCCCGTCGCGATTGCGAAGTTGGTCCTGAACGTCACCGCCACGAGGTTGGTCACCACGTAGATGAGGATCGGGACCGTCTTGGCCGCGATCGTGCGGAGCCCCGGGTGATGCCAGTCGATGCGCAGGGTGTGCCGCCATCCGAGACGGGCAAGGCTCGGTACCTGGACTGCGGCCATCACAACGATGCCGAGCGTCGTCCCGACGGCGAGCGCGGTGAGTGCCAGGTCCGGATCACTCTCGCGCAGGGGGACGTAGAACCCAAGTAGCGTGATGGTGACGACGAGGTTGTTGAAGATGGGGGCGATGGCCGGAGCGAGGAAACGGCGGTACGAGTTGAGCACGCCGGTGAAGACAAGCCCCATGCCGTAGAAGACGATCTGTACCGCGAAGAAGCGGAAGAACCAGATGGCGAGGGCGGCCTGCTCGGCGGGCACGGTGAGCGTCTGCGACCGGACGAACGGATCGGGCCACACCGTGGCGATGAGGGCGACCGCGCCGAGTGCGAGAACCATGATGTTGAGCACGTAGCTCGCGAAGCGCCAGGCGTCGTGCTCGCCGTCTCTCTGCATCCGCTCCATGAACAGCGGGATGAAGACGCTCGAGAGCACGCCTCCCGCGAGCAGCTCGAAGAGCATGTTCGGGAGGTTGTTCGCGATGTCATACGAGTCGGCGATCGCCGTGACGCCGAGCGCGTACGCCATCGCCCAGGTGCGCACGAACCCGGTGATGCGCGAGACGAGCGTCGAGACCGACATCGACGCGGTAGAGCGTGCTATCGATGGCCTGGCGATGGTAGACCCCCGGACTCGGCTGACCGCATCAGTGTAGCCGACTACAGGGGCGTGCTGTGACGTGGTTGCCGCTTGGTATACTGCGTGCGGGCGCACTCGCCGTGGTGCCGTACGCCGGTGCCGCGGTGTGGTGCCTCACACGACGCCGGCGCGTACGAGAGGCGGGAGGGGCCGATGAAGCGAGCGCTCCGCCTCGGTCTCGCGTGTGCTGCGCTCGTGGCCGTGTGCGCGGTTCCCGCCGCCGCACAGGCACCCACTCCGGTGTTCAGGACGCTCGTCGTCGTTCTGGCGCCGTATCTCACCTGGCAGGATGTGAGCCCCGAGTCGACGCCCGGGCTCTGGCGGATGATCGAGCAGGGTGCGGTAGCCGGCGCCGCGGTCCGCGCAGGCTCGCTCGACCCGACACCCGATGAGGTGCGAGGCGCGGCGGTACTCTCGGCCGGCTCACCGGTCCCGGCTCCTGCCGATGACGGGAGCGGCGGGTCGGCGCTCGGGCTGCTCGGCGGTGCGATTCGTGCCGTCGGGGGATACACGGCGGCCATCGGGAGTCCCACCCGCACACTGGATGAGGTCACCCCGCCCGGCCGAAGGCCGGCACGTATCGTGGCGGCCGACACCGAAGGAATCGTCGACTACGATGAGACCGGAGCGCGCGTGTTGAAGGCTGCCCCGGGAACAGAGGCCGGGCTGGTGACCGATCTCGATGTGGTCGAAGTCGCATACCGGGAAGCGCTCGATGTCATCCGGCAGGATGCGGGCGCGCCGGGGCTTATCGTGCTCGACCCGGGTGATGCGTCGCGTGCGCGTGACGCCGGCTCGACCGGGAGTGCGTGGGAGAGTGCGCGGCAGGCGGGTGTCACCACCACTGACGCTGTGACACGCATCGCGCTTCGCTCGCTTCCCGATGACGCCGTGCTCGTGATCATCTCGACATCGCAGTTGGCGGTCGACGGTCCTCCCGGTTTTGGCCCAGCCATCGTGTACGGCCTCGGCCCGGGTGTGCTGCACTCGCCGGCTACGAGGCGCGATGGCGTGATCGCCCTGCCCGACATCTCGGCCACCGTGGTCTCACTCCTCGGCCTCGAGGTTCCGGATACGATGACGGGTTCCGTCCTTGAAGTAGCCGGCACGGTACCGGATGCCGCGCTGAGGCTTGAGACGATGGTTGAGCGGGACGCGAGTGCCCGCGCCCTGGAGGCGGTGCGCGAGCCCGTGTGGTTCGGGCTCATCGCGGCCGCGGTCGCCCTGCTTGCAGCGGGGCTCGGCGCTGCGCTCTTCGCCCCGGGTGCGGCGGCCGGAGTACTTGGTCGCGCGCTTGCCTTCGCACTTGTTGCACTCTGTGCGCTTCCGGCCGGCTCGCTACTGGCGCGCCTCGCGGGTCAGCCGACCGATGCGGACGGGGCATATCGCGCACTCCTGGTCGCGACAGCGGTCGTCGCGCTCGCGGCTCTCGTGAAGGCGCTGCGCAGCGGACCCGCATCAGCACTGGCGTGGCTTGCGGGAGGAACCGCGCTCGCGATCGCGGCCGACCAGATACTCGGAGGGCCGGCCGCCTCAGGTGGTGTGTTCAGCTACTCGCTGCTGTTCGGGGCGCGCTTCTACGGCCTCGGCAACGAGGCCGCCGCACTCCTGGTGGGCGGACTTCTGACCGGTGTGGCCCGACGGGTGGACCTGTTTGGACGCACGCGCGCCTCAGGTTACCTGTGGCTAGGAGTCCCGGCGGTCGTCGTAGCGGTGCTTCCGGCACTCGGCGCCAACATCGGGGTCGCTGCCTGGGGTGGCGCCGCCATACTCGGCGCGTACCTGAGGGCCGCCGGCACGCGGCTCACCCTGCGCCGGTTAGCTGTCGCTGTGGCCGGGGCGGTGGCGCTCGTCGCTCTCGCGGCGGCACTCGATACGATGGGTGGAGCGCCCTCACACCTCGGGCGCGTACTGTCCGGCGGCGGCCTCTGGGACCTCATCGCGCGCAAGCTTGCGCTCAGCTGGGGCATCCTCAACGCGACGCCGATCGTCGTTCTGTTGCCCGTCGCAGTCGGCGCGATCGCGTACCTTCTTGCGAGACCGAAGGGGTTTGTCGGCTCGGTGCTTTCAACGAGCGCGGGGCTTAGCGCTGCACTCACCGGGTCGGTCGCCGCGGCGTTCGTCGCCGTGCTTACGGAGGACTCGGGAGTAGCGGTATCGGCGCTCGTCATGCTGTTCCCGGCCGCCGCGCTTGTGGTGGCCGCACTCGAGAGGCGGAGAGGGCACAATGAATTTGAGTGATGCAGGCGGGGTAGCGACGGTGCTCGTCGCGCTCGTGTTCGGCGTGGCAGTACCGTTTCTTGCGATGCGTGCGCTCGTTCCGGCTTCAGCCGGCGGGCCGCTCGAGCGTGCCAACTACCGGGGGACGCTCGTGAGCGCGAGCCTCGGCCTCGTCTGGCTCGTGTGGGCGCTCGCGCCGCTCGCAGGACAGGCCGTGCTCGACGCGATGGCCGGGCTGCCGCCGTGGGCGGGCTCTGCGCTGGTTGAGCGCGTGGCCACGACGCCGCTCGGGCTGCCGCTCTTCGGCGTGCCGTTCCTCCTGGTGAGCGGGGTAGTCGCGCTCGGCCTTGCCGATGACGCGTTCGGCGGCGCGGGTCCCAAGGGATTCGCGGGTCACTTCGGGGTGCTGAAGGACGGACGCCTTACCACAGGCATGCTCAAGATGCTCGGTATCGGCGTCATCGCGCTTTTCTACGGGGCGAGCGCGGCTCCCCGCATCATCGAGCGCTCGGGCATAGCGGCAGATGCAGGCGCGGCGGGATGGCTGTCGCTGCTCGCGTGGGCGCTCGCGACGGCCACCATCGCGCTCTCGGCCAACCTGATCAACCTGCTCGATCTTCGGCCGGGCCGTGCCCTCAAGGCGTACAGCGCCCTGGTCATCCTGCCGGCGATCGCCTATGCGCGCGCAGTGATCGCCGCCTACTCCGACTCGGTGGCGCCGTTCGCTGGTCCGGGGAGCGACCTCCTGCTCGGTCAGGCCGAGGCCATCGCCGTGCAGGCGGCCATCGTGGTGATGCTGCTGGGACCGGTGGTCGCGGTCTGGCGATACGACCTCGGCGAGCGCGCGATGCTCGGTGACGCGGGCGCCAACACCATGGGAGCGATCGTCGGCTTCCTGCTCACCGCCGTGCTGCCGCTCTCGGGGCTTGCAGCTGCCGTTGCGGTGCTTCTGGCGCTGAACCTGCTCTCCGAGCGCGTGTCGTTCACGAGCGTGATCGACCGCGTCGGCGTGCTGTCGTGGCTCGACGGTCTCGGACGAACGTCAGACGGTCACGCGCACGGTGCATCGGTGCGGTACCATTCGAACGAGGACCCGAGGCCGAGGGAGGACTGAGGACAGCACATGACCAAGCACATCTTCGTTACGGGTGGTGTCGTCTCGGGACTCGGCAAGGGCATCACCGCCGCATCGCTCGGCCGACTGCTCAAGGGCCGCGGGCTCAAAGTGACCATCCAGAAGCTCGACCCGTACCTGAACGTCGACCCGGGCACGATGAGCCCGTTCCAGCACGGCGAGGTCTTCGTGACCGACGACGGTGGCGAGACCGACCTCGACCTCGGTCACTACGAGCGATTCATCGACGAGTCGCTGACGCGCGACTGCAGTGTTACCGCCGGTTCGATCTACCAGTCGGTCATCGGTAAGGAGCGCCGCGGGGACTTCCTCGGCGGGACCGTGCAGGTCATCCCGCACATCACCAACGAGATCAAGGACCGGATCGTCCGCCTCGCCGAGCAGACGAGGCCCGACGTGGTCATCACCGAGGTCGGTGGGACGGTGGGCGACATCGAGTCCCTGCCGTTCCTCGAAGCGATCCGGCAGCTGCGCAAGGACGTGGGCCGCGACAACGTCTGCTACATCCACGTCAGCCTCGTTCCGTACATCTCCGCTTCCGCCGAGCTAAAGACCAAGCCCACCCAGCACTCGGTCAAGGAACTGCGCTCCATCGGTATCCAGCCCGACTTCACCGTGTGCCGCTCGGAGCGGCCCATCGACGCCGGTATCCGCCGCAAGATCGCGCTGTTCTGCGACGTGGACGCCAAGGCGGTCGTTTCCGCACAGGATGCGGCCTCGATCTACGAGGTGCCACTCACGCTCCACGAGCAGGGG
>JAFGUS010000068.1 GCA_016938395.1 Coriobacteriia bacterium | reverse complement strand
GGATCGGCCGCAGTCTCGCGCACCGAATCGCCCACGGCGGTTACCGCGTCATCGAGAAGCCCGGAGGCGACGGCCATGTTCGTATCGACCGCCCTCTGCGCCTGTTCGTTCATAAGCGTGTCGAACCGCGAGATGCCGAACCACGCGGCGAGCACGAGCACGCCGACGATGATCGCCGTGTAGCTGGCTACGAGGCGGGTCCTGAGCGAGTAAGAACGTGCCGGCGTCATGACGTCCCTTTCTGAGATGACGGCGCCCAGAGTAGCCCAACACCCCGTGACATTCTGTGACCGTACCCCGCATCCTGCGACAGACGGTCTGTCACCGAACGCAGCACGCTTTGACTTCCGCCGCAATCACGACACACTATACCCCCACGGGTATCGTATGACCACCGGAGGTCGCCGCTCGTGAACACCGAAGCCGCACCGCTCCATCCGCTCGTCCGCACGGTGAGCGGACTCTCGAAGCATCTCGTCGTACTCATCCCGCTCGCCATGGTGGCTGGACTGCTGGCAGGGGTCGTCGCGGACGTGAGCGCGCTCAAGGTCCTCGTACTGCCGATGACGATGCTCATGGTCTACCCGATGCTCGTGAACTTCCGAATCTCGCAGGCACTCGACCTCAAGGACAGCCGCGCTGTGGGTATCGCGATGGCGCTCGACTTCGTCGTACTTCCGGCCGTCGCATGGAGTCTGGCGTACCTGTTCTTCCGCAACGAGCCGGGGCTGTTCGTCGGCATGGTGCTCGCGGGGCTCTTCCCCACGAGCGGCATGACCATCAGCTGGACAGGCTTTGCCCGGGGCAACGTGGGTGCAGCGGTCAAGATGACGATCATCGGGCTCATCGCGGCATCGCTGCTGGCACCCGCGTACATCCTGCTCATGGCGGGTGCCGTCGTCCCGGTCGACGTCATGGAGGTGGCCCGCACGGTGATCTTCGTCGTGGGAATCCCGCTCGTGGCGGGGATTCTCACGCGGACTGTGCTCGTGCGGCGCTACGGACAGGAGCGGTACACGAAGCGCATCGCACCGGTGTTCCCCGGTCTCTCAACGGTCGGCGTGCTGGCGATCGTCTTCGTCGCAATCGCACTCAAGGCGCGCGCCATCGTCAGTGACCCCGCCCTGGTGGTGAGGATCCTCATCCCGCTCGTGGCCTTCTACGCGCTGAACTTCCTCGTGGCAATGGTGATTGGGCGGACGTGGCTTCCGCGTGGGGACGCCATCGCCGTGGTCTACGGTACCGTCATGCGTAATCTGTCGATCGCGCTCGGGATCGCGATGACCAGCTTCGGCGCCGAGGCGGCACTCGTGCTGTCGGCAGCCTACATCGTTCAGGTTCAGTCGGCCGCATGGTACGTGAAAGCGACCGACCGCGTGTTCGGGCCGGCTGCCGAAGCCGTCCCTGCGGAGGCATGAGGAGGGGTCACCCCGCATCACGCCTCCGCAGTCGGTACGTGCCAGCTGTCGCGCAGTTGCTACGCGTCTATGGGTAGCAGGTCCCAGTAGTCCTCGGCGCGCTGCGGGCCGTCGAGGATGAGCCCCTCGCTCGAGAACACCTCTACCCGCGTGCCGTTGATGTAGAACTCCACGGCGTCCACTGTCGGGAACTCGCTGAGCGTGTAGACCACCTGCGCGATGCGCGCGGTCACGGAGAACGTCCCGCCGCCAGAGGCGTACTCGCTCGAGAAGTCCACCTTCGCGACGCCGTTGGCGACCGTCACACCGAGCAGTTCGGTGCCCTCAGGGATAGCCGAGCTGATCGCCGGCCACGTGGTCTTCTCGGCAGCGGTCGGTCCGGCAATAAGCTCGCGGAGCGCCGCAGTGGCGACCGCCTTCGTGTAAGGCACCGTGCGCTCGATTCCGAGCGCGTTCTCGCCGGCCGAGACCCAGTACAGGCGCAAGGTCACGGTCTCGGGTGTTGTTGCCGGCTCCTCGTCGGTGCTGCCGTCATCGGCGTCGGGGTCGACCGGGTCCACAACACCGGAGTCTCCGTCGGTCGGCTCCTCGTCACCGTTTGCGGGTTCCTCTGCCGGCTCCTCTGTCGGTTCGTCTGCCGGCTCATCCTTCGGGCCACATCCGGGTGCCAGCACGAGTGCGGTTGCGAGCGCGATGACGAGCGTGAGTATGAAGATGGTTCGTGCGGATCTCATGGCGTACCTCCCAGACCGTGTGTCCCACCCTTTGTCTATTCCGATGCGCGAGCGGCCTCAATCGTTCCATCGATTCGGCTCCTCGTCGGTTACCGGACGCTCGTGAGGGCAGGCGGCACGGTGTATGCTGCCCGTGAGCCGACCCCGGAGGGCCGCCCATGATGACACCATCCGGCGCCGAGTGCGCCCACTACTACGAGGACTTTCAGCGCGGGGCTAACCGCCAGGAGTGCCGCGCTCCGCGGCATCCACGCTCCGCGGCCTGGCAGCCCACCGACTGCGCGCGGTGTCCCGTTCCGGGGATCCTCGCGGCCAACGGAAGCCCGCGCCTCGACCTCAGGATCACCGTGCGTACGGGGATGCTCGGGTTCGGCAGGCGGGTCGAGGTGGAGGCCTGGTGCCTCGAGCACGGCCCGATCACCGGGGACCCGCACGTCGGGTGTGCGGCGTGCAACGCCGAGGCCGACGAGCTCCTGAGGGCGGCGCTCGACTAGCACAATCCACGCTCGGCTGGCATACTACGCTACGCGTCCGCGAGTGCCCGGGCGCGTGAGCGCTCCGCCCGCCCGGTGGCGCGCCCGGTCCGGGAGCGGCTACGGTGTCCGCGGGACCGAACTTCGCAGGGGGTTTCCACATGGCCGGCATCGTGCTCGTCGGCGCCCAGTGGGGCGACGAAGGCAAGGGCAAGATCACCGACCTCATCGCGGACGACTTCGACTACGTCGTGCGCTTCCAGGGCGGCAACAACGCGGGACACACGGTCATCCATGCCGGGCGCACGCTCAAGCTGCATCTCATCCCGAGCGGCATCATGTACCCGCACATCACGCCCGTGATCGGCAACGGGTGCGTGATCGACCCGAAGGTGCTTCTGGAGGAGATGGATCGCCTCGAGGCGGATGGTCTCTCCACGCACCGTCTGCTCATCAGCTGCAACGCTCACCTGATCATGCCGTACCACCGCGATCTCGACGGCGCGAGCGAACATCGGCTCGGCTCGCAAGAGATCGGCACCACGCGACGCGGGATCGGTCCGGCGTACATGGACAAGGCGTCGCGTATGGGTATCCGCGTGCAGGATCTCACCGACGAGCACATCTTCCGCAAGAAGATCGAGGCCGCGCTCGTGGAGAAGAACGACATCCTCGGCAAGGTGTACAACATGCCCACGTACACGGTGGAGCAGATCGCCGACGAGTATCTCGTCTATGCCGAGCGCATCAAACCGCACATCGCCGAGACGAGCGTGATCATCAACCGGGCGCTCGATGCCGACCAGTGGGTGCTCTTCGAGGGCGCCCAGGGCGCCCTGCTCGACCTCGATCACGGCACCTACCCGTTTGTGACCTCCAGCTCGCCCACGGCGGGCGGGGCGTGCACCGGTGTGGGCGTTGGCCCGCGGCGCATCGGCCGCGTGCTCGGCATCGCGAAGGCGTACATCACCCGTGTCGGCTCCGGTCCGTTTCCCACCGAGCTCGACGATGAGACCGGTCGGCACCTGATTGAGGTAGGGCACGAGTACGGGACGACCACCGGCCGTGAGCGCCGCGCCGGCTGGTTCGACGGGCTGATCGCACGCTACGCCGCGCAGATCAACGGGCTCACCGACCTGGTCATCACCAAGCTCGACGTGCTCTCGCAGCTCGACAGCATCAAGGTCTGCGTTGCCTACGAGTACGAGGGCCGACGCTACAACGACCTGCCGTGCCACCAGACGGTCTTCCACCACGCACGCCCGATCTACGAGGAGCTCCCCGGCTGGAAGTCCGACATCACCGGTTGCCGCACGTTCGAGGACCTTCCCCGAGCCGCGCAGGAGTACATCACGTTCCTCGAGGACCTGGCCGAGGTCCCCGTGGCGATGATCGCCGTGGGACCGAGCCGCGAGCAGACCATCATGCGGCGCTGGGAGGGCCGGGTCTACTAGCGCAGCGAGCGGCGGCCCGACGGTGCGCACCGGCGCTATCGGCTACAATCGGGTGCACTATCGTTCCCTACCTTCCGGGGGTTGTCTGGCATGCGCATCCTGATCATCGGCGCCGGTGGTCGCGAGCACGCGATCGGTCTCGCGCTCGCCCGCTCGGCACACGCACCCGAACTGTTCTTCGCACCCGGCAACGGCGGCACGGCGGCACTCGGCACCAACCTCAAGCTCGAGCTCGACGACCCTGCCCGCATCGCGCACTGGTCCCAGCAGTACGAGATGGACCTCGTGGTGGTCGGTCCCGAGGCACCGCTCGTGACCGGCATCGTGAACATCCTCGGCGTCTATGGCATACCCACCTTCGGTCCCACGGCGGCCGGAGCGGAGCTCGAGGGCTCCAAGTGGTTCGCCAAGGAGCTGATGGCACGTCACGGCATTCCCACGGCCGAGGCGTGGTACACCGAGAGCGAGACGGAGGCCGTGCTGCGCATCGAGGAGCACGGCGCTCCCATCGTGGTGAAGGCCGACGGCCTTGCCGCCGGCAAGGGGGTTCATGTGGCCGACGATGTGGAGTCGGCGCGCCTCTTCGCGCGGAAATGCTTCGAGGGTGAGTTCGGCGATGCTGGGTTCGTGGTGATCGTTGAGGAATGCCTGCAGGGTCCCGAGTGCTCGCTTTTGGCCTTCACCGACGGCGAGACCGTGCGGCCTATGGTGCCGGCGCGCGACCACAAGCGCGCTCTGGACAACGACGAGGGTCCGAACACCGGAGGCATGGGTGTGTACTCGCCCGTCCCCGATGTTGATGCGGCAACCGAGGCGGCGATGGTGGAGATTCTCGAGCGCACGGTGGCCGCGCTCAAGGCCGAGGGCGTCACCTACCGCGGCGTGCTCTATGGCGGCTTCATTCTCACCGCCGATGGCCCCAAGGTCCTCGAGTTCAACGTGCGGTTTGGCGACCCGGAGACCCAGGTCATCCTCCCGCGCCTCAAGACAGATCTCGTCGACGTCATGCTCGCGTGTGTGGAGGACCGCCTGCACGAGCTCGAACTGGAGTGGTCCGACGACGCTGCGGTGTCCGTCGTGCTCGCGTCCGAGGGCTACCCGGGCTCCTACGAGATCGGCAAGGCGATCAGCGGCATCGAGCAGGCCGAGTCTATCGACGGCGTAACCGTGTACCACGCCGGAACGTCGCATGGCGACAACGGCACGCTCACCACGGCCGGTGGTCGGGTGCTCAACGTGACCGCGCTCGCACCGACGCTCGCCGAGGCGCGCGCGAAGGCGTATCAGGCCGTCGACAAGATCTCGTTCCAGGGCATGCAGTTCCGCACCGACATCGCGCGTGCGGCCGCCGAGGCGGCCGGGGAGGCCTAGGTGCTCGCCGAGCGTCTGCTGTCCGCCGCTGTCGAAACCGCCCAGAAGCGGTACTTCGCCGACGCACCGCGCCGGGTTCCGTCACTTCCGGGGCCCGAGCCGGGCAAGCCCTACCTGCTCTACGCCCACGTGCCGTTCTGCGAGCGGCTGTGCCCGTACTGCAGCTTCAATCGCTTCCCGTTCGCCGAAGACCCGGCGCGCGCGTACTTCGCGAGCCTCCGCGAGCAGATGCGCATGGTGGCCGAGCTGGGCTACACGTTCGATTCGCTCTACATCGGCGGCGGCACGCCCACCATCCTGGTCGATGAACTCTGCGAGACGATCGATCTGGCGCGGGACCTCTTCGGCGTGCGCGAAGTATCCACTGAGACGAACCCCAACCACCTCGTGCCGGAGATCCTCGACCCGCTCAAGGACCGAGTGCAGCGCATGAGCGTGGGCGTGCAGAGCTTCGATGACGGCCTCCTGAGGCAGATGGACCGCTACGACAAGTACGGCTCCGGCGCCGAGATCCTCGCCCGTCTGCAGTCGCTCGAGGGCTTCTTCCACTCGCTCAACGTGGACATGATCTTCAACTTCCCGAGCCAGACCGAGGAGATTCTGCGCGCCGACATCGCCGCCGTGAAGGCGAGCGGTGGGAACCAGACCACGTTCTACCCGCTCATGGCGTCGCGCTCGGTGGCCAACCAGCTCAAACGGACCGTTGGCATGGTGGACTACGACCGCGAGGGCCGCTTCTACAAGATCCTCGTCGACGAGCTCTCGGACACCTTCGAGCTCGCCACGGCGTGGACGTTCTCGCGCACCGGCGACGGCATGATCGACGAGTACATCGTGGACTACGAGGAGTACGTCGGCATCGGCAGCGGTGCGTTCAGCTACCTGCGCGGCGACATCTACCTCACCACGTTCTCACTCCGCGACTACGGGCGCGCGATCGCCGAAGGCCGGATGCCGGTGGCGGTAGGGAGCTCCGCGAACACGCTGGCCAACCGCATGCGCTACCGGTTCCTGATGGAGCTCTTCGGCCTGCGCCTGGACAAGAAGAAGTTCGAGCGCGACTTCGGCCTTTCGGTGGAACGCGGCCTCTGGAAGGAGATGCTCTTCTTCCGCACATTCGGAGGCTTTGCCACGGACAACGCCGAGGAACTCACGCTCACCGAGCGTGGCCGCTATCTCACCGTCGTCATGCAGCGCTCGATGTTCGCGCACCTGAACAGCTTGCGCGACACTGCCCGCAACGCGCTCGCGCCTGACGAGCGCGAGCTGCTCTTCGGCGATGGCGGTGCAGGGTGCGGAGCCGGGTTCGAGGAAGCGACCGAATGAAGGAGGCCGCGATGAGCAGAGAGACGCCCCTTGTGGGTATCGTCATGGGCTCGAAGTCCGATATGGACGTGATGGGTCAGTGTGCCGAGCAGCTCGAGGCGTTCGGCGTGCCCTACGAGATGATCGTGGCAAGCGCACACCGCAACCCGGACCGCGTGCACGAGTGGGCGTCCGGCGCCGTGGACCGGGGCATCCGCGTGATCGTGGCCGCTGCGGGCAAGTCCGCGCATCTCGGCGGCGTGGTCGCTGCGTTCACGCCGCTGCCGGTGATCACCGTGCCGATGAAGACGTCGGATCTCGGCGGGTTGGACTCTCTGCTCTCGATGGTGCAGATGCCCACCGGTGTCCCGGTCGCGTGCGTCGCGATCAACGGTGCGCGCAACGCTGCGATCCTCGCCACGCAGATCCTGGGAGCCGGCATTCCCGAGTATCGGGAGCGCATCGTGGCGTACAAGCGGGAGATGGCCGCAGGTTAAGCGGCACGCGAGGTGCGGCGGACGCCGGCGGCCTGCGAAGCGTGCGTTTCGCGAGTCGGGCGGCCTCGCTACCAGCCGTTGGTG
>JAFGUS010000067.1 GCA_016938395.1 Coriobacteriia bacterium | reverse complement strand
CTTGTCGTCCTTGAAGTCCACGTTGTACGGCGGCCGGAGCTCCTTGATGAGGTTGGCCTCGAGGATCATGCTCTCGGCCTCGGTCGTGGTAGTGACGTAATCGAACGAGTCCACGCGCGCCATCATCCGCGGGACCATCGCCCGGTCGTCGTGCCCGCCCGTGTACTGCCGCATCCGCTTCCGGAGG
The DNA here is from genome assembly GCA_016938395.1 of Coriobacteriia bacterium. Next base: position 18,512 of record JAFGUS010000067.1, on the reverse strand, counting down.
CTCTTGGCCTTGCCGACGTAGAGGACCTCGTCGCCCTGCTTCCAGAAGTAGACGCCGGGCGAGTCGGGCACGTGGCCGAGCTGGGAGGCGACGTCGGGGATGGCCGTCATTGCGGGAAGGCCTCCGCAAGCACCTGCGCGAGCATGCGTGCCACGCGATTGGACGGGTTGACGTCGGGACTCCACTCGCCGCCGTGGAGTGAGAAACGGTCGACCTCCAGCCCCTGTGAGTAGAACGTGCCCGCCGAAAGATCCACCAGGTACACGGAGTTCTTCTCGCCGGTGTTCGCTCGCAGATCGCGCTTCTCGGTGGCTACGGACTTGATGGCCTCGCTCGCCGGCCGCGCCGTAACGCCCACGGTCACACTGTTCGGCACGCGGTAGCGCAGCGGCCGGGGCACGCTCATGTGCGCTTCACCCTCGGCCCGGTTCGCCTGGTGCTGCTCCTCGAACTCGCCCGCGTCAGCAACGAAAGCGCCATCAAGATCGTGCAGAAAGATGAAGTCGGTATACGGAAGGAAGACTCCCGCGCTATGCCCACGCTTGGTGGCGAGCAGGCTGCCGTCCGGCCGTCGCTCGAGCGTATAGCCCTCGTCTTCCAACAGCCGCGCCAGCCGCTCGATCACATCTCGTGCGTCCATGGGACCCACTTTACGCGTTCTCGGACGCCACGGATGCGCCTCTGCCTTCGAGCACCGGCTTCAGGAACCGCCCGGTGTACGATGCGGCGCACGCGGCCACATCCTCGGGCGTGCCGGTCACCACGATCTCGCCTCCCCGGTCCCCACCCTCGGGCCCGAGGTCGATGAGGTGATCGGCGCTCTTGATCACATCGAGGTTGTGCTCGATCACGAGCACCGTGTTCCCCGCATCCACGAGCCGTTGCAGAACGTCGAGCAGCTGACGCACATCGTCGAAGTGTAGGCCCGTCGTCGGCTCGTCGAGGATGTAGAACGTCTTGCCGGTCGACACGCGCTGCAGTTCGCTCGCGAGCTTCACGCGCTGTGCCTCGCCGCCGGAGAGCGTGGTGGCGGGTTGACCGATGCGCACGTAGCCGAGACCCACATCGTAGAGCGTCTGGAACTTGCGGCGGATCTTGGGGATGTTCTCAAAGAACGTCACCGCCTCTTCCACCGACATGTCGAGGATATCGGCCACGTTCTTGCCCTTGTACGTCACCTGCAGCGTCTCGCGGTTGTACCGCGCGCCCTTGCAGACCTCGCACGGCACGTACACGTCGGGCAGGAAGTGCATCTCGATCTTGATCTGCCCGTCGCCCTTGCACGCCTCGCACCGGCCGCCACGCACGTTGAAGCTGAAGCGCCCGGGCGCGTACCCGCGCGCCTTGGACTCGTTGGTGGACGCCAAGAGCGAGCGGATGTCGTCCCACACGCCGGTGTACGTGGCCGGGTTGGATCGTGGCGTGCGGCCGATGGGGCTCTGGTCGATGGTGATGACCTTGTCGATACGCTCGAGCCCGTCGATGCGGTCGTGCTTGCCGGTGCGGTGACGGGTCCGGTACACGGAGTTGGAGAGCGCGGGCGCAAGCGTGTCGGCCACGAGCGAGCTCTTGCCCGAGCCGGACACGCCGGTCACCACCGAAAGCGCGCCGAGCGGAATCGCCACGTCGATCGACTGCAGGTTGTTCTGTCGCGCGCCGACGATCGTGACGCTCCCCTTGTCGAGCGTCCGCCGCCCCTCGGGCAGCGGGATCTGACGCTCGCCAGAGAGGTACTGACCGGTGAGTGAATCGGGGCACGCCAGGATCTTGTCCGGTGTGCCGATGCACACGATCTCGCCGCCGTGCTCGCCGGCCCCGGGGCCCATGTCGATCACGAAGTCGGCCTCGCGGATGGTCTCCTCGTCGTGCTCCACGACGATCACGGTGTTGCCGATATCGCGCAGCCGCTTGAGCGCCACGATGAGCCGCTCGTTATCGCGCTGGTGGAGGCCGATCGACGGCTCGTCGAGGATGTAGAGCACGCCCACCAGGCCGCTGCCGATCTGCGTGGCGAGCCGGATGCGCTGCGCCTCACCGCCGGAGAGCGTGGCGGTGGCGCGCTCGAGCGTGAGGTAGTCGAGCCCCACGTCCACCAAGAACCGCAGCCGCTCCACGATCTCCTTGATGATGCGCTCGCCGATCAGCGCGTCGCGCTCGGAAAGCTCGACCGTCTCGAAGAAGTGAAGTGAGTTCTTGGCCGAGAGGCTGGTGACCTCGTTGATGTTCTTGCCGCCGAAGGTCACCGCGAGGATCTCGGGCTTGAGGCGCGCGCCGTTGCACGTGGCGCACGGGATGACCGCCATGTACTCCTCGAGCTTCTCCTTGCTGAGCTCGCTGTCGGTCTCGTCATGGCGCCGCATCACGCTCGAAAGCGCGCCCTCGTACTTGGTGAACCAGTACGTCTCGCGACCGTCGCGCGTGAGGTAGTCCAGGCGGATCTTCTCATCGCCGAAGCCGTGCAGGAGCTTGTGGCGTGCTTCCTCGGGAAGCTCGTTCCACGGCACGTCGATGCTCACACCGATGTGCTTGGCCGCCGCCTCTACGAGTTGCGGATAGTAGTTGAGGTTTCCCGAGTACGGCTTGATGGCGCCCTCGGCGATGGAGAGCGTCGGGTCCGGCACCACGAGGTCGGGGTCGGCCTCCATGCGGCTGCCGATGCCGAGGCAGTCCGGGCAGGCGCCATACGGTGCGTTGAAGGAGAAGTCGCGCGGGTTGAGCTCGTCCATGGAGAAGCCGTGCTCGGGGCACGCGAGCGCCTGCGAGTACTCGGTCTCCTCGCCGTCCACAACCGCGATCACGACCGTGCCCCCGGCGAGCTTGAGCGCCATCTCCACGCTCTCGGCCAGACGCGGACGGAGTCCGTCCTTCATCACGAGCCGGTCGAGCACAACGTCGATCGTGTGCTTGAACTTCTTGTCGAGCACGATCTCTTCGTCGAGCGTGCGTACCTCGCCGTCCACGCGCACACGCGTGAAACCCTCGGCCTTGAGGTCGGCGAACATCTTGCCGTACTCTCCTTTGCGGCCCTTGATGACCGGCGCGAGCACCTGGAACTTGGTGCCCTCGGGCAGTTCGAGCAGCAAGTCCACGATCTGCTCGGACGTCTGCTTCTCGATGACGCGTCCGCAGACCGGGCAGTGCGGCGTCCCCACGCGCGCGAAGAGCAGCCGGAGGTAGTCGTAGATCTCGGTCACGGTGCCCACCGTGGAGCGCGGGTTCTTGGAGGTCGGCTTCTGGTCGATGGAGACCGCCGGCGACAGGCCCTCGATGTGCTCCACCTCGGGCTTGTCCATCTGGCCGAGGAACTGTCGCGCGTACGCCGAGAGCGACTCCACGTACCGGCGCTGGCCCTCGGCGTAGATGGTGTCGAAGGCGAGTGAGCTCTTACCCGAGCCGGATAGGCCCGTTATCACGACGAGCTCGTCACGCGGTATCTCGAGGTCGATGTTCTTGAGGTTGTGTTCGCGGGCGCCGCGGATCGAGATGCGATCGAGAGACATTCGGTAGCGACCTTTCGTGGTTGGCGCGAGTGTGTTTCGCTGCAAATCCCCATTGTACGCCCCGGCAGAGACCGACTCCAGGCCGACCCGACGCCCTGCCATTGGGTCGGCAGGGACGCACGGAACACCTGCATCGCAACCTTCATGCCATCGACACACCCCCGAAACACAGCACCCTCACGCTCAGTCTGTCAGTGGGATCGACTCCGGCGCCGGGACACACGGCACGCGCCGGGATGAAGACGGAAGTGAGGGAGCGTATGGACGTACAGGTGGGACTCGATACCGTGTGGGTGCTCCTCGCGGGGATGCTGGTGTTCTTCATGAACCTCGGCTTCGCGCTGGTGGAGTCGGGCTTCGCCCGCGCCAAGAACACGGTCAACATCATCTCCAAGAACTTCATCGTGTTCGCGGTCTCAACGATCGCCTTCCTGGTGATCGGTTGGGGCCTCATGTACGGCGATGGCAACGCCTTCGTCGGCCTCAAGGGGCTCTTCATGGTCGGCGGCGCTGACAACAGTCCGGCGACCGGTGACGCCTACCAGGGCGTCTACTCCGCCATGGGCTGGGCGGGCGTACCGCTCATGGCCAAGTTCTTCTTCCAGCTGGTCTTCGCCGGTACCGCCGCGACGATCGTCTCGGGAGCGGTGGCCGAGCGGATCAAGTATGTCTCGTTCATCGTCTTCTCATTCCTGCTCGTGGCGTTCGTCTACCCCACCGTCGGCCACTGGATCTGGGGTGGCGGTTGGCTCGCTTCGCTCGGCTTCTGGGACTTCGCGGGTTCGACCGTGGTGCACTCGGTGGGTGCGTGGGCAGCACTTGCGGGCGTGCTCGTGCTCGGTCCGCGCCTCGGCAAGTTCGGTAAGGACGGTAAGGCGCACGCGCTTCCCGGTCACAACATGACGTCTGCCATGACCGGCGCGCTCATCCTGTGGCTCGGCTGGTTCGGCTTCAACCCCGGCTCCACCATGGCAGCCGACCCGATGGCGATCTCGCACATCATCGTGACGACCAACCTTGCCGCCGCTGCTGGCGCACTCGTGGCAACCGCTGTTGCGTGGAAGGTCCTCGGCAAGCCGGACATCGGCATGACGATCAACGGCATGCTCGGCGGTCTCGTGGGTGTGACCGCAAGCTGCGCGTTCGTGAGCATGGGAAGCGCGCTCGTCATCGGCGCCATCGCCGGCGCGATCGTGGTCTTCGGCGTCCTGCTGCTCGACAAGCTCAAGCTCGACGACCCGGTGGGCGCGCTCGCGGTCCACGGCATGGGCGGCATCTTCGGGACGCTCGCGGTGGGGCTCTTCGCGCAGGACAGGTTCTCTCCGGGAACCACGGGCGACGGCCTGTTCTTCGGCGGCGGCTTCGACCTGCTGGGCGCGCAGGCGATCGGCGTGCTCGCCGTCGGCGGATTCGTGTTCGCAATCTCGATGGTCGCGTGGCTCGCCATCAAGGCGACGATCGGCCTCCGGGTGACCGAGGACGAGGAGCGCGAAGGCCTCGACATCGGCGAGCACGGCAACCGGGCGTACCCCGACTTCGTCCACACGGAGACCGTGGCCTAGCGGCCGCGCGAGAGGAGGCATCAGCGATGAAGAAGATCGAGGCGGTCATCAAGCCGCACAAGCTCGACGAGGTGAAAGAAGCGCTCCAGGCGCTGGGCGTGGCGGGACTGACCGCGTACGAAGTGAAGGGTTACGGGCGCCAGAAGGGCCACACCGAGATCTACCGCGGCGCCGAGTACACGGTGGACTTCGTGCCCAAGGTGAAGATCGAGGTAGTCGTGGACGACGACCTGGCGTCGCAGGCGGAAGACGCGATCGTGGCCGCGGCGCAAAGCGGGAAGATCGGCGACGGCAAGGTGTTCACCTACGACTGCGAGGGCGCGATCCGTATCCGTACGGGCGAACGCGGCCCGGACGCGCTGTAGGCGACGCACCGTGGTGGCAGCGAACCCCCTGGGATGGTTCGTCGAGCGGCGCGGTGCGCTCATCGAGCGAGTGACCCCGGGGACCGCTGCCGCCGTCGAACTCGCACGGCTCAGCGATGAAGCCGTCCTCGTTCAGACGAGGGCGGCTTCATCGCGCGTGGGCGTACCGTTCGCGGTGCTCGCCCTCGGAGGCTACGGAGCTGGCCGCCTGCTACCGGGCTCGGACATCGACCTGCTTATCGTGTCGGCGGGCTCCTCCCGAGACCTCGACCCGCTGGTGCGCTCGGTGCTGTATCCCCTCTGGGACGCGGGGCTCGCGGTGGGACACCAGATCAGAACGCCGAAGGACCAAGTCCGGGCCGTGCGTGAGGATCTCACGGTAGCGACGTCCTTCCTCACCGCCCGCTTCCTCGCCGGAGACGCGCAGCTTGCGCACCGCGTGATCGGCTCCGTGTTCACCCGCCTCGCACGAGACAGACGCTCGCTCCTCGAGCGCATCACCGCACGCGAGAGACCCGGCTCACCGTACCTGCTCGAACCCGATCTCAAGGACGGCGCGGGCGGCCAGCGCGACATCGACGAGCTCGTCTGGCGTGCAGCGCTCGCGCTCGGGAAGCCGGCACACTCCCCCGCCCTGCTGGTAGAGGCAGGACTCCTCGCCGGACAGGAGGCGGAGCTGCTGGCATCCGCCCAGGATGCGGTCACCGCGGCCCGGTGGGCCATCCATCGCGGCGGCGGCCGCGCCCGCAACACCCTCTACGTGACGGATGAGAGCGACCTGCCGCTTGACGCCAGCGCCACACAACGGGCGCTCGAGGCAGTCAACCACACGCTGCTGGACGTGCGCGACCGTGCAGCCGGGCGGCGGGCGATGCCGGAGACCCCGCTCACGTTCGATGATCTCGTCGGGCTGGCGCGAGCGGAGACGTCCGGCCTCGACACTCTGGAGCGCGCGGTGTATGCGGGGCGTCTCGAGCACGCCGTCCCCGGGTTCCGGGAGACGATGACGCTCCGCCGCCCGGCCCTCTCACACCGCTTCACGGTGGGGGCCCACAGCCTCCGCGTGCTTACGGCGCTTTCCGACGGCCCTACCGTGGCAAGAGACATGCTGCCAGCTCTCGTGATCGCCGCACTGACGCACGACCTCGGCAAGCGCGAGCCCGGACCCGGTCACGCCCCTCGTGGGAGTGGGTCCGCCGCGGCGGCGGCCATGCGGTTCGGGCTTCCCGGGCGTGCGGGAGCGGATGCGGCGAAGCTGGTGCGTGAGCACTTGCTGCTTTCCGAGGTGGCAACCACCAGGGATCTTGCCGATGAGAACGTCGTGCTGGCCGCGGCGGCCCGCATCGGTTCGGTATCGCTCATCGAACCCCTCTTCGCACTCACTGCGGCTGACATGCGCGCGACTGGCCCTGATGTCTGGACGCCGTGGCGCGCGACGCTTGTGGCCGAGCTCGCCGACAAGCTCTCGGTCGCACTGTCACCCGACGTGGACGGGGCAGGCATCGTCAGGGCGGCCAAGGCCACCCGGGAGGGTGCACGCACGGCTGCCCTGTCACGAGGTGCATCCCGCGCCGTCCTTGCGTTCATCGAGCAGGCGCCGCTCCGCTATCTCGCGCGCCGCGATGCCGGCCAGGTGTTGCGCGATGCGTTGCTCGTGCAGTCGATCGCGGGTCCGGGCGCTCCGGGCCGCTTCGCACTCGGCATCACATCCGGCCCGGCCGAGGGCACCTGGGTCATCGACGTCATCACCCGCGACCGCCCCGGCCTCTTCGCGACGATCAGCGGCGCACTCACGCTGTCGGGGCTCGACACTCTGGCGGCCGAGGCGCAGACGGGTGCCGCGGGGATCGCTCTCGACACCTTCACGGTCGGCTCCGCCACGCGCGCGCCCGCAAGCACAGAGACCTGGCGCACGGTCGAGCGTATCCTCGCTGCCGCACTGACCAGCCGCTACGACATCGACACACGCCTCGCCGAGCGCCGGAAGCACTATCCCGGGCCCACCCGCGTGGAGCAACCGGTGATACGGGTCGGGGCTACTGGACGATTCACCACGACAGTCCGCGTGGAGGCCTCCGACAGGATGGGACTCCTGCACGACCTTGCGCGCGCCTGTCAGGCCGCCGGACTGGACATCCAGCGTGCCGTCATCACCACCCGTGGCGAGAGAGCCGACGACGTCTTCGAGCTGACCGACCGCGACGGTGCCCCGCCCACGGCCGCGATCCTCACCGAGACGCTCGTCCCACTCCTCGAACAGGCCGCTACAGCCCGCTGATCAGATCCTTCACGACCTTGGGATCCGACAGCGTGGACAGGTCGCCGAACGCCTCGGTCTCGCGCTCGCCTGCCGCGATCTTGCGCAGGATGCGCCGCATGATCTTGCCGCTCCGCGTCTTGGGCAGGTCGTGCGCGAACTGGATGCGGTCGGGCTGCGCGATCGGACCGATCATCTTGCGGACATGCCCCTTGAGGATCATCGCGAGATCGTCGGAGGCCACCTGTCCGTCGCGGAGGATGACGTACGCGTGCACGCCCTCGCCCTTGACCGGATGCGGGAACCCCACGACCGCCGCCTCGCTCACAGCGTCGTGACTCACGAGCGCGCTCTCGATCTCGGCGGTGCCGAGCCGGTGCCCGCTCACGTTGATGACGTCGTCCACGCGGCCGAGCAGCCAGTAGTCACCCTCGGCATCCACCCGCGCGCCGTCACCGGTGAAGTACCGCCCGGGGAAGCGTTCGAAGTAGACCTCGTGCAACCGCTTCTTGTCGGCATCGTTCCATGTGCCCCGCAGCATGCCCGGCCACGGCTGTTTGACGGTGAGGTAGCCGCCATCGCCCGGGTCGGCCCGTGAGCCGTCCTCCCGGACGACCTCGGGGAGCACGCCGTAGAACGGCCACGACGCGGAGCCCGGCTTGAGCGGCGTGGCTCCCGGGAACGGCGTGATGAGGAAGCCGCCGGTCTCCGTCTGCCAGTACGTGTCCACGATCGGGAGCTCGCCCCGGCCGATGGTATCGCGATACCACTCCCACACCTCGGGATTGATGGGCTCCCCCACAGTGCCAAGCAGCCGGAGCGAGGTGAGGTCGTAGCGCTGCGGCCAGCCTGCGCCGTGGCGCATGAGCGCGCGGATGACCGTGGGCGCCGTGTAAAGCGTGTTCACGCGGTACTTCTCGACGACCGCCCAGAAGCGGCCCGGATCGGGATACGTGGGCACGCCCTCGAACATGAGCGTCGTGGCGCCCGCGGCAAGTGGGCCGTACACGATGTAGCTGTGCCCGGTGACCCAACCGATGTCGGCGGTGCACCAGTAGACGTCCTCGTCGCGGTAGTCCATCACGGTCTTGAAGCTCATGAGCGTGTAGAGCAGATAGCCCGCGGTGGTGTGCAGGATACCCTTGGGCTTGCCGGTGGAGCCCGACGTGTAGAGGATGAACATCGGGTCCTCGCCGCCCATCGGCTCCGGTCGGCATGGCTTGCGCACCTCGGGAGCCGTGACCTCCTGGTGCCACCAGGTGTCGCGTCCCGGCTCCATGTCCACGTCTCCGGCGCCACGCTTCACGACGATGCACGCCTCAACGCTCGGGCACTCGAAGAGCGCCTCATCGGCAGCGACCTTGAGCGCCACCTTGCGGCCGCCACGGATGCCCTCATCGGCGGTGATGAGGAGCTTGGCGCCGCAGTCCTGGATGCGCTCGCGGAGCGCACTCGCCGAGAAGCCGCCAAAGACGACCGAGTGTATGGCGCCGATGCGCGTGCACGCCAGCATGGCCATCGCGAGCTCGGGAATCATCGGCAGGTAGATCGCCACACGGTCGCCGCGCTCGATGCCCTTCTTCTTGAGGACGTTGGCGAAGCGGCTGACGATGTGGTGCAACTGCTGGTAAGTGAACGTGGCGGTGGTGCCGTCGTCACCCTCCCAGATCAGCGCCGCCTTGTTGCGCCGCCAGGTATCGAGATGCCGGTCGAGGCAGTTGGCCGAGACGTTGAGCGTCCCGTCTTCGAACCACCGGTAGTCCAGATGCTCGAATCCACCCGTACGTACCGTCTGGAACGGCGTGATCCACTCGAGCTCCTCGCGAGCCGCATCGCCCCAGAATCCCTCCGGATCCTCGATCGACCGCCGGTACGCGTCTGCGTACGCATCGCGACCTGGCACGACCGCCCGCTCGGTGAACGATTCGGGTGGCGGGTAGATGCGCTCCGCCGAGGACACATGCTCGATGCTCCCGCGCTCTTCGCTCGTCATACGGCGCTCCCTCCGGTCGTATGGTCAGCATATTCCCTTTGACCGACGCTCGTGTCGTGTACGATACGCTTACCCGCGACAAGGAGTGCTCTTGCCCGCACTGACCCGAAAGTACGACGACCTTCGCAACCGCCTGTCCAATCTGGGCAGCGCTCTGGTGGCGTATTCTGGTGGCGTCGACTCCACACTACTCGCATTCACCGGCCACGTGGTCCTCGGAGCCAAGTGCCTTGCGGTGATCGCCGTCTCAGACGTGCATCCGGCGGCCGAGATCGATGAGGCGCGTGCGACCGCTCGTTCGCTCGGCCTCAACGTGTACGAGGTTGAGACCTACGAACTCACCGACCCGCGGTTCCAGGCCAACCCCGCGGACCGCTGCTACTACTGCAAGTCCGAGATGTTCTCGCTCTTCCGCACGATCGCCAAGACCCGCGGCATCTCGTGGGTGCTCGATGGCACCAACGCCGACGATCCCGCGCAGCGCCGGCCCGGCCGTCGTGCCGCCGAGGAGTTCGGTATCGTGAGTCCGCTCCTGGAGGTCGGCCTGCACAAGGACGAGATCCGCGCGCTCTCCGAGCAGCTCGGACTGCCGACGTGGGACAAGCCGTCAGGGAGCTGTCTGGCCACGCGCTTCCCCTACGGCACCGCCATCACCGACGAGGGTCTGGAGCGTGTCGCGATCGCCGAGGCGGGCGCCCGCGCCCTCGGCCTCAAGCAAGTACGTATCCGCTCGCATGGCGACATCGCCCGCATCGAGGTGGACCCCGCCGAGATGGAGCGCGCGTTCGCGCTCCGCGACCAACTCGCCGCCGCCGTCCGCAACGCCGGGTTCGGCTACGTCACGCAGGACCTCGAAGGCTATCGGTCGGGATCGCTGGACGACGGGATCGAAGACGCGCCTGCCGAGAGCTGAGCCTCTCCGCTCAGGCGGGGCGACCCCAGCGATGCTTGCCGAGAGTGACGAATGCGATGGCGATGCCGATCACCGCAGGAGCCACAGTGGGGTTCGCCAGGACATCCCGAGGGTCGGTGATCGGCGATGCGAGGACAAGACCGACGAGTGGCGCCACCATCAGCGCGGGCCAGATGAGCCACGGCACCTTGGCACGGAACCCGAACACCCGGATCACCCCGTAGATCATGCCCGCGTACACAAGAGCGGCCAACGCCATCAGTACCAGGTAGGTCGGGACCCCCCAGGTCTCACCGAACCCCAGCGTCGCCACCACGAACATACCTGCGCCGATTGCGAGCAGCACCAGCACCCACGGAACGAAGCCGCCCGCTACGACCGCTCCAAGACACCATGCGAGCTTGCGCCCCCAACCCGCCGGCACATCCTGAATGACCGCGATCTCACTCATGACTCCCCCTCCCCGGACGCCGACTCCCACCGGCGTCTCGCCCCCTACACCACCAGCTCACGCAGCGCCGCTCGCACCGCCGCCGGCATGCGCTCCCGCAGCCGCACCGGATCGCCCATCGCACGCGCAAGGATGCGCGTGGTGAACGGCTGCGCGGTCTCAACGATGTCGATCTCGGGATACAGCGCCCGGGCGACACCCTCCACCGTGGCCAGCGACTTGATGAGCAACCCGTACCCGCTCGGGATCGCGACGCCATGCTCGCCGAGCAGCTTCAGGAAGCCCAGCCCAAAGTGCGCGAAGTCCCGCGTCCCATCGGGACGGACATCGCCGTCGAGCAGGGCGCCAAGGCCCCGGCGCACCGGCTCCACATGCTCCGGCGGCACATGCACGCCGAGTTTCTCCGAGTATCGCAGCGCGCGATCTGGATCGCGGTAGATGAGCGCCGCCATCACCTGTGTGATGTTCATGCGCTCCTCCGGCGTCAGATACCCGACGATGCCGAAGTCGAGATACGCGATCGTGTTATCGGGTGTGACGAATATGTTGGCCGGGTGCAGGTCGGCGTGGTAGCGCCCGTAGACGAACACCTGCCGCATGAACGCGGTAGCCCCATGGATCGCGAGACCCTTGCAGTCCACACCCGCCTCGCGCGCGATCTCCAGGTCGCTCAACCGCCAACCCGTGATGAACTCCATCGTGAGCACCTTGCCGGTGCTCCTCGTCCAGACGATCCGCGGTGCTTGCACCCTGGCGTCATCGCGGAAGTCGAACGCGAAACGGTCCGCGAAGCGGCCTTCCTGACGAAGATCGAGCTCGCGGTCGACCGTGGATGAGAACTCGTCGACCAGCCCGACCGGATCGAACCGCCGGGCGAGTCGAGTGCCGGCCATGCGTTCGGCGAGCCTTCGCACGATGGCGACATCCCCGAGTATGGACTCGGCCGCGCCAGGGCGGACGACCTTCACGACCACCTCGGCGCCTGCGGGGAGCACCTCTCCCCACACAGGTCGGTACGGGCTCGCGAGCGTCGCCCGGTGGACCTGTGCTATCGAAGCGGCGGCAAGGGGCTTGTTGTCGAAAGTCTCGAAGAGATCCTCCGGCTCGGCCGCGAACTCCGAGCGGATGACGGCGCGGATCGCCTCGGCAGGCAGTGGCGGAACCGCGTCTTGCATGCGCTGCATCTCGGCGACCAACTCGGCGGAGAACTCGTCCGGGCGCACGGAGATGAGCTGCCCGAGCTTGATGAACGCCGGCCCGAGCCGCTCGAAGGAGCGTCGCAGACCGCGCGCCCAGGCGGCACGACGTACGTGAGCCGGTGCGAGCCCGAAGCGCGCGGCGGGAAGCTGGCCTACGAGCTGGCCAACGATGACGCCGGTGATGACAACACTGCGGGAGGCCACGGGACGCCCTAACCGCCGACCTTGCGCAGGATCGTCTCCAGGAGCGACTCCATGGTGTCGAGACGTCCGCGGAGTTCGGCCACCTCGAAGCGGATCTCGTCGAGCGCGGGATCGGCCGACTCCTCGCTCGCGACCTCCTCGCCACGAGCGCGAGCGGCAAGATCGGCCTTCAGCTTCTCTTTCTCCTCCTCGACCATCGCCGCCAGACCGTCGACGAACGCGTCGGGGCCTCCGCTCATCCCCTCGGCACCCCCGCTCATCCCCCGCCGGATGGCAGCTTTGATCTCCTCGTCGGCAGCCTCGTGCGTGAACAGCCATGTGGCGAAGAACCGCATGACATCGTCGGTCATGGTGCGCCCCCTCTGCTCGTTATTCCGTATCGAATACTCCCGCTACCACCCCGACGGCGCAACCCAGACCGCCAAACTCCCTGCAATAGTGGGAGATTCTGCCCGTCATCGCTCCGGCGAGCGCCCCAGAAGCCGCAGCCCGTTTGCGATTACGAGCAGCGCGATCCCGGTGTCAGCGAAGACCGCCATCCACAGCGTCGCCTTACCCACGACCGCGAGTGCGATGAACACGACCTTCACGGCAATGGACGCAGCCACGTTCTGCCGGATGACACGCATCGTCCGCCTGCCGAGGGCGAGGAAGCGCGGCACGCCCGCGAGGTCGTCACCCATGAGCGCCACATCGGCGGTCTCGATCGCCGTGTGGCTGCCGGCCGCGCCCATTGCCACGCCGATGTCTGCCGTGGCGAGGGCAGGCGCATCGTTCACGCCATCCCCCACGAGCAGCACGGAACCGTAGCCCGCCCGCAACTCCTCCACGGCCCCGGTCTTGTCCTGCGGCAGCAGCCTCGACCGTACCTCTGTGATACCGGTCATCTCCGCCACCCGGGCCGCGGCCTGCGGACTGTCGCCCGTCAACATCACCACGTGCTCGATGCCGCCCGCACGCAGCCCTTCCACAGCCGAGGCCGCTCTGGTGCGCACCGCATCGGCCACGCCGATCACGCCCAGTACGCGTGGAGGGACCGTGTCGTGCGCGAGCACGACGAGTGTCGTGAGGCCCTGAGCTTCGAGTTCGCCGATCGTCGTCTCCGCGCCGCCGGGTCCTGCCCCCTGCTCTGCAGCGCTCCGTGCGCTGACCACCGACACCTCGAGCCCATCCACCACGCCGCTCACGCCGCGGCCGGGCTCCTCGCGCACGTCTCTCACTCCTGGAAGCGGACCCCCGACCGCCGCAGCCACCGCGGCGGCCAGCGGATGGTTGGAGTGCGCCTCGACCGCGGCCGCGAGACGCAGTACGCGGTCGGAGGGTTCATCGCCCAGTGCGACCACTTCGGCCACCACCGGCCGACCCTCCGTGAGCGTCCCCGTCTTGTCGAACGCCACGACCCGAATGCCCGCCGCCCGCTCGAGGAACGCGCCACCTTTCACGAGGATACCGTCGCGCGTGGCACGGGTGATGCCCGAGACGACCGCTACCGGCGTCGAGACGACGAGCGCACAGGGGCACGAGATCACGAGCAGCGTGAGGGAGCGATACACCCACTCCCGCCACCCTTCGAAGCCTGAGATGCCGGTCGCGAACTCGCCGAGCAGCGGACCGCCGACCGCAAGGGCGATCGCCGCGACGACTACGATGGGCGTGTACACGCGACTGAACCGGTCGACGAAACGCTGCACCGGTGCCCGGGTGGCCTGAGCGGATTCCACGAGCTCCACGATCCGAGCGATGGTCGTGTCAGTCGCCCCGGCGGTTGTGACGATCACGACGAGACCCGATGTATTGAGCGTGCCCGCATAGACGAGGTCCCCGGGCCCCCGGTCGGCGGGTAGTGACTCGCCGGTGATGGGAGACTCGTCGAAAGCCGACCGCCCCTCGGTGATGCGTCCATCGAGCGGCACGCGCTCCCCAGGGCGCACCACCACGGACTCCCCGACGGCGACATCCTCTGGCCCCACCTCGAGTTCGACGCCGTCCCTGCGAACACGTGCCCGGGCAGGGGCCAGTGACATCAGCTCGCCGATCTCGCGCCTCGTGCGGGCCACGGAGCGTGACTCCAGCATGCCGCCGAGCGCGAACAGCACGATCACGGTGGCGCCCTCGCCCCACTCGCCAAGCGCAGCCGCACCCGAGACAGCCAGCGTCATGAGCACGTTCATATCGAGCGACCGCGCCATGAGAGAGACGACAGCACGGCGCCAGACGAGCGAGCCGCCGACGATGATCGCAAGCGCGTGAGCCGCCATCCCGGCGGTCTCGGCACCCGTCCACGAGAGCAACCATCCCACGATGAGCAGCGCCGCCGAGGCGGCCACGCTGACCTCGGTGCGGTTACGGGTCCACCACGAGACCGGCGGGAGCCCCGTGTCATCGGCAACAGCCAGCGCCTCGATGCCGTGTCCGGCGCCTACAACGATCGCCACCGCGCGCGCACGAGGGTCGTTCGCACGGTCGTACTCGATCCGAAGCAGGCCGGTCGCGAAGTTCACGTCGGCCGAGAGCACACCCGGAAGCTGCTGTACGGACTTTGCCACGGTCCGCGCGCAGTCGGGTCAATCAAGCCCTTCGAGGCGGTACACGGCGTGACCGAACGCATCGGCTTCCTCAAGTGCGCGCCGCTCGATCACGAGGTTCAGTTCTTCGAACGAGACCACCGACGGGTCGAAGGTGACCTCGAGCTCTCCCGCCTCGCTATCGCAGCGTGCGGTCAGAACACCTTCGAGTCCGCGAACGCCGGCGCAGATCCGCTCGGCGCACGCCACACAGTGCTGCGGACCGGGAAGCACCGCGGCCAGGTCGAACCGGTGGGTCTCCGGCGCGGGATCGGCCATCGTCACGCGACGTCCCGCCGCGAGAAGACGACCACCGCC
Organism: Coriobacteriia bacterium; assembly: GCA_016938395.1. The sequence goes on along the minus strand of JAFGUS010000067.1, from coordinate 3,186 downwards.
GCGATCAGGCTGACAAGCGCGATGCCCCCGTAGAGCCACCAGGCCTCGGAGGCGACCTGCTCGCCGTTGATGAGGAGTCCCGGCTGCCAGTAGGCGATGACGTTGACGGGGCCGAGCGCCTCAGCGGCCTCCGAGGCGCCAGACAGCAGATCGGCGACCCACAGCGTGCCGAGCAGTCCGGCCGCTATCGCACCCGGCTTGCCGCCGCCCCGGAAAATGGCCGATAGCAGCATCGCGAATCCGCCCACCGCGAGAACGAACAGTGTGCCGAAGGCGATCAGCATCCCGGTCACGTCCCAGCCGAGGTTGATGTCGTAGGTCGGCCCGAAGACCTCGAGCGGCACGAAGCTCGCCATGGCGAGCACGACCGCGTACACCACAAGCACGATCACACGCGTCAGCGCGACTTTCACCCGCGAGACCGGCTGCGAGAGCACGAACTCCATCGTGCCGGCAGCGATCTCACCGGCGAACGCACGCGAGGCGTAGATGATGACCGCCGAACTCACGATGAGGATCCACATGATGCCGAGATACTCGGTCTGGAAGTAGCCACCGAGCGATGAGAACGGCACCTCCGAGCCGCCGAACACAGCGAGCAACTCCGGTGGGAACGTCTCGATGATGTTCGCGTACTCCTCACCGATGGTCGGGTAGAACCACGTCATCATCCAGGCATACGAGACCAAGCCGATCGCGAACCAGAACATGGAGGTGCGGTGCTGATGCAGTGTGGCCTTGAAAAGTGTCCAGCTCATCACTCCTCCCCTCCTTCGGCAGCGACAGGTTCGGCAGTGTCCCGGTAGTACTCGAGGAAGACGTCCTCGAGACTCGCCTGTTGGATATGCAGATCCAGGACCTGCCGCTCTGCGACACGCTTGATGAGGGCGTCCACCGCGTCACCCCGAGCGCGGGCGGTCAACGACGTGGCGCTGATGGCTGTCACGTTGTCCACACCGGGCACCTGGGCGAGCAACGCGGGATCGACCGGCTCGGCGAACTCGACGCCCACCTGCCGCAGCCGCTTGCCGAGGAGCGCCTTGACGCCCTCCTCGGCTACGAGTTGTCCGCCGCGGATGATACCGACGGTGTCGCACACCCGCTCGACCTCGGAGAGGACGTGGCTCGAGAGGAAGACCGTGCGGCCCTCGGCCACCCGCTCCTCGATGACCGAGTAGACGGTCTCCTGGTTGAGCGGGTCCAGCCCGCTCGTCGGTTCGTCGAGAATCAACAGCTCGGGGTCGTGTGCGAGCGCGAGGATGAGCGCGAGCTTCTGCTTGTTGCCCTTGGAGAGTTCGCGGACACGTCGCGACGGGTCGAACTCGAACCGCTCCAGCAGCTCATCGGCAAGTCTCCCCTTGCCACCGCGGAAGCCCGCCGCGTACTGCATGTGCCAGCGGCCGGTCTCCTTCTCGTACAGCCGCACCTCACCGGCCACATAGCCGATATGGTGCCGCAGGTCCGCGCCGTCGAGAGAGACCGCTTCACCGAGCAGAGTCGCACTGCCAGACGTCGGCTTGAGCATGCCGAGCAGGCAGCGGATCGTCGTCGTCTTCCCGGCCCCGTTCGGTCCCAGGAACCCGTAGACCGCCCCCTGCGGGACGCTCATGGTGAGATCGGCCACGCCTTTGGTCTTGCCGTAGTACTTGGTCAGCGATCGGGTGCTGATTACATCCATGCTCCGGCCCCTTCAAGCCACGCGCGACAAGCGGCCGCGCAACGCACACCGTTCAAGACTACCCGAAACCAACGCTTCGCCAACCTCTTCTGTGGGCCACTGATGGGTATGGACTGTCCGTGACACGGCGCGGATGGGCAGATACTACACAGTCCGGCTGACACTAGGGAGCGCAAAGCGTGACTGACTCGGATCACACCCGGCGGATGTTGATCGTGATCGCGGTCGTTTCGGCCGCACTCGTGGTGCTCGCCATCGTATGGATGCTGCGACCCGGAAGCATGACCGAGTCCGGGACCACAGAGACTGCAGATACCGGGGAGAGCACCGTGGCCGCCTCCGCCGCGGACGTGGAGACGATGCCGGACACGGCCGCCGCGGAGAGCACCGCGCCCGAGACCGAGACGGCTCCTGCTGCCGACGCTCCCACGACCGCCGAGACACCCGCCCCCTCCGAGCGCGTCCCCGCACTCGTCGTGTCCGTACGGATCGAGGACGGCGCGACCATACTCACCGTCGATTACATCCAGTTCCTGACCGGTGATGAGGCCTCTGCCGCCGCCGCCGACCGCGGCGACGAGTCACCGCCGCCGAACGACTACTACATCGTGAATGACAACACCCGGCTTCGGGAGTTCACGGTGCAGGACGGTATCTCGGTGTTGACGGTCGTGCAAGATGACGGCACCTCGGACCCGGGCGGTCACCTGCTCCCGCTCAACGACTGGGTGACCCGGCTCTCCGGCCCTGCGGGGGACGCATTCAGGTCGAGTTTCTACTGGCTCACCGTGAGCGGTGAGACGATCACGACGGTCGAGCAGCAGTATCTGCCGTAGACCAGCCGTTACCGCTTGCGCCTGCGGGTGGCGTGCTCCGAGCCTTTGCGCGCGCCCTTCTTGAGCCGTGAAAGCACCTCGTCAGTGGTCGTCGATTCGATCTCGGCCTTGAGCTTCACGACCTGGTCGCGCAACCGCGCGGCGTTCTCAAAATCGAGCGCCTCAGCGGCGGAATGCATGTCCTCCTCCATCGCGGCCAGGATCCGGGCGCGCTCCTCGGATGGAAGGCGGCCAAGCTCGGACGCCACATCCACACTCGGCTCGAGCCCGACCCCGGTCTCGCGCACGTACTGCGCGATATCGTGGATGGCTTTCCGGATGGTCTGCGGCTCGATGCCGTGTTCCGCGTTGAACGCGAGCTGCCGGTCGCGGCGTCGCTCGGTCTCATCCATCGCGGTGCGCATGGAGTCCGTGACCTTGTCGGCGTAGAGGATGACCTCGCCGGAGACGTTGCGTGCGGCACGGCCGATCGTCTGGATGAGCGAGCGGTGGTTGCGCAGGAAGCCTTCCTTGTCGGCATCGAGGATTGCCACGAGCGAGACCTCCGGGAGGTCGAGGCCTTCACGGAGCAGGTTGATGCCCACGAGGCAGTCGATCACACCGGCGCGGAGGTCACGCAGGATCTCCACGCGCTCGAGCGTACCGATGTCGCTGTGCATGTAGCGCACCTTG
>JAFGUS010000066.1 GCA_016938395.1 Coriobacteriia bacterium | reverse complement strand
TGGTAGCCCAGACCCGAGGGGTCGTGCTCACAGATGACCACGATGCTGTCCGTCGAGTCCATCTCCAGCATCCGGTCCACGACAGCGAAAACGATGGGGCGGCGCATCGCGGGAGTGACACCGCGCACGTCGATCACGAGTCCCTGTGCTGAGTGAGCCACGCCTCTCCGCCCTCCGCCCCGACCCTCTGCTTATGAAGATTGGACGCGCGCTTCGTGATTCCTGCACGACCTGCCCATATCCGCGCGGGCCGACCGGGCGGGATGTGCCCCACTTCACATAGACGCCCGTAACACGTTAAAGTATCCTACACTGGAGGGATCGGAACACCCACCGAGGGGATCATGGGACGCACGGTGCCAGCGCGCTCGGGCGCGCCTTCGACACGTACCCCGCCTGATCTCCGGCGCTCATTCAGCGCCGGTGCGGTATCCCCGCCTCCCCCGCCAAGAGCGTACGGCCCCGGCCGACCACGTTGATGTGACCCCCGGGGCAGGTCTGCCCCACACTCATGTCGAATACCACCATCTGGGACTTCGGCACCTTCCCTACGTTTGCCTTGCGGCGACGCGGCCTCCGGTCGCGCGCGGCACGTCGTCGCGTTCAAGGCTGCCAGTGTCCACGCGCGAGAGAGAAAGGAGGAGCAACGCGCGCTTGCCGAGCCGGTAACCGGCTTCACGTATTCACGTTGCATGTTGGCTCCGTTCCAACACCAAGGAGGTGTATGGCATGGCGCAAGAGGCGCACGGTGCGATCTACGACCTGCTCGCGGTTCGCGGTGTGAGCCGTCGCGACTTCCTGAAGTACTGCAGCTACGTCGCTGCGATGCTCGGGTTGTCCGAGGCTGCCGCACCGGCAATCGCCGCCGCAGTCGAGAAGGGCTCAAAGCTCAAGCCCGCGCTCTGGCTCAACGGCGGTTCATGTTCCGGCTGCACTGAGTCCATGGCCCAGGTCGACTCACCCGACGTCGCCACGATCGTCCTCGAGATCCTCTCGATCAACTACATCGAGACGATCATGGCCGCTGCCGGTGAGTACGCCGAGCAGAACATCGCGGACACTATCGCCCAGGGCGGCTATCTGCTGATCTACGAAGGCGCCGTCATGACGGGCGAGGATGGCAACACACTGCTCGTCGCCGGCAAGAAGGGTATCGACGTGTTGCAGGAGGCCGCCGAAGGTGCCGACGCGATCCTCGCGATCGGCGCATGCGCGGTCGACGGCGGCTGGCTGTACGGCTACCCGAACCCGGCCGGTGCGACTGGCGTGCAGGCGTACCTCGACAAGGTCGGTGTCAAGACCCCAGTCGTGAACCTGCCCTGCTGCCCGACGAGCCCTGAGTGGGTCGTCGCCATGGTCGTCCAGTGGCTGCTTGTGGCCGATGACGATCCGGCGACGTTCCTCGCCAAGACGGCACTTATTCAGCGCAGCTACACGGAACGCTACACCGGACAGAGCGTCACGCTCAACTATCCCGAGTATGTCGTGGGCTCCACCATCCACGACAACTGCCCGCGTCGCGGCCACTTCGAGAACGGCAACTTCGTTACCGAGTTCGGCAGCGAAGAAGAGGCCAAGGGATACTGCCTGTACAAGATGGGCTGCAAGGGCCCGCAGACCTTCACACAGTGCCCGATCACCCGTTGGAACCGCTCGGTCAGCTGGTGTGTCGCCTCCGGCGCCCCCTGCATCGGCTGTGGCGGCCTCAACTGGGTCGACAACGGCACGCCGTTCTTCAAGCGCCTCTCGAGCATGGAGATGGGCGACGCGCTCGGTTACGTGCAGCCCGGCAGTGTTGGTGCTGTCGTCGGCGGCGTTGCCGCGGCGGCGCTTGTGGCGCATGGACTCGGCATGAAGGCCGCCGGTCGCATCGGACCGGACGGACCTCCCGTCGAGGAGATGAAGGTCTACGATCGCAAGCACGGAGCAAAGAAGGGAGGCGATAAGTAGTGGCTCGCGCAATCATCGATCCGATCACCCGAATCGAAGGTCACCTTCGGCTCGAGTGCGAAGTTGAGAACGGCAAGGTCGTCGATGCGTGGGTTTCCGGCCAGCTGTACCGCGGCATGGAGACCGTGCTTCTGGACCGGAGCCCTGAAGATGCGTTCTACATCTCGCAGCGCATCTGCGGTGTTTGCCCGATCTCGCACAGCCACGCGTCGGCTCAGGCCACGGAAAACGCACTCGGAATCACGATCCCCGAGGGCGGTCGCCTCGTCCGCAACCTGCTTGAGGCGGCGCAGTTCCTACACAGCCACATCCTGTGGTTCTACCACCTGACCGCACTCGACTACGTCAGCCCCGTGAACGCGCTCTCGGCGAACATCGCCGACACCTACTCGCTTGCCCAGGCCGCCGGAACCCGTCCCGCCGACTTCGGCGCTGTGGCCACCCGGCTCAAGGCGTTCGTCGACAACGGCCAGCTCTCCATCTTCAGCAACCACTACTGGGACCACCCCGGCTACGTGCTTCCGCCGGAGCTGGACCTGATCGCCACCGCCCACTACCTCGAGGCTCTCGAGGTCCAGGCGGTCGCCAACGAGATCGTCGCCATCATCGCGGGCAAGTTCTCGCACCCGATGACGTCGGTACCGGGCGGCACGGCGTTCGTTCCCACTGTGGAGAAGCTCGACGACATCCTGTACCGGTTCATCCGCGTCAAGGAGTTCGTCGACACCGCGATGGTCCCCGACACACTCGCAATCGCGCCGTTCATCATCGATACGGCCGGTTATGGCGGCGGCGTGGGCAACTTCCTGAGCTGGGGCGTGTTCGAAAAGAGCGGCCTCGTTCCCGAAGAGCGGTACCTGCCGCGCGGTTTCGCCAAGGGTCTTGCGGTAGAAGACGTGAGCCCCGACGACGTGACCGAGTACGTGGAGCACTCCTGGTATTCGTCCAAGAGCGGGCTCAACCCGAAGGAAGGCGAGACCAAGGTCAAGTTCACCGGCTACGACGAGAACGACAAGTACTCGTACGGCAAGGCCGTCCGCTGCAAGGAGCTGTCGACCGAGTCCGGTCCGCTCGCTCGCATGGTGGTCGCCTACCTGCATGAGAAGGGCGGCATGGACGTCGCCAGCGGAGCCGAGGGTGTCCGTACCCCGGCGGCGCTGATCGACTCCACGCTGGAAGCGCTCGGCGTGCCCGGCAAGCCCGAGATCCTGGTGTCCCTGCTTGGTCGCGTCGCAGCCCGTAACCTCGAGGCTGCGTACGTCGCCGACCTGGCGCTCGTGTGGGTCAACGAGCTCATCGCTGCGCTCAAGGGCGGCGACGCCAAGTTCTGGCAGGGCGCGAGCAAGAAGGACGGTAAGGGCGTTGGCGCCTGGGAGGCGCCGCGCGGCTCCGTTGCACACTGGGAGGGCATCAGCGGCGGGAAGATCGACCACTACCAGGTCGTCGCTCCCACCACATGGAACATCGCACCGCGCGACGCCGGTGGCGTCCGTGGCCCGATGGAAGAGTCCCTCGTCGGTTCACCGTGCGTCGATGTCGAGAAGCCGCTCGAGCAGCTCCGCATCGCCCACAGCTTCGATCCTTGAATCGGTTGTGCGGTTCACGTGATTGAACCGAGGACCGGCAAGGAGTCAACCTTCATGACCAGCCGGATGGGGGTGATGTAAATGGCCGGGAGCGCACACTACCGCGAGGCACACCCGCTCGTATTCGTGATCACTCACTGGATCAACCTGATCTGCATGGTCATGCTCGCCTTCTCGGGCTTCTACATCCACTTCCCGTTCTTCGGCGGGTTCATGGGTGTGGCCCGTGGCATGCACTTCGTTGCAATGTACGTGATCCTCATCACCCTCACCTTCCGCATCATCGCCGCCTTCTTCGTGAAGACCGCGGTCGACCTGGGAAGCCGTGAGGTGGACACGGACATTAAGAACTGGCTGCCGCAGGCGAAGAACCGTCACCAGTTCTGGCAAACGGTCAAGTACTACCTGTTCCTGCGCAAGGAGGCCGTGATCTCGGCCAAGTACGGATCGCTCCAGAAGATCGCGTACCTGGCGACGATCCCGCTGACGTACTTCATGGCGTACACCGGCTTCTCGATCTACGGGCCCACGATGAACTGGGGCCTCTTCGCTGGCGGTGTCGACATGGTCGGCGGTCCGATGAACATGCGGATCGTCCACTACTTCATGATGTGGGTGTTCATCGTGTTCACGATGGTCCACGCCTATCTGGCCAACATCTACAACTTCTCTCCGAGCAAGATCATCTTTGCCTGGAAGGAGACGGAGCACTAGTCTCCGCGCTCCTGTGACAGTCATACTGTCACGAGAGATGGACGGGCCCCGGAGCCTCGCTCCGGGGCCCGATCTCTTGCAGCCTACAGGGAGGTCACGACCGTGCTCGACGAGAACCCGCGCGTACTCGTGCTTGGTATCGGCAACATCCTTATGCTTGACGAAGGAGTCGGCAACCGGATCGCCGTCGGGCTCGAGCAGAACTACCGCTTCCCCCCCGACGTGCGGGTGATGGACGCCGCCACGATGGGTCTTGGCATGGTACACCTCTTCCGTGGTGTGGAGTTCTTGCTCATCGCAGATGCCATCGACGGAACCGGCTACGAGCCCGGGACAGTGGTGCGAATCCCCCCCGAGGAGTTCTCCCCCAATCAGGTGATGCACTCGCTGCACGACATCCGATTCACCGACGTGCTCGAGGCCGCCAGCCTCATGGGGCGCACCCCGCGAGCCGACTGCATCGGCGTGCAGGTCTATGACATGAACCCGGCAGAGATGACCATAGGACTCTCCCCTGCCGTCGAGGCGGCCGTCCCCAGGGCGATCGCCGCCGTACTCACGGTTCTTGAGGAGGAGGGTGTGACCGCCGAGCCCATCGAGGGTCCGGACACCGACGCGGCACTCCAAGCGCAGGTGGCCGAGCAGAAGGCCGATATCGCCCGGCGTCAGGCCGAGGGGGCCTGAATACCCTCAAGCGGCAGCTCGAAGCCGATCGCACTTCCAGCGCCTGGCGTGCTCTCGGCAAACACCGCTCCATTATGATCCTCGACGATGCGACGGGCGATCGCCAGGCCAACTCCCGCGCCGCCGGTGTGTGCGGCGCGCGAGGCATCGGCGCGGTAGAAGCGCTCCCAGATGTTCGGGAGGTCGGCCGCGTTGATACCCTCACCGGTGTCGGTGACGGTCACACGCACGCGATTCCCGGAGGACGCTACCTCGGCGACGACCGATCCCGCGCCCGTGTGCCGTGCGGCGTTCGACAGTAGATTGCGCACGACCTGCGCGATGCGGAACTCGTCAGCGGTCACCCACGCTCCCTCGGGAGGACACAAGACCCGCAGCGCCACGCCGGGCTGCAGTGTCGTACGGGCGCGCTCGCTCTCGGCTTCGACCACCGCGCACAGGTCGGTGGGAGCGACTTCGTAGCGCAGCCGACCCGCCTCGGCCACTGACAGCTCCTGCAGGTCGTCCACGAGGCGCGACAGGGTTCCCACGTCGTCCACCAGCGACGACAGCCGACTCTCATCGGCCGGAAGGACCCCTTCGGCGATGCCCTCGATCTGGGCACGCAGCGCGGCGATCGGGTTGCGGAGCTCGTGCGCCACATCGGTCACCAGACGGCGCCGCAGGTCCTCCCCCTGCTCGATAGAGGCCGCCATTTCGTTGAACGCCGAACCCAGCTCACGGATCTCGGCAGGACCCCGCTCCTCGACCCGGTGTGCGAGATCGCCCGCCGCCAGAGCGCCTGAAGCCGTGGTCAGTCGGCGCAGTGGCTCCACGAGATAGCGCGCCAGCAGCAACGCGGCCACCGCGGCAAGCGCTACGGCGATGACCACCGAGATGATGATGCCACGGTCGACCCCGGCGAGGAACGTCTGCTCGGCGCCGCCGAGCACCACCCGACGCGCCATGCCGCCACCCGGTCCCGAGTGCGTGCCGAGTGAGATCAGGTACTCCTCGAAGGATGCCTCGAGTGCGCGCCGTGCAACGAACCCGGTCGCGAGCACCGCAGCGAGCGCGACGGCGAGGATGGAGACGAAGACCTGTCGGATGAGGCTGGGCCGACTCACGCTTACTCCTCGACCTTGTAGCCGACGCCGAAGACGGTCCGAACGTACCGCGGCCGCTTGGGGTCTTCGCCGAGCTTACGGCGGATGTTCTTCACGTGCGCATCGATCGTGCGCTCGTAGCCCTCGAAGGTATCGCCCGTCGCGATCTCGAGCAGCTGAAGCCGACTGTAGACGCGCCCCGGATGCGACGCCATCGCGTACAGGATGTCGAACTCGGTGCGCGTGAGGTCCTTCTCGTCACCATCGATGTTCACCGAGCGGCGCTCGGGATCGATCTCGAGTCCGGCGACGCGGACGAGCACCGAGGCGCCCCGCGTCTGCTCGCTGCGCCTCAAGACCGCCTTCACGCGCGCGACGACCTCGCGGGGGCTGAAGGGCTTGACGATGTAGTCATCCGCGCCGACCTCAAGACCGATAAGGCGATCAACCTCGTCGGAGCGCGCGGTCACAAGGATGATCGGAAGCGAGTGCTCGCGTTGAAGCGTCCGCGTCAGTTCGATGCCGTCCATCCCGGGCAGCATGATGTCCAGAAGCGCGATGTCGGGGACCGACTCTTGGACGGCGGCAAGCGCGCCGGGGCCGTCGGCCGCACTTCGGACCGTGAAACCCTCACGCTCCAGATAGGCCCTCAGCACCTCGACGATACGCTCGTTGTCGTCGACCACCAGTACGTCACGTCTCACGCGCACACCTCCTGCGGCAGCATGGTACCGCGGACCCGTGAAGACCGTGTGAACGCGGCGCGCCGTTCAGTCGCCCGCCGCTATCAGCGAGCGTGCGCGCTCGACGATGCCCGCCACGTCCAGGCCCGCCCGCGACATGAGGTCGCGGGCCGTCCCGGAACTCTGGTAGCCGGTCACGCCGAGGGGAACGGCGCGCATGGCCACCCCGTGCCGGGTCGACCACTCGGCCACGGATGCCCACAGGCCGGTGCGCCAACCGTGGTCCTCCACGACGAGGATCCACGGTGCCTGTGCGGCCCGCTCCATCGCGTCGTCATCCAGATCGAGCGGCGCCGAGACCACGCATACGCCCACGGCGACCCCGTGATCCGCCAGTGTGTCTGCCGCATCCACGGCCGCACCGGCCACCGTCCCCATGGTGAGGATCACGCCATCGGTACCCTCCCGTGCCCATGTGGCGCGCCCGTACTCGAATGCGTAGTCCCCTCCGAACAGCGGGTCTCCCTCGGCATCGAGCAGTACCGGCAGTTTCGAGCGACCCATCGCCACTGCGATGCAGCCGGACATCGCTGCAAGTGCGCGCACCGCGCGGTCGGTCTGGTTGGGGTCGGCCGGGACCACGACCTTCCAGCCGAACATCGTGCGGAATGCGCCAACGTAGTCGAGACACTGGTGCGTCTTGCCGTCCTCCCCCACGTCGAGCCCGCAGTGGGTCACCGCGAGCTTGAGCTGCGCCTCGTTGACGTCGTTGAGACGCTGCTGGTTGTACACCTCGTCGACGCCGAACACGCCGAAGTCGGAGAAGAAGGTGAGCACATCGGACACCGAGAGTGCGCCGCCCACCGTTGCGGTGTTGTGCTCCCCTACGCCCGCCTGGATGAAACCTGCCGGACGGGCGGAAGCGAAGTCTCCGGTCTTCACCGAGGCCGCCAGGTCGCAGTCGAGTACCGCGATGGGCACGTCCTGGTTCGACTGCGCCAGATCGGCAAGCGCCGTACCCCACGCCGAGCGGTTGTCAGTGTGCTTCTCGCGCGTGTATTCGCGCGGAGTCCCGGCATCGAGTGCCCACTGCTTCGGCACGGTGTGGAGCGCCGGGGTCAGCGTGACGCCGGCACGCCGCTCGCGCGCGGCCTCGAGGGCAGGCTCGAGCCCGAGCTCCGCCATCGCCCGCGCGTACTCCTCGGCCGTGAGACCGCGTCCGTGGAACTGCTCGTCTCCCTCCATGAACGACACGCCCTTGCCGATCACCGTGTCGGCCATGATCGCCACGGGGCGTGAGGTGTCCGCGAGGGCGGCCGCGACGGCCGCATACAGCGCGGCCACGTCGTGACCGTCCACCTCGACGACGCCCCAGCCGTCAGCGGCGAATCCTGCGGCGATGTCCACCGGCATGACGTCCTCGGTGTGGCCCGAGATCTGGATGCCATTGCGGTCGACGACCACCGTGAGATCGTTCAGGCCCTCTTTCACGGCCATGCGCCGTGCCTCGGCAACCTGCCCCTTGTGCTGCTCGCCGTCGCTCATCGCTACAAACGTCCGGTACCCCCGTCCGCTCAGCCGTGAAGCGAGCGCAAATCCCACGCCCGCCGAAAGGCCCTGGCCCAGGTTCCCCGTTCCCCACTCGACTCCGGGGACCGATCGCTCCACGTGCCCCTCGAAGACGCTCCCCGCCTGGCGGAAGTGCGCCACCGCGTCATCGAGCGAGAAGAAGCCTGCATCGGCCTGCGCGCAGTACACGCCGGGAGAGGTGTGCCCGTGGCTCACGACGATGCGGTCTCGACCCTCCCACCGTGGTCGTGCGGGGTCGAGATGCGCGAAGTGGTAGAGCACCAGAAACGTCTCGAGCGACGACATGGACCCCCCGGGATGGCCCGACTCGGCGAGCGACGTCATCGTCAGAATAGCCCCGCGCAGCCGCCGCGCGCGCTCTTCGAGTTCGCTCACACTCTCGGTATCCAGCTGCGGCACCATGAACCCGCGCTCGAGCATCGCTCCTCCTCATATCGAGATTAGATCCGGACCATGACCGAACCGTTACACTTGTGCATACCCGAACCCCCGCGGGAGGAGCGCCCCATGCCCTACGAGCTCACGGTGGCCGAGTCGGCCGCCCGCGCCGGAGCCGCTGTACTTCGCGAACACCAGGGCCTCGTTGCGGACCTCCACACCAAGTCGGGCTCCGCCGACCTCGTGAGCGCTGCGGATGTCGCCGCCGGCGTTGCGGTGGTAAGGGCTGTCGCGGAGCGGCTCGAAGGGGCTGCGTTCGTCGTCGAGGAACCCGAGGTGTGTGCGCTCGCCGGCGTATCCGAAGGCGCCCTCCACGATTCCGAGGTATGGGTCATCGACCCTCTCGACGGGACCACTTCCTTCGTCCACGGCTATCCGTGCTACTCGGTGAGTGTCGCGCTCCTGCGGGATGGGACACCCGCTGTGGGTGCGGTGATGAACGTGCCGGCCGACGAGATGGTCTCCGCCGCCACGGGGTGCGGCGCAACAGCCGACGGCGCCCCGCTCCAATGCGCGGGCGCCGCTACGCTCGACCGCGCGCTTCTGGCAACAGGGTTCCCGTACGACCGCGACGCCGGTCTCGACCGTCAGCTGCGCATATTCGAGCGACTGCTCAGACCCGCCCACGACGTACGGCGTGACGGATCGGCCGCGATCGACCTCTGTCACGTGGCGACCAACCGTGTCGATGCGTTCTGGGAAGCGATCCTCCAGCCGTGGGACATGGCGGCCGGCGCGCTCATCGTGACCGAGGCGGGCGGGACGGTCACCGACTTCGGCGGGCGCCCGTGGACGGTCGACACGCACTCGATCGTGGCGGCCAACCCGACGCTCCACGCCGTGCTGCTCGCGGCGATCGCCGAGGTCGAGCAGCGCTGATCACCGCTTCGGCGTGGTGTCCTCATCGTAGGCCACGCCCAGGTCGCCGAGCACCTTGGTGACCGCACGCTCGCCGCTCTCGATGCAGTTCGGGATTCCCACGCCGCGGTAGGCCCCACCGGCGAGCGCGAAACCCGGTACCGCCGCGGCGAGCCGCTCGATCTCGTCTACGCGGTCAAGATGCCCGAGGGTGTACTGCGGCATGCCGCCGTTCCACCGGTAGACGCTCGCGAAGACCGGCTGCGCGTCCGCACGCATGCCGAGCAGGTCGACGATCTGCGCCCGCACGGTCTCGATCAGATCGGCATCGCTTGCCTCAAGCAGGTGCTGGTTGCGCGGGCCGCCGATGAAGCCCCGCAGGAGCACACGCCCCTCCGGTGCCCGGTCAGGCCACTTCGAGGACGAGAGCGTGACCGCAAGCAGCGGGCGGTCCTCCACGATTGGCGAGAGAATGCCGAACCAGTTCGTATCGCCCGGGAAGTACTCCGCGCGGAAGGCCATCGGCACGGTGGCCGACGACGAGCACGGGATGGTCGCAAGCAGGTCGGCGATCGCTCTGTCTGCCTGTCGGACGAGCGGTTCGGCCGCCCACGCCTCGGTCGCCACGATCACCGCGTCGCCTTCAAGCGTGCGACCGTCGTCGAGTGTCACGCGCCAGACACCGCTGTCATGCACCACTGCGGTGACCGCCGCACCGGTGATGATGCACTCGCGTCCCACCGCATCGGCCATACCATCGGTCAGTTGCTGCATGCCACGGTAGAACGTATTGAAGAACGCCCACGGCTTGGCGCCCGGCTTGGGAGGGTGCTTCTTTCGGAACTCCTCGCGCCTCTTGCGCTCAGCGAGGAAGCCGCGAATGAGCGAGCCGAACTCCTGCTCCATCTCGAGAAAGTTCGGGAACGTGGCCGCAAGCGACATCTCACGCGGATCGGAGGCGTGCACGCCGCCCACGAGCGGCTCGGCGAGGCGGTCGAGTGATTCCCGGCCCATGCGGCGCACCACGAAGCTCTCGAGCGTCTCGTCGTGGTCCCGGGCGGTCTCGCCCGACGCCCAGCGCACCTTCGGCGGCAGGACGAGGTCGAGCGCCATACGGAACTTGGCCGGCCACGAGTACAGTCGTGTGGTGGCGAGCGGCACGAGCTTGGTGGGCGCGAACATCATGATGCCATCGGGGAGCTCGACGAGGCGCGGGCCCTTCACCACGAGCGTGCGCTTGTTCTCCTCACGCGCGGGAACCATCGCATCGGCCAGGCCGAGCATGCGCGCGATGCGTGCCACGGCCGGCTTGGTGGAGACGAACGCGTCGCTGCCGCCGTCGATGACGTACTCGCCACCCTCGGGATCAGTGACGATATCGGTCGCCAGTTTGCCGCCGAGACGGTCGTTCCTCTCGATCAGGATGCAGTCCACCTCGTGGCCGGCGGCCGCTGCGCGCCTGACCTTGTAGGCCGCGCCAAGCCCTGCCGCGCCGCCTCCGATGATGATGCCCGTCTTCACGCTAGTAGACCCGCCTCTCCGCCACATCATCCTCCGCAAGCGCGATGCCGACCTCCGCAAGCACCTTGGAGACCGCCCGCTCTCCGCTCTCGAGCGCGTTGGGCACGCCCACTCCGCGGTACGCGTTGCCCGCGAGCGCAAAGCCACGGATACCGGACTCCGTGCGCTCGATCTCGCCCACGCGGTCCAGGTGGCCGAGCGTGTACTGCGGCATGCCACGCTCCCAGCGGAAGAGCTTCGCGTAGCGGGGCCGCGCGTCGGGCCGGATGCCGATGAGCTCGACAAGCTGCGTACGCGCAAGCTCGAGAAGGTCCTCGTCGTTCGCATCGAGCACCGCCTCGTCGCGCGGTCCGCCGAGGAAACCTCGGATGAGCACGCGACCTTCGGGGGCCCGATCGGGCCACTTCGAACTCATGAGCGACACGCCGGTGAGCGGCCGCCGTTCCACCGACGGTGTGAGGATGCCGTGCCAGCGCGGATCGAACGGGCAGTCGGTCTGGTCGAACGCCAGGAGCGCCGTGGCGCACGACGAGGATGGGATCGTGCCGAGTAGGTCGGCAAGCGCCTGATCCACTCCCGCGGCAAGCTCGGCCGCGGCCCAGACCTCCGTGGCGACAACGACCGCGTCGGCTTCAGGCACCTCGCCGGTCGTAAGCTTCACGCGCCAGCAGTCGCCCGTGCGCTCGACAGAGGTAGCGCCCACACCCGTGCGGATGTGCTCGCGCCCCGCCGCATCGGCCATCCGGTCGCAGATGAACTGCAGTCCCTCGTTGAACGATGAGAAGAACGTACGCGGCTTCTGCCCGGGCTTGGGCGGGTACTTCGCGCGAATCTCCTCGACCCTCTTGCGCTGCGCGAGGAAGCCGCGCACGAGCGAGCCGTACTGCTGCTCCATCTCCAGCAGCATCGGATAGCGCGCGGCCACCGACATCTCCGAGGCCAGGTCACCGTTGACGCCCGCGGCGAGCGGCTCGGCGAGGCGATCGAGCGCCTCACGCCCGAGCCGCCGGACCAGGAGGCTCTCGAGCGTCTCGTCGTGGTCTGCGGCCGTCTCGCCCTCGGCCCACCGGACCTTCCGCGGGATCACGAGGTCGAGCGCCATGCGGAACTTCGCGGGCCACGAGTAGAGCTTCGAGGTCGCGAGCGGCACGAGCTTGGTGGGCGCGAACATCATCATGCCATCGGGCATCTCGACGAGCTTACCCCGCTTCACGATGAAGGTCTTCCTGTTCTCCTCCAGTGTTCCGCACTCGTCCTCAAAGACGCCAAGGAGCTTGGCGACGCGGTGCACCGCGGTCTTGTCGGTCAGGAACGAGTCGCTGCCGCCGTCAGCGACATACCTGCCGCCCTCGGGGTCCTCGGCGATGTCGGTCCAGATCTTGCCGCCGAGCCGATCGTCACGCTCCACGAGCGTGAAGGCGACGTCATGCCCCGCCTCCGCCGCCCGCCTGATCTTGTATGCCGCGCCCAGTCCGGCGATGCCGCCGCCGATGATGATGATGTGCACGCTGCCGCTCCTTGTCCACGCAAGCGAACGGTGCCGGCCGCCGCGATTCGTCTTGCGGTACAGCTCGGCGCTACAACAGGGGCTCTACCGCCTCCATGAGCGCCTCGACGAAGCTGTCGTCGTCATTGGGAACACGCGTCCGCACGAACGTGAGGCCGAGTGACCCCGCCCGCTCGGCAGCGTCGATATCCAGGTCCCACAGCGTTTCCATGTGGTCGATCGCGAATCCGATCGGTACGACCACGACGCCGTCGTGCCCCGTGCGGCCCGCCACCTCCATCACGTGCGCGAGGTCTGGGCCGAGCCACTCACCCCCACGGACCCCTTTGGACTGGAACGCGAGCAGCCAGGACGCCGGACCGTCGAGCGCACCGAACGCGTTCACCCCCGGCAGACGCGCATCATCGGCCACTTCGACACCCTCGGCCAGGCCGGCGATCGCCGCCACGGCGTCGGCGACCTCCCTGAGGCCAGCGGAGTACGGATCTCCTTCGTCCACGTCGTCGAGCGGCAGGCTGTGCGCGGTCATCACCACGAGCGGCCGCGCGGCTACGATGTTCTCCAGCGCATGCGCACATGCATGACCGAAAAAGTCCCGGTACCGGGCCCAGCGGTGCAACGACGGCGTCTCACACATCTCGACGATCTCCGCTTCACCCGCGGCGTCATGCGCGGCCACGCGAAACGCCTCGCACGTCACCCGTGATTCGAACGCCGAGAGCGACGCCATCACGATGCGTCGCGCGCCCTCGGCGACGAGTGCCTCGACGGCCGCGTCGATCGACGGCTCCCAATACCGCATCCCCGCACGCACGACAACATCGTGCCCTCGATCGCGCAGATGGTGCTCAAGAGAGGCGGCGATAGCGGCGGCCACACCCGGGAGAGGTGACGCCCCACCGATGGCGCGGTACTTCTCCTGCGCTGCGGCGACGACGGCCGGCGCGGGCTCCCGGCCCATGAAGCGCGCCATGAATGGACCGACGGCCTCAAGGGAGTCCGGTCCTCCGAATGCGGTCAACAGCACGCCGATGCGCTCAGTCACGCCTTGTCCCTACTCGCCGCCACGGATGCGTGCCGAATGCTCGTGCACGAACCGGATCATCGCACGGGCCTTCTCCGGGTCGCTCGTCTTGTGGATCCCGTGACCGAGATTGAAGATGTGTCCCGGGCGCGTACCGACAGCCTCGAGGATCTCCACGACCATGCGCTCAAGCTCTGCATCGGGGGCGAAAAGCGCGACCGGATCGATGTTGCCCTGGATGGCGAAGCGGCTGTCGATCTGCTCGACGACGCTCTTCATGTCCAGGCGCCAGTCGATGCCGATGACGTCGCCACCGGCCTGCTGCGCGAGATCGAGCATCGAGGTCGCGCCATTGGGGAAGTGGATGATCGGCACGCCCTCAGGTACGACCCGCCGGCCATGCTCTGTCAACGCGTCGATGACGCGCTTGGTGTACGGGAGCACCGAGCGCTCGTAGTCGCGTGGTGCCACATAGCCCACCCAGCTGTCGAAGACCTGGATCGCCTGCGCACCGGCATCGATCTGTGCCGAGAGGTACGCGATCACCGTGTCGGTGATCTTCGTCATGAGCTCGTCCCAGACCTGGGGCTCGCTCCACATGAGCGCCTTGGTGTACTCGTAGTCGCGGGTTCCGTGACCTTCGATCATGTAGCTCGCCAGCGTGAACGGCGCGCCGCCGAAGCCGATGAGCGGTACCTTGTGCTCGAGCTCGCCACGCAGGATCTTGATGGCCTCCATGACGTACCCGGTGTCCTCGAGCGGGTCGGACACGCCCAGGTGACGCACATCGGCAGCGCTGCGAACCGGGTTGTGGATGACCGGGCCCTCGCCCTTGGCGAACTCAAGATCGAGTCCCATGCCGGGGAACACCACGAGGATGTCCGAGAAGAGGATGGCGGCGTCCACGCCGACGAGGTCGACCGGCTGCATCGTGACCTCGACAGCCAGCTCCGGTGTGCGGCACATCTCAAGGAAGCCGTGCTTCGCGCGAATCTCGCGGTACTCGGCCATGTAGCGGCCAGCCTGCCGCATCATCCACACGGGGGTACTCTCGGTGGCCTCCCGGCGGGCAGCACGCAGGAACAGGTCGTTGTACGCCATGGGCGGGTGTCCTTTGCTCGGTCGAGGGCGGATGAGCCGACGGACAGTCTACCACGCCCGCACGCGACACGGGCCCCACCCGGAGGTGAGGCCCGTGCGGTCATCGATGTCGGACGCGCTTAGCTGACCGGTGGCGCCGTCTCGACGATCTTGCGCACGATGGAGGGGTCCGCAAGCGTCGAGATGTCGCCGAAAGCCTCCATCTCCCGATCGCCCGCCGCGATCTTGCGCAGGATGCGGCGCATGATCTTGCCCGAGCGGGTCTTGGGGAGTTCCGGGACGATATGCACGAAGTCCGGGCTCGCGATGGGGCCGATCTCCTCGCGCACGTGACCGCGGAGGATCTTCTCGATGCTGTCGGGGATGTCGATCCCGGTCTTGAGGATGACGTACGCGTAGATGCCCTCGCCCTTAATCTCGTGCGGGTAACCAACCACCGCGGCCTCGGCAACAGCTGCGTGGCTCACGAGCGCGCTCTCCACCTCGGCGGTGCCCATGCGGTGGCCCGAGACGTTGATGACGTCGTCAACACGACCGAGCAGCCAGTAGTAGCCGTCTGCGTCCTGACGGGCGCCGTCACCGGTGAAGTACCGACCGGGGAACGCCGTGAAGTAGACGTTCTTCATGAGCGTGTTCTCGGGGTCGCCCCACGTCCCGCGCATCATGCCGGGCCACGGCTTGTTGATGCACAGACGGCCACCGCTGCCCTGCGGGGTTGGCGTGCCGTCTTCATTGAGGATCTCGGGCGCGATGCCGAAGAACGGCTTGGTGGCCGAGCCCGGCTTCATGGGCGTGACGCCCGGCAGGTTCGTGATGATGTGACCGCCGGTCTCCGTCTGCCAGTACGTGTCGACGATGGGCGCGTTCTCGCGGGCGATGTTGCGGTAGTACCACATCCACGCCTCCGGATTGATGGGCTCACCCACCGTGCCGAGAACGCGAAGCGTGGAGAGGTCGTACTTGGCCGGCCAGTCCTCGCCGGACTTCATCAGGGCCCGGATGGCGGTCGGCGCGGTGTAGAACTGGTTCACACCATGCTTCGCGACGATCTCCCAGAACCGGCCGGGATCGGGGTACGTGGGAACGCCCTCGAACATGAGCGTGGTGGCGCCCACCGCCAGCGGGCCGTACACGATGTAGCTGTGCCCGGTGACCCATCCGATGTCAGCGGTGCACCAGAAGACGTCCTCGTCGTGGTAGTCGAAGACATACCGGAACGTCACAGCCGAGTACAGCAGATACCCACCCGTCGTATGCAGAACGCCCTTCGGCTTACCCGTCGAGCCCGACGTGTAGAGAATGAACAGCGGGTCTTCGGCATCCACCCACTCGATGTCACAGTGCTGTTTGATGTCGTCGGCACGGACCTCCTCGTGGTACCAGAAGTCGCGACCCGGCTCCATGTCCACGCGGGTGCGCGCGCGGGAGACCACGATGACCGTCTCGATGGTTGGACACTCGTACAGCGCGCTGTCGGCCTCGGCCTTGAGCGGCACCACGCGACCACCGCGGATGCCTTCATCAGCAGTTACGAGGAGCTTGGCGCCGCAGTCCTGGATCCGGTCGCGGAGCGCCGTTGCCGAGAAACCACCGAACACCACCGAGTGGACCGCGCCGATGCGTGCGCACGCCAGCATGGCAATGGGGAGTTCCGGGATCATCGGCATGTACAGCGCGACGCGGTCGCCCTTTGTGACGCCGTGCTTCTTGAGGACGTTGGCGAACTTGCACACCTTGTAGTAGAGCGACTGGTAGGTGTACATCTTCGTGCGGCCCTCGTCCGACTCCCAGATGAGCGCCGCCTTGTTGCGTCGCCAGCCCTTGAGATGCCGGTCGATACAGTTGTAAGAGACGTTGAGCTGACCGCCGACGAACCACTTCACGTACGGCTTGTCGAAGTCGTAGTCCAGGACCGTGTGCCAGCGCTTGTGCCAGTGGAGCGTCTCCTCGGCCATGTCCGCCCAGAACCCTTCCGGGTCCTCGATCGACCGCGTATAGAGTTCGTTGTACTCGTCCATCGTCTGCAGGTGTGCGCGTTCGCGTACCCAGTCGGGCGGCTCGACGACGCGGTACTCCTGGGACAGGGATTCGATCGCCTTCGATTCGGTCATGCGCTCGTCTCCTTCCGGGTCTTACGACCTCTCGTGCCGACCGAAGGCCGGCTGCGACGGTGTGCCGATGCAAGCGTGTGTGCGTGGGGTGAGCACGGGGCGCGGGCCCGTGCGTTATCCCATGGTAGACGCTCGACGGCAGGCGCACGGGCGCTATCGGGTCAGCGGCGGCGGGCGGTCGGTCAACGGTTCCGTATCGTCGGCGTACATGCACTCAGATGTTGCAATCGCATGACCGCAGGAGTAGTTTGTCGGAAGGGTCACAAACAGTTTCCCTTCCCTAACGTGCAGTGACGCGGGGAATCCGACCCACTGCTGTTGCGGCTTCGCCGGTGACCGGCATCCCGGCGCGTGGTCGACCCACCACGTTGATGCCGCCTGAGACTCAGGGGTAACCAGGGAAGGAATCAGGACGGCCCCGACTCGAAAGTCGGGGCCGAACCCGTTTCTGAGGCACATCCCCCGGCGACACGATGCGGCTCAGCCGAGTTCGACGCCCGTCAGTCCCCAGCCTGTGCCGGTGTGCGTACCGATCACCTGACCGGTCTCGATCGTCATGAGCTCGGCCACCGTGAACCGCTCCCGCACGGCCCGCTCCAGCCACTCGGCCTTCTCCGGCGAGCCGGAGTGTAGCACCGCGAAGGCCGCGTCCTTGGTCGCATCGACCCGCCCGGCCAGCCAGTCCACGGTGGCCTGGAGCGCCGCCTTGGCGCCGCGCCCGCGGTAGACCGGCTCAAAGGTGCCGTCTTCGACGATGGTGAGCAGCACCCTCACGTTGAGCATCCCGCCTACAAGGGCGGATACCTTGCCGATACGACCGCCCTTCGCGAGGTTGTCGAGCGAGTCCAGGCCAACGACGATGTTCATCTTGCTTCGGGCGTGCTCGAAGATGCGCACGATCTCATCCACTGTCGCATGCCGTGCCGCAGCGCGCGCCGCTGCCATGACCTGGTAGCCCTCGCCCCAGGACAGGTTCAGACTATCGAGAACGTGAACTCGACTACCCACCTCGTGCGCAGCCTCGGTCGCCGATTCGAGCGTACCCGAGAGCTTGCCCGAGACCGTGACGCAGATGACATCCGCGCAGGTCTTGAGCTTCTCCCGGAACGCCTCAGCAAAGGCACCCACGGGTGGCTGCGATGTGGTGGGCAGCTGCTTGGCGGCCGCCATCTTCGCCAGGAACTCGCTCAGCGGCATATCGCCGTCCAGGTACGTCGTCCCCTCAAGGGTGACGCTCAACGGAACCACGGTGATGCCAAGCTCGGCAGCGAGTTCGCGCGGGATGTCCGCCGTGGAGTCGGTGACGATACCGACGCGCGGAGTCCCTGCCATGCGAGCCCTACCTTTCCGTGAAGTGCACCATGCCGTGCGCCATGGGCTTGCCGCCTATGACGTGTGCATGCAGGTGATGCACGGTCTGCATCGCATCACGCCCGGTGTTGATGATCACCCGGTAACCGGACTCGGCCACGCCCTTGAGTTCGGCCACTTTGGGCGCTGCTGCGGCAAGCGCGCAGAGCACCTCGGCAGGAACCGAGTCGCCCAGGTGCTCGTAGTGTACGCGCGGCACGATCAGAGTGTGGACCGGGCCCTGCGGGGCGATGTCGTCGAACGCCACCACGTGCTCGTCCTCGTATACGACGTGCGCCGGGATCTCCCCGTTGGCCACCATGCAGAACACGCAGTCACTCACGATGGTTCTCCTTCCGCTGCATCGGCGCCGCCGCCGCCCGTCTCCGACTCTGACTCCAGCTCGCCGATGAGCATCGTCACTCGCTGCTCGGCCTCGGCAAGCTTGCCCTGGCACGCTCGCAGGAGAGCCACTCCCCGCTCGTACCGCGCGAGGCTCTCCTCGAGTTCGAGCTGCCCCGTCTCGAGCGACTTCACGATCTGCTCCAGTTCGCCGAGCGCCGCCCCGAACGTCATCTCCTCGACAGGGATGCCCTGACTGGTCATCTATCCCTCCGATCCGGTGGTGGTGTCGACCGTGCAGCCGAGATGTCCTCTGGCGACACGGACGGTGACGTGGTCGCCCGGCGATACCTGACCGGCATCACGAACGACACCGCCACCTGTCTCATAACATACCGCGAAGCCCCGCCCCAGTATCGCCAGGGGCGAGAGGTCCTCCAGGCGGGCGGCCGAGGCGGCCATCTGCTGCTCGGCGCTCGCGACGATCGCGCGTCCCGCCGCGACCGTCCTCTCGCGGGAATGCTCCAGGCGCACCCGCTCACGCTCCGAGAGCCGGCTCCCGAGGAGCAGGAGCACGCCGCCCGAGCGGGTGACGAGCTCGCGTTGCCGCCGCACGCGCTCGGGCAACACCCGGGCCAGATCCTGGGCCACGATGTCCAGCGCTTGCAGCCGCTGCGCCAGAAGCACCGAGCGATCGGTGAACAGCGGACGGCTCGCAAGCATCCGAAGCCGGTGCCTGCTCTCGCGGACACGTGCCGAGAGGGCCCGACCGAGCGAACGCTCGAGGACCGAGAGGCTCCTGCGCACGTCGTCGATCGCCGGTGCAACCGCCTCGGCTGCTGCCGTGGGCGTCGAGGCACGCAGATCGGCGACCATGTCCGCGATGCAGGTGTCGGGCTCGTGGCCGATGCCCGTGACGACCGGCATCGGGCTCGCTACCACGGCGCGGGCAACCTCCTCGGCATTGAACGGCATGAGGTCCTCGTAGCTCCCGCCTCCACGGGCCAGGATCACAACGTCCACGTCGGGCTCGGCGGCAATCGCCCGCAGGCCCCGCACGATCTCCGCCGCCGCGCAGTCCCCCTCGACCTGCACACCGGCGATGACCACCTCGGCGAGCGGATAGCGGCGGGCCAACGTGCGAAGGACGTCGTGGACCGCCTTGCCCCGCGGTGATGTGACCAGCCCGACGCGCAGCGGGAAGCCCGGAAGCGTCCGCTTGCGTGACGCGTCCATCAGCCCCTCGGCTTCGAGCTTTCTGGCAAGCTCGGCGACCTGGAGTCGCAGCACGCCCTCACCGGCCACCGACAGCGACCGTACCTGGAACTGGAGGCGGCCCTTGGGCGCGTAGGCCGTGAAGTAGCCGCTCACCTCCACGAGGCGTCCGGAGACGAGCGCGGCGCCACACGCGTCGTACGCGTCGCGCCACATGAGACAGGGCATCACCGCGGCCTCATCTTTGAGTGAGAAGTAGACCGCCTTGTAACCGGGCTTGATCGTGGCCTCGCTCACCTCGCCGAGGACCCGAATGCGCACGCCCTCCAGTACTCCCTTGGCGAGGGACATGGCGTCGCTCACGCTGACGGGGCGCTCAGGCGTCTGCATCGG
>JAFGUS010000065.1 GCA_016938395.1 Coriobacteriia bacterium | reverse complement strand
CGACTGCGCGCGTCTCATGCTCATCGCGGTGGCCACCCGCGACTCGTATCGGCGGGAGTTCTATCCCAAGCATGGCTGGATAGAGCGCGAAGACATGGCCAACTTCATCTACGAACTGTAGGTGTTCTGTGGCGCAGGCCGGCCCGACGCGCAGAGCATCGGGCCGGGGGTCGTGCTGTGTCGGGTGCGAGTGCTGCGCCTGCCGCGCGTCACCCGGCGAGGAGCTCCCGCATCTGCTTGTAGATGAGGGCGGCGGCGCGCTCGGGCATGAGACGAGACAGGCGGTCCATCATCGTCGAGTCCTTACCGACCGTCACCCGGTACGCATCGCGCTCCATCGCGTCGGCGATGATGCGCGCGGCATCGGAAGGAGGCGTCATCTTGATCTTGGATGCCCCACTCGCCTGCGCTTCCTCGGCCGTTTGCGCGCTCACTCCCGAGTGCTTCGAGATGTCGGTGGCGATCGCGCCCGGGAACACGACGGTGACCGACACGTTCGTTTCGGTGAGCTCGGAGTGGAGCGCCTCGGTGAGCAGCTTGACCGCCGCCTTGGATGCGCCGTAGATGGACTGCCCGGGCACAGGGAGGAAGCCGCCCATGCTCGAGATGTTGACGATGTGCGCGGCGGGGCGCTCGAGCAGGTGGGGGAGGAACGTCTTCGTCATATAGAGCAGGCCCCAGAAGTTCACGTTCATCACGCGCTCTATCGAGGCGTAGTCCAGATCGTTCACCTTCACGAACGGCTGGATGATGCCGGCGCAGTTGATGAGGCCGTCGACCTGACCGTGCGCCTCGATGACCGCCGCGGGAAGCGCCTCGACGGACTCGCGGTCGGTGATGTTCGCCACGTGCTGCGAGACTCGGTCGGCTTTGTCGCCCGCGAGCGCGGCTGTCTCGGCCAGGCCGGCTTCGCTGATGTCGATAGCTGCCACCCGCGCGCCGCGGCCGAGAAGGTTGAGCGTCAACTCCCGACCGATCCCGTTGCCGCCGCCCGTGATCGCGATGGTCTTTCCTGCTGCCTGCATCGTGCCCCCTTATCCCCGTTGGTCTGGGTCCTGTCCGCCAGATGGTGTGTCCGGTACCGTGCGGCGGTGAGTGCGTGACCCCTTCGGGGGAGTCTACCGTTTGTGGGTGCGCGAGGGAACGCGCGAGCGCTGCGCGTCCAGGTGTCCCCCGCCTGCGTGGCGCGCGTTCGCGGTACGCTGTGGGGCGAAGCGTTGCCGAGTGCGATGGGCGCCCGCAGTGCGGGGCAGGCGTAAGCCGTGTGGGCCGGGGCGGAACAGGGGAAGTCGTGTCGACGGACGTGCATGGATCGGCAGTGCGGGCTCTCACCCTGCTTAATCCGCGCTTGGCGTACCACCGGGCGGCTATCGTCAACGCGGAGCGGATTCCGGAGGCGGGCGGATGCGTGATCGTGAGCAACCACGGGCGCCTGGACTTCGACTCGTTCATCCTGCTGCGCCTGATCCTGCGCACGCGTGGACGGCTCGCGCGGTTGATGGCCGATCACCTGTGGTTCCGGGTCCCCCTCGTCGATCGGGTATTCGCGGCAGCGGGAGCGGTGGACGGCACCCGCGAGAACGCTCTGGGGTTGCTCGCGCGGGGGGAGGCCGTACTCACATACCCGGGTGGCGTACGCGAGATCTTCGGGAGCCGCTTCCGCCGCGAACACATCGACTGGGAGGGGCGCCGTGGGTTCGCAGCCGTTGCCATCGAGGCCGGTGCGCCGGTTGTGCCCGTGGCGGGCATCGGCGTGAACAGTGGGCACATCTTCGTCTCGAGCGGCCGGTTGCTCGGGACCCTGCTCTTCCGGGGCCTGCTCAGGCTCGGCCCCGCGTACGCGCACTACCGCGACCCGCTCACGATCGGCCTGCTGCCGGTGCCGCTGCCGTTCGGCATCGCGGTGAGCCTTCCGATGCCGTGCAAGGTGACCTACGTCGTGGGCGAGCCGCTCTTGCCGCCTGCGATCCCGGTCGGCACGGAGGTTCCCCCACAGGTGATCGAGGAGTTCGCGGAACGCGTGGCCGACGCGATATGCAGCCTTATCCGCGAGTACGGCCGGCCGCGGCTGGGACAGGCGCAGGGATGACCCGCACCTCGGGCTATACTGGTGTCGGTGCGCGTAGTGCGCGCGTCACCGCGGGTTCGGCAGCATTGGAGGATCTGACATGAAGTCGACACTGGTGCTCGCGGCGCTCGTTCTCATGGCCCTCATCGCCGGCTGCTCTCCCTGAGCCTAGACCCCAGGCTCCGCGGTCGCGGAGCGAGGACGTCAGGTACTCGGAGGAGATGAGCCGCACGTG
>JAFGUS010000005.1 GCA_016938395.1 Coriobacteriia bacterium | reverse complement strand
GGATCTGAGCATGGACGCGTGGAACCTCACCATGAAGGTCAACCTCGGCGGCACCTTCGTCATGTCGCAGGCGGTCGGGCGCGTCATGCTCGCGGCCGGATACGGCAAGATCATCAACCTCGCCTCACAGGCGGGCTCGGTCGCGCTCCACGAACATGCGGCGTACTGCGCATCCAAGTTCGGCGTGATCGGCCTCACCAAGGTGCTCGCTTCCGAGTGGGCCGGGCGCGGCGTCACCGTCAACAGCATCTCGCCAACGGTAGTGCTGACCGAGCTCGGCAAGAAGGCGTGGTCGGGCCCCAAGGGAGACGCGATGATGAAGCTCATCCCCACCGAGCGCTTCGCCATCCCCGAGGAGATCGCCGCCGCGGCGGTGTTCCTGGCCTCGGACGGCGCCGACATGATCAACGGCGCTGACCTCTTGATCGACGGCGGATACACGATCCGCTAGCGCTTGCGTCGCTTCGAGCGGGGTGTCTTATCTGCGGGCCTGGTAGGTTTCGAGAGCCGGGTCGGCGGGGGAGGCGCCCCGCTTCTGCGTTCGAGGCCCCGTGGATCACCAGCCGGCGGTGACTCCCTCGGCCGCGCGGTCCTCGAGGGCGATCGCGTCCACCGGGCAGGAGGAGCGGCAGATGCCACATCCGTAGCACGCCTCCAGGTCCACCACCGCGATCGCGCGCCCATTGACGGCGATGGCCGAAAAGGGGCACCGCTCCTCGCACGCGCCGCAGCCGCTGCAGGACGTCTCATCGACCCGGGCGACGTACTCGCCCTTCCACATCGACTTGTAGTCGAACTCGAGCGTCGACCTCATCGCCATGCAGCCGCTCGCGAGGTCGCAGTTGCAGATACCCGCGATGAACGGCGTCTTGAACGTCCAGACCGAGTGCATGAGGCCCTCGCTCTCCGCGCGCCTGAGCACGGCGGACGCCTCGTCTCTGGTGAGGCGCTGGAGTGTGGGCGTGTCGGGACCCGACGCGTAGTCCCGGAATGCCTCGGTGAAGACCTCGTCCTGTGGTGTCATGGTGACGGCCAGACAGTACCCGCGCTCGGGCTTCTTGGCGAAGTGGCGGCAGACGCACGGCAGCTGCGTGATCGACGTGGCGATGTCGAAGATCTGCTCACACTCCTCGATCGGCACCGGCTGGCCGAAGTGATCGCGCATCTGTCGTGGCTGGGCGATCGATCTGAACGCGGCCTTCACCGGCTTAGGCGCCGCCGCAGCGACTCCGAGGAGTCGGACGTTCTTCGCCATGCGCTCGTCGAAGGTCGTCACGAAGTCGACGACGAACTCACGACGCTCGAGGTCGCGTGCCAGGTCGACCGCGTAGTTGCTCGCCTGCAGGTACCACTTCTTGCCGTCGCCGTGCTGCACGCAGAACTCGCACATGAGAGGTCCTCCGTTCGGAGACTAGGGGCAGCGTATCACGCGGGCTCTGCGTGTGTGCCTGAGGGGTGGTGGTGCCGTGCGGCGCCGGACGCGCCCGGGCTGGGTGCGCGCGCCGATATGGTTCAGCCGAGCGCGAGCACGCCGATGAAGATCAGCATGACGACGAGCAGGACTGCGACGTTCAGGCCGATGTCGCGCGCGTAGCGCTGGATCGAGAGGCGCGTCTGGAGCACGATGCTGTCGTCCACGGGGCGTGTCGTGATGCCGCCCGTGCGCTCACGGGTGAGCGCATCGACCGTGATCGCGAGCATCTCAACGGTCCACGCCGCAGCCCGCTCGAGTCTTCCGAGGCCGCTCGACTGCACCGCGAGGAGTGCCGTGCGCCGCGGCACACGACCGCGAAGTGCCGCCCCCGCTTCGAGCGCGCGACCCGTTGCCTGCAGACGCTGATGGGCGGCGGCCGTGAGCATAACGTCGAACCGCTCCTCGCTCAGGATCGCGTTGACGCATGAGGCGACCTCGCGTGTGACGCTTTCACCCTCCATGCGGTGTGGGGCGAGCTCGATCGCAGTGTCGATGATGCGGCTCCGGGCACGGGCCAGCTCGCCACGTACTGCCTCGAATGGCGCCCGGACCGACTGCAACTCGTTGGTACGGGCGAGGTCGGCAAGCACGCCCATCCGCTCGTTCATCAGGCGCTGTGACATGTAGCCAGCGATGTCGCGTACAGCATCGATGTAGTCGCGGTGGGCGAGCGCGCCGTCGTCGGCTCCTGATGCCCGCAGCCCGTCGATCGCGCGAGTCACGGCGGTGCGCACGGTGTCCTGCCGCTCCTGCTCGAGGGTCACGTATGCATGCTGGATGAAGTGCTGGTCACGGGCGCCGGGCGCGCCGGTGAGTACCGTGGCGAGCACGAGCCGCCGCTGCCGCGACAGACGGATCCCGAGGGAGTGGTACTCCGAGACCAGCCTGCGCAGCCCGCGGGATGCACCGTGCCGCAGGGCCTCGTAGGTGCGGTCGGTGAAGCCGCAGAAGGCGATCAGGCCGTGGGCGGCCTGGCGGTACCAGTAGTCCACGGACAGCCAGCGGTGGCCGTGGAGATGGAACAGGCCGAACTTCATGCCGACGAAGAAGAACGTGAAGCCGAGCGTGAACGCGATGACCACGCTCATCAGGTCCCCGGATGACAGGAAGTAGTGGGACAGGTACTCGTCGAGGATGTCGCCGTGCACGCCCCAGGTGTGGAGTCCCGGCTGGAAGACGCCCCTGATGAGGATCTGGGGGAACAGGCCGAGGGTGATGATCGCGGCAGCCAGTCCCGCCATAGCCACAAGCATCCGCTTCGGCGCGTCGGTCACCTCGGGGCCGTACTCCGTCTTCGGCTTCCCCAGGAACACGAGACCGATCAGCTTGATGAACGAGCACGCCGTACCGCCGCAGGTGATGATGTAGATCTTCTCGGCGATTCCGAGCGACGCGAGATGGTGGAGCTCCTGCGCCTCTACGATCGCGTGGTGGATCAGACACTTGCTCACGAAGCCGTTGAGCAACGGGACGCCGGTGATGCCCATTGCCGCGATGAGCGTGAACAGGAACGTGACCGGCATCTTCTTCCACAGGCCGCCCAAGTGGTACATGTCGAGCGAGTGCGTGCGGAAGTAGACGGCGCCCACGCCAAGGAACAAGCAGGCCTTGAACAGCGCGTGGTTGACCACGTGGTACAGGCCTCCCGCCACACCCATCGCTCCGTGCGCGCCGAGGTACCCGGCTGCGCCGATGCCCGCGAGGATGAACCCCATCTGACTCACGCTGTGGTAGGCGAGCATGCGCTTGGCGTTAGACTGCTGGAGCGCGAGGAACACGCCGATGAACATCGTGGCGATGCCGATCCAGAGCACGGCGAGCCCGAGCTGGCTCGAGAAGTGCCAGAGCGCCTCCTCCACATCCTCGGCCACCTCGGGCCTGAAGATGCCGGTCACGACGCGGAAGATGCCGTACGCGCCGGCCTTGATCATGACGCCGGACAGAAGCGCACTGGCGGGGGACGGCGCGACCGGGTGTGCGTCGGGGAGCCACACATGCACGGGTACCATGCCCGCCTTCACCCCGAAACCGAGGATGAGCATGATGGCCGCGGCCCACCTGATGAGCTCATCCCCGTGTCCCGCAGGAAGTGGCCCGATCGCGCCGGTGCCGCCGAGTGCGAACGTCAGGAAGATCCCGCCGATGAGCGCGAATCCTCCGATGACGGTCATCCAAAAGTACTTGACCGAGGCCTTCTTGGCCTCATCGGTCTCCGTGTGTATGACGAGCAGGAACGCCACCAGTCCGAGTGCCTCGAAGAAGAGGTAGAGCGTGACGAGGTCACCTGCCAGTACCACGCCGAGATTTGCCGCGAGCACCACGAGGCTCGTGGTGTGGTACCGGTCGTGCTTCTCCTCGTGCTTCAGATAGTCGAGCGAGTAGAGCGTCGATGCGAACCACACGAACGACGTGAAGATCGCGAAGAGCATCGAGAACGAGTCCACCGTGAACGTGAGCTCGCCCACCAGCAGCGATACGGTGCTCTGGATGCGGTGGTGTTCGGCCACGAGCGGGATGAGGCCGGTCGTGCCGAGCAGCGTGAGGCCCGCCACCACGACGACCCACATGTTGCGGAATCCGGGCCAGCGCTTGCCGAGCGGGTAGACAAGGGCCGCTCCGAGAAGCGGCACGAGCACGAGGAGCAGCGGCAGCGGGCTCGCTGTGAGGTGCGCCGCCTCCGTGGCGGCGTGCACGGCCTCAGCGGCTATGTGCGTGCCCTCCATCGTCGCTCCCTAGTGGAAGAACGTCTCTGCGGCCATGCGCGCGAGTGAGACCGGCATTCCCGTGAGCGAGGCGCCCAGCCCGAGCGCGATCGTCAGCAGCGTCACGATGACGAGCGGCACGAGCATGGAAGCAGGAGCCTCTCGGCCCTCGGCGGTGATCTTGTCATCGGCAGTGAGCACCGGCTCGCGGAAGTACAGGCGGAACACGATGGGGAGCAGGTAGATCGCGGCCATGAGTGCGCCGCCGAGCAGCACGATCAGGAGCAGCGGATTCTCGGTCTCGAGCATGCCGAGGCCGAGATACCACTTGCTTACGAAGCCGGAGAGCGGCGGCGTCCCGATCATCGCGAGCGCGGCGAGCGCGAAGGCGGCGGCGGTGATCGGCATCCGCTTTGCGGCACCATCGAGCTGGCTCACCCGCCTCACGCCGAGGCGGCGGATGAACAGGCCCGCGCACAGGAAGAGCGCGCCCTTCATGAACGCATGGTTCGTGATGTGTGCCAGTGCGCCGATCGTTGCCTCGTACCCGAGAAGCGAGATTCCGAGGACGACGTAGCCCATCTGGCTGATCGTCGAGTAGGCGAGCCGGCGCTTGAGGTCGTCCTGGCTCACGGCGAGCACCGCGGCGAAGAGGACCGTGACGCCCGCGAGCCACGTGAGCATGGTCATCACGCCCATCTCACGCAGCAGCTCGACGCCGAACACCTGAAAGAGCGCGCGTACGATGCCGAAGCTGCCGGCGGCAACCATCACGCCAGACAGCACCGCCGAGAACGGTGCCGGTGCGGCCGGATGGGCGTCGGGCACCCAGCCGTGCAACGGGACGATCGCCGCCTTCACGCCGAAGCCGGCCATGTAGCACCAGAAGATGGCGAAGAGTCGTCCCTGCCCGACCTCGGCCGAGAGTATGCCACCGGGCGTGAGTGTCTGGCTGCCCGCGGCGAAGAACGTCAGCACGATGGCGAGGAGCACGAGGCTGCCACCCACAAGGATGTACACGATGTACTTGGTGCCCGCCGCCATCGCCTCGGGCGTCTGCTCGTGTACCACGAGCGGGTAGGTGAGGATGCTGAAGAGCTCGTAGAAGATGAGGAAGGTAAGGAGGTTGCCCGCGTACGCCACACCCATCGTCCAGGAGAGGCAGAGGATGAAGAAGCTGTAGTAGCGGCCGAGCCGATGGCCCTCGGCCATGTACCCCCACGAGTACACCAGCGCGAGCACCCAGAGCACCGCCACCGTTGCCCCGAAGAGTGCCCCGGCGGCATCCACCCGCAGGTACATCCAGATATCGGGCGTAAGCTGCAGTACGAACGTCTCGTAGTTGGCCCCTCCCGCGACTCCGGCGGCGAGGACGAGCGCGATGACGGCCACGACGGCAGCCAGTGCGGCCAGCGTGACGTTGCGCACCGTGCCGGAGATGCGCTGCAACGGCACAGTCGCTGCCGCGCCCACGAGTGGGAGCAGCACCGCGATGAGCGGCAGGATCGAGCGGGTCGCTTCGGTCTCCACGTCAAACCACCCCTACATCCCGAAGACGAACTTCACGGCAGCGCTTGCGAGCGCGAAGGGCATGCCCGGCGTCGACGCGGTCGTGCCGAGGACGATGACGAACACCGCGCATGCCAGGGTCGGAACAAGCATGCTCGGCGGCGCCTCGCGCACTTCGGTCTCGGTTCCCGGCGCGGTCTTGAAGAAGGCCGCGTACACCACCGGGAGCCAGTACGCCGCATTGAGCAGCGCGCTCGCGAGCATGACCAGGGCGTACCACCATGCGCCGCTCTCGAGCGCACCGAGGGACAGATACCACTTGGTAACGAACCCCGCGAAGAGCGGGACTCCGATGAAGCTCAGTGCCGCAACGGTGAATGCCGCCATCGTGTAGGGCATCCGGTAGCCGATGCCGGCGAGCTCATGCACGGTCGTCTTGCCGGTGGTTCGCTGGATCGAGCCGGCCACGAAGAACATCGTGATCTTGGCGAAGGCCTGGTTGGCGATGTGCACGATCGCTGCGGTCGCCGCAAGCGGCGTGAGGAGCGCCGCGCCGAGTACGATGTACGACAGCTGGCTCACGGTCGAGAATGCGAGCCGTCGCTTGAGGTTGTCCTGGAAGATGGCCACGAGCGAGCCCGCGAGGATGGTGAAGGCGGCAAGTCCGGCGAGCCAATCGCAGAGCCCCAGCTCGCGCAGCAGACCCACCCCGAAGACGTTGTAGATGACCCTCAGGATTCCGAACGCGCCCACCTTGACGACCGCGACGGCGTGGAGCAGCGCGCTCACGGGCGTGGGTGCCACCATGGCACTCGGCAGCCATCCGTGCAGCGGCATGATCGCCGCCTTCACGCCAAAGCCGGCGATCAGCGCGATGAAGAGCAGCGTCAGGGTGAGCCGACCGTTCTCGAGTGACAGGATACCCGGCTGGCTGAGCGTCATCGTTCCCGCCAGCTGGTACGTGATGATCGAGCCGAGGAGCACGAACGCGCCGCCGGTGAGCGTGTACGCGAGGTACTTGCGTCCGGCGCGCATGGCGTCCGGAGTCTCATCGTGGATCACGAGCGGATACGTGCAGATGGTCAGCGTTTCGTAGAACAGGAACATCGTCAGGAGGTTCTCGGCAAAGGCCACGCCGACGGTGGTGGAGACGCAGAGTGCGAAGAACCCGAAGAACCGCACGCGGTTGGGCTCGCGCTCCATGTATCCGATGGCGTAGATCGTCGTGACCAGCCACAGCGTGGACGACACCACCGAGAAGAACATTCCGAGTGCGTCCGCCCGGAAGGCAAGACCCACACCCTCGGTGAACTCGACGAGCCGGAACGTGTAGACGACGCCTCGCAGCGCTCCCGGGAGCATCGACATGACGATGACGAGCTTGGCCACAGCCGCTGACAGGCTCCAGAACCGGCGCCAGAACGCCCTGTCGCCGCCCGCGAAGACGAGCACGGCACATATGAGAGATATCGCCGGCGCGAGGGCGGCTCTGGCATCGATGACTTCCACCTAGCCACCTCCCAGCGGGGCGAGCAGACGAAGGGCGGCGGGCTCGATGAAGCTCAGCGGGATGCGGCCGAGCAGGCCCATCACGAGACAGAGCGCCGCGAGGATGAGGATGGGCACGAGCATGCTCGCCGGGGCCTCGCCCACCTCGAGGATCGCCGGATCCTCCGGCTGCTTGAAGTAGAAGGCGTTCACCATCCGGATGTAGTAGACGAAGATGAACAGGGCGCCGAAGACGAGCGCGAACGCGAACACGGGATGTCCGGCCTGGATCGCGCCGAGCGCGATGTACCACTTGCAGAGGAAGCCCGCCGTGGGAGGCATTCCGACGATGGACACGGCGCCCACTGCGATGGCCGCCACGGTAAGCGGCATCGCCCTGCCCACGCCGGCGAGCTCCGAAAGCGTGCGCTTGCCGGTCTGGAAGATGATTGCCCCGGCCCCGAGGAAGAGCGTCGCCTTGATGATCGCGTGGTTGAAGACGTGGACGCTCGCCCCGATGACGCCGTAGGTGGAGGCGAGCCCGAGCCCCATCACGATGTACCCGATGTTGGAGATCGTCGAGTACGCCAGCATCATCTTGATGTCGTC